>CABUDQ010000015.1 GCA_902490365.1 uncultured Collinsella sp. | reverse complement strand
CGCGGACGAAGCGGCGGCCTCGCCCCGATCCCGCACCGACAGCTGCGCCACGTCATCTCGAGTGCAGGGGCAACCCCTCAATTCCGGACATTCCAGCCTCTTTCCGGACATTTTTGACCCGTTTCCGGAATGAAACTCGGTCAGCAGTAGCCCCTGGTTCCCAAGTACAAGTTCCCCGGTTCACACCTTGCTGGTGTGCGTCAGATTGGATACGCGGTCCACCCCCTCGGTATAACGGGAGGCGTCCCGGCGAAATGTCTCGATCTGCAACATTTGCAGACCAAAATCAGCCCTAACTGTTACAGATCGAGACAAACGGAAGCCGGCGCGCTGGCCTGTCTCGATCTGTAACATCTAGCCACCCAAATCGGGCCCACCTGTTACAGATCGAGATTTTGTTTGAGAGGCTTGAGACCAGAAGCCCGAGTGGAAAAGCGGACAGGCCGACGGCATCGCCCCGCCGTCATACCGAGGACCGCGCCACGGCAGCCCGGGCGTGGGCCAACCCCGCAATTCCAGACATTTCATCCCTTTTCCGGACATTTTTGGCCCGTTTCCGGACATTGTCCGCGAGTGTCCGGAAACGGGACCGTCATGTCCGGGATGGGATTTGGCCAACGGCAGTCACCAGTAAAGGTTCCCAACCCCACAGCAGAGTTCCCTAATTCACGCCGCGCCGGTGCACGCCGGCATTAGTTAGCCATGGGGAGCGACAAAGGGGTAACCCCTTGGGTCATCGATGCCACCGCGGCCAAGGTGCGACATTACTGCGACAGAGGTGCGACATTACTGCGACAAAGGTGCGAAATAGACCGACCACTCTATTCGACCGACGAGCGCTTCGACCGGATATTCCGCCCGCTCGAAGGCGAGGCGGATGCAGGTTCAGGGCCTCTCCCAGACCCCGGACACCCCGGTGTGCTCGGACAGCGACTTCGGCTTCCACGACCCCGACAACTTCTCGACGTGGCAGAAGGGCCACTTCATCGAGCACGGTCTCGGCAGGATGGAGGAGGCCGAGGAGGGCGGCCGCAAGCGGAGGCTCTACGTCGGCTACGACTTCCACGAGCTGAGACACACGCAGGCCACCTTCCTGATCGGCAACGGCATCGACCCGAAGAGCGTGCAGGGAAGGCTCGGCCACGAGGTGTCGAGCATGACGATGGACGTGTACGCGCACATGATGGGAGGGAACGACCGCGAAGCCGCCGATCTCCTGGAGATCCAGCGCGGGGCGGGCGCGCCCATCACCATCGACGGGAGCCGGGTCACCGTCATGGCGAGGGAGGCTTGGGGCCGACGTCGCCACGACGAAGCACACTCCCTCCCTAACGTCAGAGGTCATCGCCGCTGGACCGGCGGGCGACAAAGCCCAGGATGATAAAATGCTTTCGACGCAGGAGCGTCCCCATCTTTGAATCGAGGAACCATGAGCGATTTTGATGCCGAGAACGAATCGGTCGAAACGAGCGCGCCGATAGCCCTGGTCGATTCCGCAAACATAGAGCCCCTAATCCATACCGTCCGTGGGCAGCAAATCATGCTCGACACCGATCTCGCTCGGTTATACGAGGTAGAGACAAAGAATCTCAACCGCGCCGCCGCACGCAACGCCGACAGATTCCCCGAGGACTTCCGTTTTCAACTGACCAAGGAGGAGGACGAGTCTTTGAGGTGCCAAATTGGAACCTCAAAGACCATGGAGGGCCGCGGCGGGCGGCGTTACCTCCCCTATGCTTATACCGAGCAGGGCATAGCCATGCTGTCCGGCGTACTACGCAGCGAAGTGGCGGTGCAGACCAGTATCAGTATCATGAGGGCGTTTGTCGCCATGCGCCACCTCCTCGCCGAAAATGCCACCCTGTTTGAGCGGCTGCGCGGTGTCGAGTTGAGTCAGGCGGCGTTTCAGCAATCGACCGACGAACGTTTCAACCAAGTGTTCCGCCTGCTCGAAGACGAGGTAGAGAAACCCCAGCGGATCTTCTTCGCCGGGCAGATGTTCGACGCCTTCAGCCTGCTGACAGATCTCGTGGGCCGCGCCGAGCGCGAAATCTCCCTCGTGGATGGCTACGTAGATGTCCACACCCTGAACATCCTCGCAAAGAAGCGCAAGGGCGTCGCGGTGACCGTCTACACGTCCGGCAACCGGCTCACGCAAGGCGACGTCGACGTGTTCAACGCACAGTACCCGCAGCTCACCGTCCGCCGCACCAGAACGTTCCACGACCGCTTCCTTATCCTCGACAGTGCGACCGCATATCACATCGGCGCATCCCTCAAGGACGCGGGAAAGAAATGCTTCGGCATAGACCTCATCCAAGACGAGGAGCTGACGAAGATGCTCATCGAGAAACTAAAGCTCCTCGATGAGCATCAAACGGCTTGAGCGTTATCCAACGCCCTGCCGCAAACCCTAAAGAATTCAGGCCAGCTCTAGCGAATGACAAGTTGAGATCACACGCTGCGATTTCAACTTCGAGGCAGACCATGTCCGAGATACGACGGTAACCTTCGGACGACATTATGAGACGCTCAGCATCGCTCACTCTTCGAAGAAGTCCGTGCCCACGACCCTGATCTCGTACACCTGCCTCGTGCTCACGCCGACTCCGTAGTCAATCATGAGGCAGGCCAGGGCAGGGCCGTCGACGAGAACGACCGTCTGGCCCAGAAGGCCCTCGGCATACCCGCGCGCCTCCTTGGAGAACCGGGCCGTGGTGATGAACAGGCCCTTGGATGTGCCCTTGCCGGAGAGAGCCCCGGCAAACGCCTGCACCTCCGTTTTAGTTTTATTGGCATCCGTTTTGCCTTGGAGGTCGTTGCAATCTGCTCATATTTCGCTCGGAAGTCTTGACCGCATCCCTTGTGTAAAAGAAAACAGCCCAGAGGAACAAGGCCTCTGAGCTGCTAAAGTTCTTGGTCGCGGGGGCAGAATTTGAACCTACGACCTCCGGGTTATGAGAACGGCGAGCTACCAGACTGCTCCTACCGACGTAGGCGATAGCGCCGCTTGGGGCTGTTGGCCGTTCCAATCCCCTCAACAATTCCCTCTTCCATAAGCGCGGACAGATATCGGCGTACCGTTTTCATTGACATTCCCGACGCCTTCGCAAGTTCCGACGTGCTTACGCTCTCACGATCAGCAATGTAACCGAGGATGGCCGTCTTTACATTTTCCTTTGTGTATGACCGGCCTTCCTGGTCCGTCATACGTCGATGCCTCATGATCAAGACAAACTCATCGAGAGTACTCTTGGCAATCGGCGCGGGCATCAAGGCCTGCTCGAGCTCCCTATTAATCGTCGGATAGCCTGAGCCTCGATTTTCGACAACACGACCGACCCTGCCATCAACATCGGAATACGGCACATCCTCGAGAATTCGAGCCAAAAATTGGTTCCTCGACGCCGTTGCGCCTCGTTGTCCCAAACGTTCGACCGTCAACGAACCGAACAAGCCGCCGGGATTGGACAGCTCCAGGCGATCGGGATAAAGGTCGACCATTACCGGGGTGCCCAACGCGTCGGGAGAATAATCCCTATGCATCAGCGCATTAGCAACAGCCTCGCGGACCGCAGCCAACGGGTAGTCCGGCACGTTTTCCCTCAATGCACCTTTTACGATTGCGCCATGCTTCATGTTTCGCGATGCGGCCCGCACCGCATCGACCACCATGATGGGTATTGGCCCGTCAATATCAACCGAATCAGAAAAGCGTTCCCCGGCTCTCCCCACCTCGCCTTTTTTCGGTGTTGGATACGCCGTGAACACAACATTGGCTCGAGGAAAAAACTGCTGCGGACAAAAACCCAACGCCATAATGCCGGCAACGGTCGGCCTCAAAATCCCTTCAGCATCGGGAGAAACCACACGCCGATTCGCCATGAGCTCTTCATCGCTTAAGGCGGCGGACCTGCCCAGCGTTGTCGCTCTCACACGCGAGAGCCATCCCGTGAGCAATTCTTGGTCAAAGTCATCCATCGTTGCGCCCTCAACAACAGCGGCATCGTTGCGCGCGCTCCGGTATTGATTCTCGATGTATCGATCGATTTCATAAGAGGACATCTTATGATCGCCGTCACCAGTTCTTATGTATGAGCCAAGACGCTGTCCAAGCTTTTTGACATAGCACGGCTTTTCCCGAGACGACGCCTCGGGGACATTAACCACGACGACGGGCTTTGACTCAAACTCCAAGACTATGATGTCCACCATCTGAGGAGGCTCAATGAGCTCCCTCGCCGCTTGGGCACTATGCGCCTGGATTGTCTTTACATCAACATCCACCGAATGAAAGCCGTCTTTTTCGCTGATGCCAAATACGATCGTTCCGCCGGTTCCATTAGCAAAAGCGGAAATTGAGTCCGCCATCGTCTTGGGGAAACCGCCTGCCGCAGTTTTGAGTTCGTATTCGGCAAGATCCGTCCCTGCGGTCCTCATATGCTCAACCGCAGCGGCCAGTTCAATATCATTCGTTATGAACATAGCTCGCCCTTCGACCGAATCAATAGCTCGTTCCTACTATACCCCAGTCATTCCCTAGTTCCCTAGTAGAGTTCCCTAGTTCCCTAGTAGAGTTCCCTAGTTCCCGCCTTACCGACATGTACGTGTTCGGGTGTACGGAGCGCCCCATCGATATGACGGAGTACGTCCTGCCGAAACATCTCAATCTGTAACACCTAGCCGCCCAAATCGGGTCTAGCTGTTACAGATCGAGATTTTGTTTGGGAGGCCGAGAATTGGACCGAAAACACGGTCCTCAGATAACAAAAAAGCTCGCCGGCTAGGCCGACGAGCTGAAAGTTCTTGGTCGCGGGGGCAGGATTTGAACCTACGACCTCCGGGTTATGAGCCCGGCGAGCTACCAGACTGCTCCACCCCGCAATGTCTGGGCGCCTCATGTGCGCAAGAAAGAATATTAAGCGGGAGTTCGGTAAACGGCAAGGAAAATCTCGTAGAGCATAATTCCTTCATATTTAAAACCCCTCAGCCAGTATCACCGTAAACGGATCACAGCCGAGCGCCGTCGACGGCGCGTATACAATGGTGCGCGTCCTTTTATGCCAACACCAGGAGTAGACATGCTGCTCGCTATCGATATGGGAAACACGCAGACGGCCATGGGCCTGTTTGACGGAGACGAGCTGGTGCAGTCGTGGCGTATGCCCACCGACCGCTCCTATACCGCCGACGAGATCCACGTGCGGCTGATGGGCTTCTTTAAGATGCACGACCTCTCGCTCGGCGCGGTCGACGCGATCGCCTTTGCCGGCGTGGTGCCGCAGCTCTCGCGCGAGTGGCGCGCCGTGGCCAACCGCATCGCGGCAGACGCCATCGTCATTGGTCCGCAGACGGCGGCCGTGACCAAGCTACGGGCGGCACGCCCCCAGGCCGTGGGTGCCGACCGCATCGCCAACGCCGTCGCGGCTGAAACCTTCTACGGCGCGCCGGCGATCGTGGTGGACTTTGGCACCGCAACCAATATCGATGTCATCGACGAGGACGGCTATTACATTGGCGGAGCGATCGCACCGGGCATCCGCATCTCCATGGACGCGCTTGCCGCCCGCGCCGCCAAGCTCGCCAGCGTGCCGCTCGAGGCGCCCGAGCACGCCATCGGTCGCGATACCGAGGAGTGCATTAAGGTCGGCGCCGTGGTGGGCGCTGCCGCCATGGCCGAGGGCCTGGTCGCGCGCATGAAGCGCGAGCTGGGCCGCGAGGATGCCACCGTTATCGCCACGGGCGGTCTCGCCGGCATCGTCGCCGATTCGACCGACGCCTTCGACGTGGTCGACGGCCAACTCACCATCAAGGGCATCTGCGAAATCTACCGCCGCATGCAGGAGCTGGGATAGAGTAAACGCCAGGTCGCAGCAACCAGCCGCCAATCCTATTCCTCAAAATCGAAAATTTTTCAGTTTTGGGGAATAGGACGCTGGTAACCCATTCCCCAAACAAGCGAGGCCCTCCCCGGCACAGGCCGAAGAGGGCTTCGTTGTCATCGTTATCTTTGAGCGCGGGCGCCTCGCGTTACAGTCCGCGAATCCGTACGGCCTCGGGCGGAAACTCCTGCTCGCCGGCATCGGTCTTGATGGTCGCGCGGCCCCAGATGTCCAGGCCCGCAAACACACCGACTGCGAGCGGCAAGCCGTTGGGCGACACCGCCGCGACCTGACGACCCAGCAGTGGCACCATGTCAAAGTACTCGCCCAGCACCGGAGCCAGCGGGCCGGCAGCGCCCTGCGGCGTGTTGGCGGCAACCGCCCAGGCGTCAACGCGGGTCAGCACAGCGGCGGCCAATGCCTCGATCAGCGCCTCATCTGCCATATCCACGCCAAGCTCACCCAGCGCCGCACGCTCAATATCAACCGTCACCGCGGCAAACATGCCCGCAGCACCGGCACCGCCGTTCACGGCAACACGCGCGAGCGACGCCTCAAACGCAGGCGCACCGCACACGATATCGCTCGGCCACTGGATACCCACTTTACCGGCAAGGCCCAACCCCGGCGTCGAAGCCGTGCCCACGAGCGCGTCCATCATGCCCATCGCGGCCACAAACGGCAGGCCGTGGAAGGCATGCATGTTCACATCGGGGCGCACAACCAGCGAAAACGTCAGCGAAGCATCGCCCACGCTCCACGCGCACCAGCCCGCGGACACGCCCTCGCGGCCCGCGTCACGCGCCGCGTCGAGCTCGGTACCGGCGACAACAGCATTCATCTCGATCATCTACATACGCCCCAATTCGCCCACGATATGGCCCACGCGATCCTCGGGTTCCTTGACCTCGACACCGTTATAGCGGAAGAACCGCGCCGGGTCGTGCATCAGGTCCTCGAGCGGCACCAGCACAAAGTCACGCTCGCCGATCAGCGGATGCGGCAGGCGCAGCTTTTTGCCGCCGTGGGTCTCGCCGTCCATCCACAGCAGGTCCAAGTCGATGGTGCGCGGACCGTTGGCCTTGGCCTTTTTGGAGCGGTCGCGACCCAGCTCGGCCTCGATCTTCATGAGCTCGTCGAGCAGCACCAACGGCGCCAGCTCGGTCTTAATCTCGATGACGGCGTTGGCAAACGCGTCCTGGCGCGTCTCGTAGGCCGGCTCGCTCTCGTAGATCTTGGAGGAGTTGGACACGCAGGTGAGTGGAATCTCGGCGATCATGTCGCGTGCGGCGCGGATGTTGTCACAGCGATGCCCCAGGTTGGAGCCCACGGCCACAAACGCGCGGCGCGGCTGCGGCTTGGCAACCGCCCAGTAGCCGTTCAGGAACTGCGCAAAGCCCGCGGCGTCGTGCACGCGCACGATGTTGGCACCGGCCTGGATGGCGCCCAGGCACACGCCAAACGTAGCGGCATCGCGCTCGGCGGCCTCGGTCACGCCCGAGACGGCGCCCACAAAGCGCTTGCGCGATACGGCGCACATGAGCGGATAGCCCAGTGACGCCATCTTGGCAGTCTCGCGCTGGATGACGATGTCCTCGTTGGCCGTCTTGCCAAAGCCCGGACCGGGATCGATGCAGATGCGGTCGCGCGACACGCCGGCGTGGATGAGCGCGCGGGCCTGGTCGGACAGAAAGCCCATGACGCGGCGCATGATGGGCGCCGAATCGGGCAGGGTGAAGCGGCGGAGCTGCGAGGTGGGCACGTAGGCTTCCTCGCGGCGGGCGCTGCGGCGCATCATGGCGGCCAGGCGGTCATTGGGCTCCGATGCGGCCTCGGTGGCCTCGGGCGCGGGCGCGACGGTCTCGGCGGCAGCAGCCTGCTCGGCGGCCGGCGTCTCCTGCTCGCTTGCAGGCTCGGTCGCGGGCTCCGGATCGCCAAACGGCAACGAGGGCTGCACCACGCCGCCCGGAAGCTTGGCCTCCGGCTTAGGCTCGCCCAGCAACTTGCCGCGACGGCGGCGAGCCGGCTTCTCAGCCTCACGCGCGGCCTCGGCAGCCGCCTCGCGCGCCTTCTCGGCAACAAACGCCGCAGCCGAGGTATCGAGCTGCACCGTTGCGTGCGTGCGTGTAGGCGCGGCGACCTCGCCGGCATGCATCACGATGACGCCGCAGGTGCTCGTCTTAACAAACTCGACCATCTTGGGGTCGGTGAAGCCCGTCACGTCGTTGACGATCGAGGCGCCGCAGCGCACGGCCGCCTTGGCAACCGCCACGTGGCGCGTGTCGATCGAGACGATGGCGCCCTCTTTGGCCAGCGCGCGCACCACGGGCAGCACGCGGCGAGCCTCCTCGTCGGGATTAACCGGGGTAAAGCCGGGGCGCGTGGACTCACCGCCCACGTCGATGATGTCGGCGCCGGCGTCAAGCATCGCCAGGCCGTACTCGATGGCGGCATCCGGGTCGAAGTGCTCCCCGCCGTCGCTAAACGAATCGGGCGTCACGTTGAGGACGCCCATGATGCGCGGACGGTCAAAGCTGAGCTCATACTTTCCGCACCGCCATGTCTTGCTGTCGTTCGCCATGAACATCCTCCTAAAATGCCCACGCCGCCGAGCTTGGGGAGCTGGCGGCGGGGTCGCTTTGCACTCAGTCTTTCTATTGTATCCGCGCACACGGGCTAGAACGCAAACGCGGCCGCGATGTCGCAAGAAATCAGCAGGTCGGCATTTGCATCCTGATCGGTAGGCGCCAAATTGCAAATGGCCAGCGTATCGCCAGTAAAGTAACGCGTAAGGCCTGCCGCCGGATACACCACGAGCGAGGTCCCACCCACAATGAGGGCATCGGCCGCGGCAATGGCGGCAACGGCACCGGTCAACACATGCTCGTCGAGCGGCTCTTCGTAGAGCACCACATCGGGCTTGATGCGACCACCGCACGCAGGGCACACGGGCACGCCCGCGGCGTCCTCGTGCTCGCGCGAGCAAATCCACTCGGCGCTATAGACCGCGCCGCACGACTGGCAAATGTTGCGATGGACCGATCCGTGCAGCTCGAACACGCGCTGCGAGCCCGCCATCTGATGCAAGCCGTCGATGTTTTGCGTCACCACGGCATCAAGCTTGCCGGCGCGCTCCAGCTCGGCCAGCTTGGTGTGACAGCGGTTGGGCTTAGCGTTAAGCGCGATCATCTTGGTGCGGTAAAAGTCGAAGAACTCCGCCGGATGTGTCTCGTAAAAGCTGTACGAGAGCATGGTCTCGGGCGGATAGGCAAACTGCTGGTGATACAGGCCGTCCACGCTGCGGAAATCGGGGATGCCACTTGCCGTGGAAACACCAGCGCCGCCAAAGAAGACCACGCGCTTGTGGGTGTCAAACAGATCCGCCAGCGCGGCGGACGCCTGCTTGGGGTCCAATATTGCCTGCGTCATATGAGTCCTCCGTCCATGTTGGTCGGGGCGACTGCGATTGCGCCGTCGTCCGCGGGGCCCGCCCCGCCTCTGTTGCGCTAATCTTAAGCCTGCCAACCCCGTCGAAAGGACACCATGCCTCAGACTTACACTTTCGCCTCGTGGAACGTCAACGGCCTGCGCGCCGTGCTCAAAAAGGACCCGAGCTTTATCCAGATCACGCAAGAACTCGACGTCGATATCCTGGCGCTGCAAGAGACCAAGCTGCAAGAAGGCCAGGTCGATATTGACCTGCCCGGCTATCACCAAACCTGGAGCTACGCCGAGCGTAAAGGCTATTCGGGCACTGCGGTCTTTAGCCGCCAGGAACCGCTGCGCGTGCTGCACGCCGATGCGCTGCTACCCTACGCCGGCGAGGGTGAGGTGGCCGCACTCGTCGCCCAAGCCGTAACCGAGGGCCGCGTCTGCGCGCTCGAGTTCGACAAGTTTTGGTTTGTCGACGTCTATACGCCCAACGCCCAAAATGAACTCGCCCGCATCGACGTGCGCATGGCCTGGGACGATGCTTACCGCGGCTTTTTGAACGCGCTCGAGCACGAGTGCGGCAAGCCCGTCGTGACCTGCGGCGACTTTAACGTGGCGCACGAGGAGATCGACCTTAAGAACCCCAAGTCCAACCGCGGCAACGCGGGCTTTTCGGACGAAGAGCGCGGCAAGTTTACCGAGCTGCTCGACGCCGGTTTTACCGATACCTGGCGCGCGGCAAACCCCGACGTCGAGGGCGTCTACAGCTGGTGGAGCTATCGCTTTAATGCCCGCAAGAACAACGCAGGCTGGCGCATCGACTACTTCCTGGTAAGCGACGCAATCGCCGACAACGTACGCGACACCGGCATCCGCGGCGACATCTTCGGCAGCGACCACTGCCCCGTCACCCTTACGTTGGAGCTCTAACTCCAGCTGCCCCCGGAGACGAAGGAAAACGGATCATTTTGGGCCTCGTGAGGGTGTCCGCGTGACCCATCCGCCACGAAACACGCCCATCTACTACGTTTAAGCCACCACCCTCAACCACAGCGAACAACGCAAAAAGAAAACCGCAGGTAGAAAGCCTGCGGTTTTTCATAAAACGCGGTTGTGCTTGGGGGTGTCGGGCTAAACGTAGTAGATGGGCCAGTTTCGTGGCGGGCGCCGTCAACTGATTCCCTGGGGACGTCTGGGGACGGAAGAAAACGGATCAATTGACCCTCTGAGGGCTATGATGCCCGTCATATCAACCGGCCATTTCAAAACTACGCCGGTTTACGGGGCTAAATCGCAAACCCCCAACCATACGCAATTCCGAAATAATAAAACCGCAGGTAAACGGCTTGCTCTATTTCGAAAAAAGCCGGTATGGTCTGCCTGTGCCAATCTAGCCCCGTAAACCGGCATAGTTTTGAAATGGCACTTCGGCAGCATTGATTCCCGCCCCGGCGCAACCAGCCCTACAGCCCGTATTTCACGACGACGCGGTTGATGCGGCGACACCAGGGCTTGTACAGAGCGGCCAAGAACACGCAGGTCGCGAGGCCATGCGTGATGTCGAACGGCACCGCCGTAGCAAGACGCGCTATGGCGCCCGCCCACGTGAGCGGTTGAACAAAACCGATGATGTCATACGCGTTTATCACAACGCCGTAGAGCAAGCCCGAGGCAAAGCCGTACGCCATCAGCGCCGGCATGCGCACGGTTCCATCCGCACGGTCGAACGCGCCCGCATGCGCCAGCGCGCCGCCAACATAGCCAACCAGACCCCAGGCATACATCTGCCACGGCGTCCACATGCCCTGTCCAAAAAAGAAATTGCTGGTCAGCGCCGCCAGCGCGCCAACCATAAAACCATTGCGGCGACCAAGCGTCGCCCCCGCGATAATGGCGATGGCGCTCACCGGTTTAAAGTCGGGAATGGGGCCAAACAAGATGCGCCCCGCCGCGGCCAACGCCGCCAACACCAGCGTTGGCATAATCTGGCGCAGGCCCGGTCGCGACGCCTCGTAGCCTGCAAAGAACAGCGCAAGCACCAGCGCCACCACGACAAGCATGGCGAGCGCCGCCTGCTCAATGCCCACCAGCAACGCCGCAGTCATCACTGCCGGCACCGCCAGGAGCAGCGGGATCTCCAGTTTTGCAAGCAAGCGCGAGAAACGACAGTCCGTCATCCCATCACGCCCTATAGAACACGTTGTCGGCAAAGAAGTCGGCCGGGGGCTCCATGCAGGCAATCTCGCCGTCAAACATCATGGCGACGTCGTCGGACACCTGCTCGGCAAAGTCTAAGTCGTGCGTGGCAATGACGACGGTGCCACCGGCCTTCGCATGGTCACGCAGGGCGCGGGCGATGATGCGGCGGCTCTCCAGGTCCAAGCCCTTCGTGGGCTCGTCAAGCAGCAGCAGCTCGGGGCCAATCAGCAGCAGCTTTGCCAGCGCGAGCAGCTGGCGCTGTCCGCCCGAGAGGTCGTAGGGGTGGCGCGTCTCCAGGCCGTCCAATCCCAGTTGCGCCGCACGCTCCCGCGCCAAGTTCTCGTCATATCCGCAGGTCGAGGCCCATTCCATCAGCTCATCGTGAACCGTCTCGGCAACCAGCAATGCTTTGGGGTTCTGAGGCTGCAGCGCCGCCGAGGCCGCTCCGCGCACCATGCGGCCGCGCTGCAGCTTGGCGGTCTTCGCCAGCACCGAGAGCATCGTCGACTTACCGCATCCGTTGCCGCCCACGACCGCATGCACCGCACCGGCCGAAAACGCCACGTCGAGCCCGCGCAGCACCCAACCGCCCGCGCGATCGTAGCGAAACCAGCTCCCTGCCAGGGTGGTAGCCGACCCGCCGTGCATTTTTTGGAGTATTCTGCTCCCATCCGTGCGCGGGAAGGCTTCCGAGCCGTTCTCGAGCGACGTTTGCGCCACAAATTCGGACGATTTGTCCAATTCCGAACTTTTTTTCGCGCTCGATACGTCCCCGGGCGGCTCCAGAGAGCCCAAATTGTCCTCACGCCTGCTGAATACTCCGTTTTTTGCACATCGGACGGCACCCCACCCCAACATGTCGTCGGAAAACAACGATTCTCGGCGTCCCAAAGAAGCCATATCCGCCACCTCGCGCACGCGACCGTCCTCAATCCGGTACGCACACGTCGCATACTCGAGCATTGGACGCGGTTGATGCGTAGCCACAACAACCGTGCAGCCCAACTCACGGTTCACGCGAAACAGCGCGTGCAGAAAATTCTTCTCGGCAACGGGATCGAGCTGAGACGTGGGCTCGTCGAGTAGCAGCACACGCGGACGCAGCGCCAGGACGGCGGCAAGCGACAGCAGCTGCTTGCGGCCGCCCGAAAGCGTATCGGTATCGCGATGAAGCCAGTCCTCCAGACCAAAGAAATAGCTGGTCTCAGCTACGCGACGGCGCATCTCATCACGTGCTAGCCCCAAGTTTTCCAGGCCAAACGCCATCTCGTGCCACACGGTTTCGCACACGATCTGGTTCTCGGGATCCTGGAACACATAGCCCACGCGCTCCGCCGATGCCCGCACGTCCATGTCGGCAACGTTCTCGCCCAGCACGCGCGCATCACCAGTGCGCTCGCCCGCCGGCGCGATCTCGGGCTTGAGCAGCGACAGCAGCGTCGACTTGCCCGAACCGGTACCGCCAACAAGCAGCGCAAATGCACCTTGGGGAACACGCCAATCAAGCCCCTCGAGCACCGGTGCCTCGGCCCCGGGATAGGCAAAACTAAGGCCCTGCACCTCAATCGCCGGAATATCCGGGCCGCACGCCGCGCCCGACACCGGGCCCCTATCCAACCGAGCCATCAGCCAAACCTCTTCTCATCAATCGCGTGCGACGCGCAAGGCAGCATCATCCAGGCAGCGTACACGACATAGCCCCGCCACGGCGCCGGCACCGAGAGCTGCGGATAAAACGAATACTGCGTTGTCGCGGTCCATGCCACCGCCACCGCGGCGGCACCAAACACCGCAAGCCCAGCCAGCGCGGCAACGTCGCTGCGCCCCAGTCGATACCGCGCATACGTCGTACGACGCGTCGCGGCACCCCACCCGCGCGAGCGCATCGCGTCCGCGCGCTCCAGCGAATCTTCCATGCCCCAGCCCATCAACACACTCGATGCCCGCAAACGCGAACGCACGGGGTCGGCCGGCGCGCTGCCCGGCACATCAATCGCATCCTGCACCGCCAGCACCGTACGACCGCGGCGCAAAAACTGCGGGATAAGCCTCATGCACATCGAGATCATGAGCGCAATCACCGGCGCGGCATTGCCCAGCAGCGCGAGTACCTTGTCGTATTCGAGCATCGATGCCGCCGCCTCAAACCACAACACGCTCGCCACAAACAGCCCGCCCATGCACAGGCCGTATACCATGCTCTCCAGATACACCGCGCGCATGCCAATACGGAACAGCTCCGTCGAACCCGAGGCGCTAAACAGCGGATTGAGCAGCGCGACGATCAAAATCACCGGCAGCTGCCAGCGGAGCGCGCCCAGCGTGCGGGCAGCCCCACGCGTCGCAAATCCATACGCCAGCCCGCCTGCGAGCGACAGCGCGATCAGTACCGGCTGCATCGAGAACATAGTGAGCCCCAGCGTCAGCACTATATAGAGTGCCGGCACAGCCGGATGCGACATCGAGAATGCCGCGACGGGCCCGCCGCCAAACTCCTCTCGTATGTTATCCACGGGCACCCCCGTTCCCTCGCTCAAACAACAGCTCCGCAGCACCGCCAACGCCGCACGCACGCAGTGCAAACGCCACGCCGGCGGCGCAAGCCTCAACCGCCGCAAACCAATCGTTACGCGCTCGTCATATGCCTGCGGTATCATATTGCGCCGTGTATCGTTTCCAAACACACGTCTCTATAACGTAACAGGAGATCACATGGACGCAACCGCAATTATCCTCGCTGCCGGCGAGGGCACCCGCATGAAGTCGAACCACTGCAAGGTTTCGCACAAGATCCTGGGTAAGCCCATGGTCCAGTGGATCGTCGACGCTACCATCAAGGCCGGCTGCAGCCGCGTCGTGGTCGTCATCGGCAGCCACGCCGACGAGATGCGCGCCCTCATCGACGGCGCCTACGCCAACAGCGCCACCAAGGTCGAGTGCGTCGAGCAGACCGAGCGCCTGGGCACCGGCCACGCCGTAAAGGTCGCGCTCGAGGCCTGCGGCATCACGCAAGGCCCCGTCGTCGTGCTCAACGGCGACCTGCCGCTCATCACCGCCGACACCGTCGCCAAGTTCGCGCAAACCGTCGCCACCGGCGAGCTCGCCTGCACCGTCATGACCATGACCCCGCCCGATCCTTTCGGCTACGGCCGCATCAAGCTGGGCGCCGATGGTCAGATCGAGTGCATCATCGAGCAGAAGGACTGCACGCCCGAGCAGGCCGCCACGCTGCTGGAGTGCAACGCCGGCTGCTACGCATTTGACGGCACGCAGCTCGCCGCCCACATCAACGAGATCGGCAACGACAACGCGCAATCCGAGTACTACCTGCCCGACATGCTCGAGATCCTCAAAGGCCACGGCCAGGCTGTCTCCATCTTCCACTGCGACGACTACCGCGACGGCCTGGGCGTCAACAGCCGCATCCAGCTCGCACAGCTCACCGCCATCGCGCGCGACCGCATCAACGAGCACTGGATGGCCGAGGGCGTTACCTTCATCGACCCCACACAGGCCTGGATCGGCCCCGATGCCGTTATCGGCCGCGATACCGTCGTGTGGCCGCAGACGCACCTGATCGGCCACGTCACCGTGGGCGAGGAGTGCCAGCTCGGTCCCAACAGCCGCCTCACCGACACCACCGTCGGCAGCGGCTGCACCATCGATGAGACCATCGCCATTGAGGCCGTCATCGAGAACGGCGTCGACTGCGGCCCGCGCGCCTACCTGCGCCCGGGCACCCACATGCTCGACGGCTCCAAGGCCGGCACGCACGTGGAGATCAAGAAGTCCACGATCGGCGAGGGTTCCAAGGTGCCCCACCTGTCCTACATCGGCGACACCACCATGGGCTCCGGCGTCAACGTGGGCGCGGGCTCCATCACCTGCAACTACGATGGCGTGCACAAGCACAAGACCGTCATCGGCAAGGACGCCTTCATTGGCTCCGACACCATGATGGTCGCGCCCGCCCAGATCGGCGACGGTGCACTCGTGGCCGCCGGCTCCGTCATCACCGAGCCGGTCCCGGCAGACGCGCTCGGTCTGGGCCGCGCCCGTCAGGTAAATATTGAGGGCTGGGCCGCCGATTACCGCCGCCGCCTGCACGAGGACGACGAGGTATAACGTTTTACCAAGCACAAAAGGAGCTGCTCCATGGGGGCGGCTCCTTTTTCTATCGTGACCTGCGCAACCGGATGAGTGGTCGGTTCGTGTCCGTTGGCGGTAAAGACGTTATCAAGACCCGATAAACCCCGCCGCGCGGTTACAATGCAACAAGGCATCTATATGGCATTCGATGTATAAAGGAGAAGGGTAATGCCGATTAATGATCCCGAGAAGTCGGAGAATATGCGCAAGTCCATCCGCGTGTATTCCGGTTCCTCCAACCGTCCCCTCGCTCAGAAGATTGCTGAGTACCTTGGGGTCGAGCTTTCGGGCCTTACGCTAAAGCAGTTCGCCAATGGTGAGATTTACGCCCGCTACGACGAGACCGTCCGCGGCGCCGACGTCTTCCTGATTCAGTCCGTGGCCGGCGGCAACGTCAACGACATGCTCATGGAGCTGCTCATCGCCACCGACGCTGCCAAGCGCGCATCCGCCCGCTCCATCACCGCCGTTATCACCCACTACGGCTATGCCCGCCAGGACCGCAAGGCCGGCCCGCGCGAGCCCATCACCGCCCGCCTCGTCGCCAACCTGCTCGAGCGTGCCGGCGTCAACCGCATCATCACCCTCGACCTGCACCAGGGCCAGATCCAGGGCTTCTTCGATATCCCGGTTAACCACCTGTCCGCACTGCCGCTATTTGGCCAGTACTACAACGACATGCACTTCGACACCGACAACCTGGTTGTCGTCTCCCCCGACGTGGGTCGCGCCAAGGCCGCCAAGAAGCTGTCCGACATGCTCGGCTGCGACCTGGCCATCGCCCACAAGGGCCGTCCGCGCCACAACGCCGCCGAGGTCATGGGCATCATCGGTGACATCAAGGGCAAGACCTGCATCATCAACGACGACATGATCGACACCGCTGGCACCCTGTGCGCCAACGTCAAGGAGCTCAAGGCTATGGGCGCCGGCGACATCTACGTCTGCGCCACCCACGGCATCTTCTCCGGTCCGGCCATCGAGCGCCTGAACGATGCCCCCATCGTCGAGTGCGTCGTCACCGACGCCATCCCCGTCGAGGTCGGCGGCAAGATCAAGACCATCTCGGTCGCCGAGGAGTTCGCTCAGGCCATCTCCGCCGTTTACCACGAGGAGCCCGTCTCCACGCTCGTCGGCGGCGACTTCGCGCTGTAGTCCAACGCGTATCGCATCATCTTTGATGTTTTTAAAGGGTCGGAAGCTCGCTTCCGACCCTTTTTCTATTCCTCGCCAATCCGCCCTGGACAGTTAGTTCAGATACGTATTTTTTAAAGCTCCAAAGGTCCGTTCGGAGCCTTCTGAGCTCCCCGGCGGATGCCATGCCGCCCGAAGCTCATCGTTTTCGAGTACAACCGCCGCATATATTATCTTCAAATCGCCCTCGAAGGCCCTTAGAAACACCTCGAACGCCCGCCGCCTTATACGTATCTGAACTAACTGTCCAGTAGCCATCGTCAACCTTCTCGGCAGAGCTCAATTTCCTGCAATCCCCTCAACCGATTCCACCGATTTCCTAACACCCGGCCGTTCATGGCGCCCAGCACCCCGCTGAGCGAAAAGAACGGTATGGCGGTCGCATTCTGCCGCCAACTTAGTACGTTATAGCTATGACGACCGTGATTTCACATTTCTCCGCCCTCCGCGCAATTCGTCGCGCACGACGGGCGTACTCTGCCCTACCCTGGAGCTCCATTGATAGTGAACAGCAAGCACAGGCCTTGGCTAGCTGCATTCCCAATAATGACGCGATAGACTTTGGCGCACTTTCGATACTCGACGCCTGGAATGAAGATGATTCCGAGCTGCTCGATCTTCTCGTTTCAAACGAAGGCAACCGACGCCCCGACAAGCGACTTCTTCAGCATATTCTCTCCGCTCCGCTTCCTGAAGGTGCAATTATGCACGTCGAGGCCGACATCTACGCAACGTCTCCTGCCATGACAGCCATGCTTTGTTCTAAAAATGAATCAGTCGCCAAAACCTTGATGCTTCTCATGGAACTGGTCGGAACTTACTCCCTTCCTCCCGGGGCAACATACCCCATTGCCCATGACGACATCTGGCCCAAGGGCGATGGCTACGAAGCGACGGGCGATCTTGATTGCCTGGGCAACCAGTCAGCGGCCGAACAACAGAACGAAACCCGCTATGAACAGGCGCACTACAAATGCAAGCCCGCCACGACCATCGAAGAGCTCGAGGCGGTCGCACGGTTCGCCAAAAGTAGCTCATACGCCTCGTTTCGCACGGCAGTCAAACTCGCCCGGGCTGGATCCGCATCCCCAGCCGAATCCCTAATGTTTGCCGTTCTCGGAGCGCCCATGCGCTTTGGCGGATTCGGATGTTGCAGCCTGCCCATGGGAGGCCTGCAACTCAACCATCGAATCGACTTCGATACTCTTGCGGTCAACATGTCCTCGGGCATCCCCTATGCCATCTGCGACCTATATTGCCCGGCAGCCGGAGTCGACAACGAATACAACGGAATTGGGCATGAGCTTCAAAACGCTCGCATCCACGATGGCAATCGAAATAATGGCCTCAAGGCCATGGGCATCCACGTCCTGGTTATCAATCGCGACCAAATGAAAGACCTTGTTGCACTCGAAGCCTTCGCCCAAACGATGCATCGACTCGCAGGAGTCCGATTCCGGTACCGTATCAAGGGCTATCGCAAGCGTCAGGCCGCTTGGCTCAACGCTCTGCGGGCCGGAACCGGCCTCGCGCCGGTCTAAACGGCGAATCACCCGTGCGCCGTCGAGCAGGGCTGGGCAGTTAGTTCAAATACGTATAAATGGACGCATTGAATTAGACTGTTTTGCAGCTATCTCTATACCATTCGCCCTATTTGAAGGCAGGGTAGACTTCAAAACAGCGCCATATGGACTAACTAAAGCTCCAAAACAACGTATCGGCATTGAATTGAGTAATTCGAGTCCTCAGAACTTATACGTATCTGAACTAACTGTCCACCTCGGATTTCGACGTCCGTCCAAACGCCCCCAAACGCCCTCAATTACCCTCCATTTGACAGCGGCAACAGGGTCGCTCACCATAGCAGGCGACAAATCAACGAAAGGATGAACATGGCAGCTGCACAGCCGCTTAAGATTCGCATGGTTGCCGGACTCGGCAACCCGGGTGAGGAATATGCCGAGACCCGCCACAACGCCGGCTTTAAGGCGATCGATGAGCTGGCCCGTCAGGCCGGCGTCACGTACTGGAAAAACCAGGCCGGCGCCGAGGTCGCGCTCATCAATATCAACGATGCCGAGGAAGAGGGCGGCAAGCGCCAGATTGTGTTGGTCAAGCCGCAGTCATACATGAACACCTCGGGCGGCCCCATCTCCAAGCTCTGCCGCGAGTACAAAATCAAGGCCGAGGAGCTGCTCGTAATCCACGACGAGCTCGATATTCCCGCCGGCGATGTGCGTGTTAAGGTGGGCGGCGGCCACGCCGGCCACAACGGCCTGCGCTCCATCATCGACAAGATGGGCAGCCGCGACTTCAGCCGCATCCGCACCGGTATCGGCAACCCTCCCGGCAAGATGGCTGTCGCCGACTACGTGCTCAAGCAGCTGCGCGCCCGCGAGGCCGAGGACTTCCAGGACACCTGCGCCCGCGCCGCAGACGCCGCCGGCCTGGCAATCGTGCACGGCGTGATCTATGCCCGCGACCACGTCAACGGCTCCGCCTCCGCCAACGGCAAGCACTAAAACCTACCATTTAGGGACAGGTTTATTTCGGCAGGTTTTATCTGCGTAAACGCCGCAGTCGGCACATCGCAATAAACACGCTGCCACCATACATGCATAACGCCCCAAAGGGGGCCGGCCTCACCGATGCGCGAGGCCGGCCCCCTTTGCCGTTTTGCCTGATAAAACCTGCCAAAATAAACCTCTCCCCCTTTGGTAGGCTGAAGTGGATAAACCCTTTTCCCGACCGTCGAAGACACACGTAAGCGACATGTCCATGAGGGTATAATTTGCACCGTATGTCTGCACAACGCCTGTGCGCGTACGGTTTTATTCGGGCTACCGTCCATTTCCGTGGAGGCACGGTTCGGCGGCCCTAACAAGAGAGGGGTTCTATGTATAAGATCCTGGAGAAGACGCAGTTCTCGGAGAAGGTGTTCAAGTTCCGCATCGAGGCGCCTGCAATCGCCAAGCATGCGCACGCTGGACAGTTCCTCATGGTTCGCGCCAACGAGACGGGCGAACGTGTCCCGTTTACCCTGGCCGGCTGGAACGGTGACGAGGGCTGGGTCGAGTTCATCTTCATGGTGATCGGCAAGACCACCGAGATGCTTTCCACCTACGAGGCCGGCGAGTCGCTGCGCGACGTCGTGGGCCCGCTGGGCGTTCCCACCGAGATGGCTGAGGGCCCCTGCGCCGTCATTGGCGGCGGCGTCGGCCTGGCAATTGCCTTCCCGGTCGCCAAGCACCTGGTCGAGACCGGCCACGAGGTGCACGCCATCATGGGCGCCCGCACCAAGGACCTCCTGCTCATGGAGGACCAGTTCCGCGAGCTCCTCGACGAGGACCACATCCACATCACCACTGACGACGGCTCCTATGGCGAGCAGGGCGTTGTCACCGCTCCGCTGGAGCGCCTGCTGCAGGACAAGGCCGTGAGCCAGGTCTTCTGCGTCGGCCCCGTTCCGATGATGAAGTTCTCGACCCTCACCGCCCAGAAGTACGACACCCCCATCACCGCGTCGCTCAACCCCATCATGGTTGACGGCACCGGTATGTGCGGCTGCTGCCGCGTCGAGGTGGGCGGCGTGACCAAGTTCGCTTGCGTCGACGGCCCCGACTTCGATGCCACCCTGGTCGACTGGGATGACCTTCGTGCCCGCCAGGCCGCTTACCGTTCCGAAGAGGGCGCGTCCCTCAAGGCCTATGAGGAAAAGAGCTGCGCATGCCACTAGTTAACGGTCGTTTCGTTGCCGATATGAAGTCGCCCCGCACCCCCGATAACGAGGAGCCGGCTGCCGAGCGCGCCTGCGACTTCCGCCCCGTCGACAAGGGCTTCACCGAGGAGATGGCGCTGGCCGAGGCCGAGCGCTGTCTCAACTGCAAGAAGCCGTTCTGTGTTGAGGGCTGCCCCGTCAACATCAACATTCCCCGCTTTATCGAGCAGATCCGCGCGAAGGACTTCGGCGGCGCTCTCGATACCATCCGCGAGGACTCCATGCTTCCCGCCATCTGCGGTCGCGTCTGCCCGCAGGAGAACCAGTGCGAGGGCAAGTGCATCCGTGGTAAGAAGTCCGAGCCCGTGGCCATCGGCCAGCTCGAGCGCTTCCTGGGTGACCGCCCCGAGCTCGCCTCCACGCCCAAGATGGCCCCCAAGAACGGCAAGAAGGTCGCCGTCGTGGGCTCTGGCCCGTCCGGCATCACCTGCGCCGGCGAGCTCGCCCGTAACGGCTTTGACGTCACCGTCTTTGAGGCCTTCTTTACCGGCGGCGGCGTGCTGGTCTACGGCATCCCCGAGTTCCGTCTGCCCAAGGCGGTCGTCAAGCGCGAGATTGACGGCCTGGAGGACATGGGCGTCAAGTTTGAGTACAACTCCGTCGTGGGCAACATGGCCACGGCCGAGGAGCTGTTCGAGCAGGGCTTCGACGCCATCTACGTGGCGACCGGCGCTGGCCTGCCCAAGTTCCTCAACGTCCCCGGCGAGAACCTGCCCAACGTCTTCTTCGCCAACGAGTACCTCACCCGCGTGAACCTGATGAAGGCCAACAAGTTCCCCGAGTACGACACCCCCACCAAGCACGGCAAGAACGTCGTCGTCTTTGGTGGCGGCAACGTGGCTATGGACGCCGTCCGTACCGCCAAGCGTCTGGGCGCCGAGCACGCCATCATCGCCTATCGTCGTACCGAGGACGAGATGCCCTGCCGTCGCGCCGAGCTGCACCATGCTAAGGCCGAGGGCGTCGAGGTTCTGCCGCTCGTCTCCCCGCTCGAGTTTGTCGCTGGCGAGGACGGCTCCGTGTGCGCCGTCAAGGTCCAGAAGATGGAACTCGGCGAGCCCGACGAGTCCGGCCGTCGTCGCCCGGTGCCCATCGAGGGCGCCATCGAGGAGATCCCCTGCGACGTCGCGATCTCGGCTATCGGCACCAACGCCAACCCCTTCGCAAAGAAGATAGGCGGCAAGATGGAGCTCAACAAGTGGGGCTACATCGTTGCCGACGAGGAGACCGGCCAGACCACCGATCCCCGCATCTGGGCCGGCGGCGACATCGTCACCGGTGCCGCTACGGTCATTCTGGCGATGGGCGCCGGCAAGAAGGCCGCCGCTTCCATCACCAAGAGCCTGCTGGGCGAGTAATCACCTGCAGTGCTAGCCATCAAACGGCAAAGTCCCCGTCGAGCACACGCCCGGCGGGGACTTTTTTATGCCGGCCGCCCAAACCACCACGATGGGGCAGGCACCTTTGTGGTGGTTTGGGACTTGCCCGGTCGTTTTGTCTCAATCTGTAACAGCTGGAGTCCGTTGAGCCCTGCAGTTGTTACAGATTGAGATATTGTGCCGGCCGGCCACGCTGCATCTCAATCTGTAACAGTTAGAGACCAAATATGCCGCCTGGTGTTACAGATCAAGACGTTGGGCTGACGGCCGAACGGTTCATCTCAATCTGTAACAGTTAGAGCCATTTTCGCTGGCTTGGTGTTACAGATCGAGACTATGCAAAAGCCGAGGATAGGCACTGCCGCCAAGGCCTTCCCCTCGGCCTAAAACAAAAACCACCACAAAGGTGCCTGTACCCTTTGTGGTGGTTTTTGGTCGGCTAGCCTTCGAGTTGAGCCACTTTGTAGCGGTAGGCAGCGGCGATGACGTCTTTACAGCCCTCGCGTCCCAGCTTAGCGCGGTTGACGACGATATCCTTGCCGCTCGTCATCTTCCACTTTCCGGCGCTATAGCGCTTATAGAACGCCTCGCGCGCCTTCTGCTGCTGCTTGACCAGCTTGGCGCCCTTCTTTTTGTTGAGACCACGCTTTTTGCGCACAATCTCGACGCGGTCCTCAAAAGGAGCGGTCACCAATACGGCAATGTGGTTGGGGTTGTTACGCAGCAGGTAATCGGACAGGCGGCCTTCGATAATGCAGCTCTCGATCTCGCCCAGGTCCAAGATCACCTGGCTCATCTTTTGGAACAACTTGTCCGAGTACGAACGCGCATCGTAGCGGTCGGGTAGGAACGCCATGTTCTCCACGGCCAGACGCTCGTCGTAGGCGGCCATCTTATCGAGCGACTCGCCCGCGCGCAGCGACGCACGCACCAGCAGCTCGTTATCGTACAGAGGAATCCCCAACTCGTCGGCAAGCATGCGACCAATCTCGTGGCCCTCGGCGCCAAAGTCGCGCGCGATGGTAATGACCACAGGATTCTTCTTGTTCTCCAGATCGCTCATCGCGATTCCTTTCTAACAAATGAGAAAAGGCAATTCCTGATTCCCATTTTGTCACTTACGACCGTCCTGGTTTCCCAAGTGCGGCAGATTGCCCCGAAAGAGGAGCGCCGCGTACTAAATGTACGCAAGCGACGATTGAGGGGCAAGGTGCCGTGCTTGGGGAAGCAGGACTATGCGGCCACGATGCGGCGTTGATATGCCCTCACCAACAACGAGATACCAAAGTTGAGCATAAAGTACATCGCAAACACCAGGCCGTAGAGCATAAGTACCTGCGACAGATCAATCGCGTGGGCCATCACGACGTTTGCCGTGTACATGAGCTCGGCCACGTTAATGCCCGAAAGATACGAGCTGTCCTTAATGACGGTCGTGCATTGGCTAAACAGCGCCGGAATGATCGTCTTAAACGTCTGCGGCAGAATGATGTAGCGCATGGTGGCAAAAAAGCCGAAGCCTTGGCTCTGCGCTGCCTCAAACTGGCCGCGCGGAATCGAGTTGAGGCCGCCGCGCACAATCTCGGCCATCACGGCGCTGGTAAACAGCGTAAAGGCGATGGTCGAAATCACAATGTCCAAACCCTGCACCGTAAAGTAGATAAACAGGATCCACAGCAGGTTCGGCGTGCAGCGGAACAGCTCGATATAGGCGCTCACCAAAATACGGAACGGGCGGGGCGCATAGCTTTTAACAAGCGCCAGCACCGTGCCAAAGATGAGCGAGAAAAAGATCGACAGCGCCGAGATCTCGATGGTTTTAACAAAGCCGCCCCAAATGTAGAGCAGGTTGGTCGCGTTGAAGATTTCCATGCGCTAGGCCTCCTCTACGTTGTCGAGCCCCAGCTCGGCGAGGCTCACGCCGCGCGGACGCTCCTTGGAGCGGCGCTCGAGCCACTGCACCAGCATGGCGAGCGGAAAGCAGATGATGAAGTACATAAGGCAGCAGACGATGTATCCCTGCAGGTAACCGTACAGACTCACAAAGTTGTCGGAACGGTACATAAGGTCGCCGCCGGCCACAAGCGCCAGCACCGACGTGTTCTTGACTAGGTTGAGTGCCTGGTTGCACAGCGGCGGCAGAATGATCTTGAATGTCTGGGGCAGCACGATGTACCAGTACGCCTGCGCACGGGTGAAGCCCTGGCTCTGCGCCGCCTCCATCTGACCGCGCGGAACCGCCTCGATACCGGTGCGGATGACCTCCGAGATGTAGGCCGCGTGATACAGGCCCACGCCCAAGAAGCCCAGCACGAACGGCGCGATGCGCACCGGCTGGTCGGCACCGGTTATGGCCTGCAAAAACTGCGGACCAGCCATGTACATAAAGAGCACCTGCACGGGCAACGGGGTGTTCTGGTAAAACTCCACGTATACGCGGCTTATGGCGCGCAGCACGCGCGAACGGGTGGTAGAGAACACACCCAGCAGCGTGCCCAGCACCAGCGACAGCAGCAGACCGGCAACGACCACCTGTAGCGTCACGCCAAAGCCCTCCCAGAAGGGCCCCATGTTTTGAAATGTCGTCGACCAACGGTCGGCGTCAAATAATCCTTCGAGCATTTGATTCCTTCCTTGGACGATGCGCCTATACAAGACCCCAGGTCTTGACCTCTTGGTCGAGCCAGCCGTCGGCCAGACGATCGCAAATCACCTGATCGACCACGGCCGAAAGGTCGCAGCCCTTCTTGGTCGCCACGCCGTAGCCCTGCTCGCCAAACTTGACCTCGGGCTGCAACAGCTCAACGGTCTCGTTCATGTAACCGGCCAGCGTGGAGCGGTCCATGGCAAAGACGTCGATATTGCCGGCGTCGAGCGAGCTCTTGATGATGGGGTAGCCGCTAAAGGCCCTAAACTCGGGCTTGCAGCTAAAGCCGTTGTCCTTGATCATCTGCTCGATCAGGCCCTGCGTGGTGGCACCCTGGCTCACGCCGATGACCTTGCCGTCCAGGTCCTCAATCGAGGTAAAGCCCGAACGCTTCTTGACCATGAGTCCCACGTAGTCGGTGCGGTACGGCGTCGAGAAATCCCAGCTCTTCTTGCGCTCGTCGGTGATGGTGTAGGTCGCTGCGACCACGTCGAGTTGGCCGTTATCGATCAGCGGGCCGCGTGTCTTGGGCGTTACGTCGGTAAACTCGACAAGCTCCTGGGCACGGGCTTCCTTGTAGCTCACGCCAAAGACGGCGGCGGCGATCTGGTAGCACAAATCGACTTCCATGCCCTCAAAGCGGCCTTTGGCGGTGTCGTAATAGCCGTAGCCGGGAACATCTTTCTTGACGCCGGCATTCAGATGGCCGCGCGACTTGATGGCCGCAAGCTTGGATCCCTTGTCGGAACCCTCGCCGCTGGTGGAGTTGCCGCAACCGGTGAGCGCGGTCCCCGTCAGCGCGAGCATGCCGGCGCCCGCCAGCTGCAAAAAGTGACGGCGCGACACGGCCGCCCTCGTCATATCCGTCATGTCCATCACCGCGCCTAGTGCAGAATCTTGGACAGGAACTCGCGGCAGCGCGGGTTCTCGGGGTTATCGAAGAAGTGCTCGGGCGTGCCCTCCTCCAGGATGCGGCCGTCCTCCATAAAGATGACGCGGTCGGCCACCTGGCGCGCAAAGCCCATCTCGTGCGTCACGCAGATCATGGTGATGTCCTCCTGCGCGAGCTCAATCATAACGTCCAGAACCTCCTGGACCATCTCGGGGTCGAGCGCCGAGGTCGGCTCGTCAAACAGGATGATGGGCTGCTTGGTACACAGGGCGCGGGCGATGGCGATGCGCTGCTGCTGACCACCCGAGAGATTCTGCGGATACTCGCCGGCCTTATGCGCCATGCCGACGCGCTTGAGTGCGGCGATGGCGATCTCGGTCGCCTCCTCCTTGCTCTTCTTTTGCAGCTTGATGGGCGCGAGTGTCAGGTTGCCCAGCACCGTCATGTTGGGATACAGGTTGAACTGCTGGAACACCATGGAACTATACTTGCGAGCCATCTCCAGGTGATTCTTTTTGGTGAGCGGCGTACCGTCGATGATGACTTCGCCCGACGTGGGCTCCTCCAGATAATCGACGCAACGGATGAGTGTCGACTTACCCGAACCGGAAGGCCCGATCATTACGAGCTTCTCGCCGCGCTTGACGGTGAGGTTGATATCTTTGAGCACATGCAGGTCGCCAAAGTACTTGTTGAGATGCTTGATCTCGATCATGTCTGCCATGAATGTCCCTTCCCTGCGTTTACACGAGTTGAACTATTGTACGGAAAGAACCACGTTTCCGCAGCCCACGCTACATCCCCGTAAAGAACCCGCAACCTTCCGCCCACTCATTGGGCACTCATTTAAGTCTGTCCCCAGTGAGCGCCCAACCGTCCTTGTTGAGCATAAGTCAGCGAAAACCCGTACACGCGAGCAAGGTGACGTGAAATGAAAGGGCGCAGACCTTACGGTCGCGCCCTTGAAATTGAACGTCAGATTGCCGCGTGTACGGGTTTGCAGCGTCGAGCCGTTACGCGGTTTGGTAAAACCGCGTAACAAATTACGCGAGTTTGGCACCGACGATCTTTGCCGCGGCAGGCTTGTCGAAGTTGCCGCCGGTGGCCTTGCCCAGAGCGCCCATGACCTGGCCCATCTGCTTCTTGGACGTGGCACCCAGCTCGGCGATAACTTGCTCAATCAGAGCCTCGAGCTCCTCGCCCGAAACCTGCGCGGGCAGCAGGCTCTCCAGAATCTTGACCTGCTCGGTCAGGTTGTCGGTACGCTCTTGGTCGGTGCCGGCCTTGATGGACATCTCCAGCGTCTCGCTCGTCTGCTTAATCAGACGCTTGATCATGCTATTGACGTCTTCCTCGGTCACATCGCGACGCTCGTTGACCTCGATGTTCTTCACTTCGGCCTTAACCTGGCGAATGATGGACAGGCGAACCTTGTCCTTGGCCTTCATGGCCGCGATCATTTCCTTCTGCAGCTCTTCGTTGGTCATCTGCAAATCCTCCTCAATAGTGCGGGCGGCACTCACACGAGCGCCGCCCCATGATTACTCAGTCGTCGACGAATTGTCGGTCGAACTCTTGGTGACGCCCTTCAGGCTGACGTTGTACGGCACGTCCTTGGGCATGGGGTTAACGGTGATGTCGGCGTCCTTCTTGTACTGCTCCAGCCACTCGCTGTACGCAGTGCTCTCTGCCTGCGTCTTCACCACGTTGGAGACATACTTCTTGATGTCCTTGGGCACCTGTTTAATGTCATCGACCTGGCTATCGACATGGAAGTAGTCGGTGCACTTGATGATGTGGTAACCATACGTCGACTCGACGACGTCGCTCACGTCGCCCTTGTTAAGGCCTTCGAGCGCCGCCTGATAGCTGTCGACGAAGGTGGTGAGCTTGTCCCAGCCCACATCGCCCTTCTTATCCTTGGAGCCGGTATCGTCGGAGTACTGCTTTACGGCGTCCTCAAAGCTCAGCTCGCCGGAGTTGATCTTGTCCAGGCACTCCTGCGCCTTGGCCTTGGCGGCGGCCTTGTCCTCGTCGGAAGCGTCAGAATCGACCTTGATCAGGATATTCGACGAACGACGGGCGTCATTGTATTTGGACAGGTTCTCATTGATGTAATCGACAATCTCGCTGTCCTTGGGCTTGCTGGTGGGTGCCACGGCATCCTTGAGCTTCTGCTGCGCCAGGCTCTCCTTGAGCGAATCCTTGTAGGTGTCCTCGGTGTAGCCGTAGGTCTTAAGCGTCTTCTTAAAGGTCTTGGCGCCGCCCGCGCTCTTGCACGCGTCCTTCCAAGCCTTCTCGACCTCCTTGTCCGACACCGTCACGCCGTTTTCCTTCTGCGCCTGCTGAAGCAGAATCTGCTGCGTGTAGGAGTCGATGAGCTGCTTGCGGTACTTCTTGGGCGTGAGGTCGTTGTCGACCAGATACTGTGCCCAGTCCTTGTCCTTGGTGTAGCCGTAGGACGTGCGCATGCTCATAATCTGCTTGGTCACGGTGTCCTCGGTGAGGTTGGTGCCGTTGATAGTGGCAGCCACGCCACCAGTGAGCTTATAGCCCGAGCTGGCGCTTTCGGTCTGCGACATCAGGCCGGAGCACGCCATGGCCGAGACGGAGAGCAGCATCGCCAGCACGCCGATGACCACCAGGACAATCTTGACGGTCTTGGACACATAGGTCTTGCGCTGCTTCTTTCGAGAGCTGGAGGCGGCGCGGGACCGTTGCTCGGGCGTCGGCGCGACCTCGGGGTTCTTTTTCTTATTTGCCATGTTTGGCCTTTCGCATCACGAATCGAACAAACGCCATTGTGTCACAACGCAGCCCCCGCGACACACCTGGTGCATGGGAGACGGGTTAATCTGCACCATTTTGGTGCAAAGGGGACAGGTCTGGCAGCCGGCACCTTAGAAGTAACGGCGGATAGCGTCGACCATGCCCTGTGGCGTGGTCTGGCCGAGCACGTCGGCTGCGGCATCGGCGTCCATAAAGATGTTCATGAGCGCCTGCAGGGCCTCGACCTGGCCGCCCGGCTCGGCAATACCCAAATTGATGACGATCTGCGCCGGCACCGGAGCGCCCATGCCAGCCATAGCGTTAAATGTCACGGGCACGGCGGGCTTCACCACCGCGATATAGGGCTTGGCCACAAACCCCGGATCGGTATGCGGAATGGCAATGTTTGCCGCCGGCATGGCAAGACCCGTGGGATAGGCATCCTCGCGCGTGCGAACGGCATCGAGCCAGCCATCGGCAATGTAGCCGCGCGGAGCAAGCTCACTCTCGAGCTGCGCAAACACCTCACCCGGCGTCGCACACTCCCAATCAAAAAACACCAGCTCAGGCGTAAACAGCGCTTCGTTATCCGCCATGCGCTCACCTCTCTCACCTAGTCACCTGCGACGTTCTTAAACGACTAGTCATTCAAGAACGTCGCAGGTGACTACCCAAAACAAAAGGTGGCCACGCGCGCCTTGGCGCCAATGACCACCCTGACCACTCAACTAAATTGTACTGTGCGCCACTAGCCGCGGGGCGCATCAATTGCGACCTTGCCGCTCTCCAGCACGTGGACGCGACCGTCGGCGAGCATTTGTACGACCTCGGGATACAGCACATGCTCGATCGCATGGATGTGCTCCTCGAGCGTGTCGACGTCCCAGCCTTCCTCGACAGCCAGCGCACGCTGGGCGATGATGGGGCCGTTGTCGTAAATCTCGTTGGCAAAGTGCACGGTCACGCCGGTCACCTTGACGCCGCGCGCAAAGGCATCGTCGATCGCATGCGCGCCGGTAAAGCTCGGCAGCAGCGCCGGATGCAGATTGACCACGCGATTGGGGAACGCCGCCAGCAGTGGCGTGTGCACCATGCGCATGTAGCCGGCCATCACCACGTACTCGCAGCCGCGCTCGAGCAGCTCGTGCGCGATGATCTCGTCGGCGGCGATCGGGTCGGCATAGACATCCTTGGACAGCGTGAGCGTCTGGATGCCTGCGCGCTCGGCACGCTGCAAGCCCTTGGCCGAAGGACGGCTCGACACTACAAGCTCAATCGAGGCGTTGAGCTTGCCGGCGGCGATAAGGTCGATCAGCGCCTGCAGGTTGGTACCCGAACCGCTGATAAGCACGCCAATCTTGAGCGGCTCGGCCGTATCGGTGCCGGTCGGACGGGTGTAGGGCACAAAGCCCAGGCCCTCGACAGCAGCCATCTGCTCGCTAGCGCTCATCGGAGTACACGACCTTACCGGAACCCTCAACGCACTCGCCCACGCGGAACGGCTTCTCGCCCAGCGCGACCAGGGCCTCGGTCACGGCAGCCTCGTCCTCGGGGGCAACGATCAGGCACAGGCCGACGCCCATGTTGAAGGTCTTGCATGCCTCGTTGGGCGCGAGCTCGGCCTGACGCGACACGTAGGTGATGACGGGCGGAACATCCCAGCCCATCTCGGCGCCGCTGCGGGTGACCACGGCATCGACATCGTCGGCGAGCGCGCGGTTGAGGTTCTCGGTAATGCCGCCGCCGGTGATGTGGGCGATGGCGTGCACGTTGGCGCCGCCGCGCAGCAGCTCCAGAATCGGCTTGACGTAAATGCGCGTAGGGGCCAGCAGAGCATCGGCCAGCGAAGCACCGTCGAGCTCCTCGAGCGGACGGCTCAGTTCCTCGGCCTTAGCGGCGGCCTCGGGCGTGCCCGGCTTAATGCCGTCGACGCCGATGACTTTACGCACGAGCGAGTAGCCGTTGGAGTGCACGCCGGTGGAAGGCAGACCCAGGATCACATCGCCCGGGCGGACGTTTGCGGGGTCGAGCATCTTGGGACGGTCGACGACGCCCACGGTAAATCCGGCAAGGTCGTAGTCGGCCGGAGCCATGACGCCGGGGTGCTCGGCCATCTCGCCGCCCACGAGCGCGCAGCCCGCGAGCTTGCAGCCGTCAGCCACGCCCTTGATGATCTTTGCCATGTGCTCGGCCTCGATGTGGCCGATGGCGACGTAGTCCAGGAAGAACAGCGGCTCGGCGCCCGAAGCCAGGATGTCGTTGACGCACATGGCGACCAGGTCCTGGCCCACCGTCTCGTGGCGATCCATGATCTGGGCGAGCACGAGCTTGGTGCCCACGCCGTCGGTACCGCTGATCAGGATCGGGTCTTCCATATCCTTGAGCGCGGCGGCCGAGAACAGGCCGCCAAAGCCGCCGATGCCACCGATAACCTCGGAACGGTTAGTGTCCTTGACCATCTGCTTAATCGCGTCGACGGCGCGACCGCCCTCGGCGGTGTCGACGCCGGCGTCCTCGTACGTCACATGCTTGCTGTCGCTCATCTGAGCCTTCCTCTCCCACTACCGTGGCGCCGCACGGGCGCCAAACGGTGCTCATAGTTGCGTTCATTTCGGCGCGCGCCATAACAGCACGCGCCGTCATATCAACAAAACAGCAGGTAAAACCTACCAAAATAAACCTGTCCCCATATGGCAGGTTTTATGCCTCGCCGTGCTCCTCTTCCCAGCTGCGGTCGTCGTATTTCTCGATCACGGCGTCGTCGTCAAAGTGCAGCGGCTTGTCCAGGTTGCGGGGCTTAAAGCCCTCCATAAACTTGTCGCGGCCAAAGCTCTCGGGAATCGCCACGGGGTAGCGGCCGGTAAAGCACGCATCGCAGTAACCGCCCTTGGGCATGACCTTAAGCAGGCCCTCGACCGAAAGGAAGGCCAGCGAATCGGCGCCGATATACTCGCAAATCTCGTCGACCGTCTTGTTGGCGCTGATGAGCTGCGACTGCACGTCGGTATCGATACCGTAGAAGCACGGCCAGATGACCTCGGGCGAGTTGATGCGGATGTGAATCTCCTTGGCGCCGGCGTTGCGCAGCATCTTGACGAGCTGCACCATGGTGGTGCCGCGCACGATGGAGTCGTCGATGACGACCAGGCGCTTGCCCTCGATGTTGTCGCGCAGCGGGTTGAGTTTCATACGCACGCCCATGGCGCGCAACTCCTGCGTAGGCTCGATAAACGTGCGGCCCACGTAGCGGTTCTTGATAAGGCCCTCACCAAAGGGAATGCCACTCTCGTGCGAATAGCCCTCCGCGGGCGGCAGGCCGGAGTCGGGCACGCCGATGACCAGGTCGGCCTCGACGGGCTCCTCATGTGCCAGCTGACGACCCATGTCATAACGGCAGGCGTAGACGCTCTTGCCGTTCATGATGGAATCGGGGCGAGCGAAGTAGACCTGCTCAAAGATGCAGTTAGCAGGCTCCTCGGCGGCAGGCACGCCCTGCTCGGACACAAGGCCCTCGGCGCTGATGCGCAAAATCTCGCCGGGACGGACGTCGCGGACGTACTCGGCGCCCACAATGTCGAGCGCGCAGGTCTCGGAAGCAACGACCCAGCCGCCGGCGCGCGTGACATGGGTGGTGGCGTCGACCGTCGCGGCGCCGTCCTGCGACGGCAGCTGCGAAACGGATGCGGCATCGGCCTGGTCCAGGCCCTCGTCCACCAGCTTGCCCAACACCAGTGGGCGAATGCCATGCGGATCGCGGAATGCGTAGAGCGCCTGCTCGTTGATGAGCGTCATGGCATAACCGCCACGCACGAGCTCCATGGTCTTGCGAATGCCCTCGCGCAGGTGGCCCGTACGCTGGGTAAAGTAGCCGATGAGCTTGGTCGCGACCTCGGAATCCGAATTGGAGAGGAACGGCACGCCCAGCTCGATCAGCTGGCGGCGCAGCTCGTCGGTGTTGACGAGGGTGCCGTTGTGCGCGAGCGCGATAATGACGCTATTGATGGTAGAGAGGTGCGGCTGAGAGGCTTCCCAGCTCTTGGCGCCGGCGGTGCCGTAGCGCACATGACCCACGGCCAGCTGACCGGAGAGCGTCGACAAGTCGGCATTGGAGAACACGCGGTCGAGCAGGCCCAGATCCTTGCGGACCATAACCGTACCGCCGTCACCCACGGCGATTCCAGCCGATTCTTGGCCACGGTGCTGCAGTGCACGCAGGCCAAAGTACGTCAGTCGAGCCACGTCGCGATCGGGCGCCCAGACACCAAAAACGCCGCATTCCTCATGCAGCTGGTCGGAGTCCGGATCATACGTCGACATGGCGTTCACCTGTCCCGCGGCACGCTCGGCCGCGCGGATGGTTTCTTGAGACATGGCATCCCCTCAGAGCCTCGTATTTTGGCGTTACCCGCCTTATTATACGCACGGCACGACGCGCTCCCCAGCGCATGAGCAGCGCTTTTTAAAAGCCCACCGAGCTAATAATCCGTTTTGTGGCCAAACATTTTATCGGTCTGTCCAGTGCAAGCGCCCGCGCCCCCAGATGGCCGCCGCGTCCACCGTTGGGGATTACAAAGTTGCAATTGGGACGTTCGTCCTGTCTTTTGGCAGGTCGGCGGCGTATCCTTGTAGCCTAGGACAAAGCGAGAAAGGTTCTGTATGGATCGAAACGAACTCGACCCCAGCGTCCCCAGCGCCACGGAGGTCAAGAAGATTCCCCTCATCATTAAGGTGTACGCCGTCCTGTGCATCCTATCCGGCGTGGGCACGCTCCCGTCGGTCGCTGCCTTTATGTGGCAGGTCATCACCGCGCTTATCAACGGCAACGCCGCCGAAAAGCTCGGCGACAATATGCTGGTCTCGGTTGGACTCATCGTCGCCGGCATCATGCTCTCTGCGGCAAGTGCCGTCATCCTGATCATCTTTGGCCTGGACCTTATCAAAAATCAGCGCCGCAACGCCGCCCGCCTGTCCTACATCCTTATTGCATTCACCGTCGTCGAGCTTTTGGTCGACGTGATGCTCCAGGGCATCGGGCCCTTCCTGCTGCGTCCTGCCATTCAGCTCGGCATCCTCGTCGCGCTTTCGGCAACCGTCGACCCCACGCTGCGCCAGGAGCGCGAACTGCAGCGCCGCCTGCAGGAGATGCTCGACCGTGACGCCGCGGCGGAGGGCATGCTCGGCCGCGATGAAACCGGCGAGGGCTACATCAAGCTCAACTACTTCAACCTGTTCTGGGTATTCTTCGTCTGCTGCGTGCTCGGCCTGATCGCCGAGGACATCTGGCATATGACAGTCGACGACCCGGGCGTCTACCAGAACCGCGCCGGCATGCTGTTTGGTCCCTTCAGCCCCATCTATGGCTTTGGCGCCGTACTCATGACCATGGTGCTCAACCGCTTCTATAAAAAGAACCCCATCATCATTTTCCTGGTAAGCGCTGTGCTCGGCGCGAGCTTTGAGGTGTTCGTGGGCTGGTTTATGCAGACCTCATTTGGCGTGGTCTCGTGGAGCTACTCGCACATGAAGCTGTTCGGCATGCCCGACCCACTCGCCGCCCTTACGGGCGGACGCACCTGCACGGGCTTTGCCTGCCTGTGGGGCCTGGGTGGCCTTATCTGGATCAAGCTGCTGTTGCCGAGGCTGCTCAAGCTCATCAACATGATTCCGTGGAAGAGTCGCTACTCGGCTACCGTCATCTTTACCGTCATTATGCTGGTCGACGGCGTCATGACGCTGCAGTCGCTCGACTACTGGTACCAGCGCGTCAACGGCACGGAGTCGGATATTCCCGTCGCGCAGTTCTACGGCAAGTATTTCGATAACGACTACATGGAGAACCGCTTCCAGAGCATGACCATGAGTCCCAAGGATGCGACGCGCGTGTAGCGCCACGCAATGCCGAGATTTTCCAACGCACAGAAAAGCCTGCTGGCAGACTGATTGAACTGCCAACGGGCTTTTGCTATAGATGGACTCGAATTGATCGCAAAGTCCTATGCCTCGCGCTCGACCTCGCTCACACACTCATTTTTAATGGTACCGACGAGCGCCTGCAGCGCATCGACCACATGTGGGCGAATGTCCCCGCCAATGAGCACGAGCATGATGTCGTCGCCCACGGTAAGCTCGCCACTCGCCAACCACACGCGCACGTAACCGATACCCGGCATCGCGTGCGTTGCCTCGATAGCGGCCTGCACCTTTTCGGCATCGAAGCCAAACGCCATGCCGCCCACCTTGTGGCCCGGCGCCACGCCATCGGTCTCGACTCCGCGCACCTCGGCCTTGGGCGTCGCGCGCACCACGCCGTTGTGTGTCAGGTACATCCCACAATCAGCCGCCGAAACATCGGCCTTGGCTTCGCGCAGCCAAGCATCAACCGAAGGCATCGATTTGCCACTTTCAAGCATCATTTCTCCTTTTTACCGTCGTCGAGTAGCTCATTTGGGACGGGGCTCTTTTAGCTACTCTCAACAATCTATTCCTCGACCGGCGTGAGCACCATGACGGCGCGCGTATTGCTAAATGACAGCGAACGACAGGTCACAAGCGTTACGACCTTGGTTGCCGAAGCGGCACGATCGGTGGCATCGCTCGCCACGGCAGAGGCACCGTCGAGCATCTCGGACAGGTAATTCTTCAGTCCGTCATCGCCCTCAAAGTTGGGCGTGCGCGCCTTGGCATACGTGTCCTCGACCACCTTGGTCGCCAGCGGACGCAACTTATACGTCGCATCGCGCGTGATGTAGTACACGTATTCCATGCTGTCGAACGTCGCCTGATCGGTCGTGTTCGAAATCACGTTGAACATCGAACCGTCGTTCATGTGATGACCGTAAATCGTGGTCTGCTGATCCACCATGCCCGGCGCGGTGTCGTCGCTATCCAAGAAGATGGCTCCCGAGGCATTGGCGGTGCCGTCGAACAGCGTGTTGAGGTACTTGGAGTTGTTGTTGGTCTGTACCACGGGGTAGTTGATGTTGGTGCCGGGCGCGTAAATCCAACCCACAACCTCGGGATTTGTCTGGGCAAGCGCATTGAAGTCGATAATCGGCACGCCGCTGGCGTCCTTGTCGCTCACATATTGCTTTTCGATCTTTTGATACGACTCGCTCGCCTGCTTGTAGCCAATCTGGGCATTAATAAAGATGGCGGCCGCAGCAACGATCAGGCCGATGCCAATGATGATGAGCAAGATGGGGATAACGGAGCGGCGCTTTTTGCGCGGTGGCTCGGTATGGCTCGATGGCGCGGTATGCGCCGAAGAGCGAGGTGACTTCTTGGCCGTACTGTATGACGAAGGGCGATATGCAGCAGGTGTATCCTGGCGGCGATGCTTCGCCGGCGTCACGGGGCGTGGCGCGCGCGGCTGCTGAGGAGAGGATGTCCGACCCTGTTGCGGCGCGCGGGCTGCTCCCGACGTGGCTGGATCGGGAATCCGAGAAGCCGAAAAACGCTTTCCCTGATAGTCGGACATGGCTCTCCTTATGCTGCAAATGGACTGGCAGAGCGCTTAGGCGTCAGCCATCTCCTGCTTCATCTTCTCGATAACCTTGCGATACTCGGGGTCGCAGGCGCCCAGGATCTGCGTGGCATAGATAGCGGCGTTCTTGGCACCGTTGATGGCCACGCAGGCAACGGGCACGCCCGAAGGCATCTGCACCATCGACAGCAGCGAGTCCATACCACCCAGGTCGCTCGTCTTCATAGGCACGCCGATGACCGGGAGCGGCGTAAAGGCTGCCACGACGCCACCCAGGTGAGCGGCCTTGCCGGCGGCAGCGATAATCACCTTGATGCCGCGGTCGGCAGCAGTCGAGGCCCACTCATGGACCTTCGCCGGCGTGCGGTGCGCGCTTGCAATCACGAGCTCATAGGGCACACCCAGTGCCTCGAGCTCGGCGGTGCAGCCCTCCATAACGCCCAGATCGGACTTGGAGCCCATGATGATCCCGACAACCGGCTTCTGATCTGCCATAAACAAAGACCTCCTGTTGAGAGCGGTGACGCGGCCAATCCGCGACCCTTAACTGCAAATAATTCAAGTATAGCCGCCGATGCTGATGTGTTCGGCGGGAGACGGAACGCTTTGCGAGATTAAGGCCGAAGGGTCGGAGCTTTCCGCCTACATTCAAAAAGCGTGCCCACCGTCCTTGGGTGGGACGGCGGGCACGCTTGCTTAGCTGTTGCTGGGGCTACTTAGCCTTGCTGCGACGATGGAAGAAAGCGCCGATCGCGGCGATGATGGCGCCAAGACCACCGACGGTCGCGACGGTCGCCGCCGTCTGGTCTCCGGTATTGGGAATCGCCGAACCGTTCTTCTTGCTGCCCTGGGCCTTGTCGCCTGCGGGCTTGCCCGCTTGGTTGCCGCCGTTCGAGCCATTGCCGGAACCCTGGTTGCCCGAGCCGCCCTGATTGCCGGAATCGGCATCCTTGAGGCTCTCAATAGCCAGCTTGAGCTGGTCATAGGCCGCCTGGAGCTGGGTGTCGGAAGCATTCTCATCACCCAAGACGTCCTCGGCGTAGGTAATGGCATCCGTCAGGGCCTTGACAGACTCGGCCGTCTTGCCCCTGGTGTCAGTCTCCTTCGCCTGCTTGACCAGGGCCTTGAGCTGCTTCTTAGTCGGATTCTCGACCGGGGCCACCGGGGTCTTCTCGAGCGCGCCGCGGGCGCTCTCGAGCGCCCTGAGCGCCTGGTCGACCTCGTCCTGCGTGGCGTTCTCGTCGCTCAAGATGGCGCGGGCGCTCGCCAGGGCGTTCTCGAGCGCCGTCCAGGAGGCCTCGGTGTAGTCACCGGCCTTGAGGTCGCCGGCAGCAACCTCGGCAGCAACCTTTTCGATCGCGGTAGCGAGATCATCCTTCGCCACCGGATCGGGGACGGCCGTACCGTAGAACTTGAGCTCCGCCATGCTGCAGTAGGCATCAACGTTGCCACCGCCGGCGTGAATCACCTTGACGGTCACGTAGCGACCGCGCGCGGCGCCAAAGCTCATCTGTTTCCAGTCGCCACGGTCGGTGAGCACGCGGCCGTCGTTGTCGAAGGCGAACGTACCCATCGACGCGGCGGTGCCCATCTCATAACCGTCGGCAGTGTCGGAGACCAGTATCTCGGCCTCGAAGATATCGCCGTTAGTGCCGCCGTCCTGGCGCGGCAGGAATGTAACGTCGGTGAGATCGTAGTCGCGGCCCAGGTCGACACTCAGATACTGGGGCATACCGGTCCCATGGGCCCAGTCGCTGTGCCAAAGCGTCCGCTCGTCGCCGTCGAGAGCGTTGACGGCGTTGCTGCCCTCGTAGTCGGCCTCACTCGAGAAGCCGGACACCTTGACGTTCTTGCGGTTCTCGGGCGTGTTGATGAGAATCTTCTCATCGACAGGGCGCATCTTGAGGCCGTCGATTGCCTTCTCGATCTTGGCTGTGGCGTCTGCGACATCCTTCTTGCTATAGCTGCCTTGGCCGCCGTCGAGGAGCTTCTGAGCCGCCTCGACCGCAGTGGTGAGAGCTGCATAGGAATCCTTAGTGTAGACGGACTCGCTGTAGCCCGCGGCCTTGGAAAGCGCTGCCACGAGCGCAGAGGTATCGACACCAGCCTTGACCTCGACCTCATAGGATGCGGTCTTGGAGGGGTCGAGTACCGACGCCACCGTGATCTTTGCCTTGCCGGCCTTGTTGGCACGCAGGTAGTAGCTCACGCTATCGCCAGCCTGAACAGCGGAGACGCTTACCACAGAGGGGTCGGAGCTCTCGACCGTCACATAGGGGTAGCCGGCGCTCTCAGGCGTGGCCTTGGCGTCGACGAGCGTAACGTCGCCTTCAAAGAACTCGGTCTGGTTCTTGCCTAGCTCGACACCCTCGATGGCCTCGACACCCTGCGTGTAGTTGAAGTTGACCTCACGCAGTGTGAGCATCTGGTCACCCGATGCCTCAAGCGGCGTGACCTCGACCTTGGTCGCCTTCTTGCCCTTGTTCTCGGCAGAGAGGCCAAAGGCGTAGCGAGCCCGGAAGGAATCGTACTCCCCGCCCGCGAACTCTTGGGTCGAGCCATCCTCGAACGTCACGACAGCCTTGATCTTCTGCACGGTTCCGTTGCCACCGTTGCGGTTAACGACCTCGACACTATCGAGTTTCGACGGCGTCTTAAATGCGAATGTCATCGTGGTGGGAAGCTTCACGTAACTCGGAAGCTTACCCTCGCTGTCCCAGTTGCCCTGCCAGTTCCATAGGAACTCAAAGCCGTTGTCGCCCTCGTTATTATCGAACAGCGCGTTATAGCTCTTCTGCTGGATAAGTTTCTCGACGTTGGTCCCGTCGTCGGTCGTGAGCTCATCGTTGGTCATCGTGATGTTGAAGGCATCCTGACCGTACTCGGCGACCGTTGGCTGAGGAACATCCGGCATCGTCACCGTGCCGTCGCTCGCAAACTCAAGTGCGTCGCATGCCGGACCGATGAGCCAAGATGTCGAGGGCAGTTCGACCTTGCCGGCGGTCTTGGCCTTGAGCTTGAAACTCGCCACCGCGCCGGTACCGTTGTAGAGCTTGCCATCGCCGCGGTTGGCAAAGGCGAGATTGATAGTCTGCGTTCTGTCCGCGAACTGGACCTTCTCGCGAGACAGGTTCTCCATGCCGGCAGTCGAGCCGTCCTGCGCGATGCTCTCGGACACAAACTCGAACTGGTCGCTCTTGAAGTTGACGAGAGCGCCCAGGGCGTTGACGTTCTTGGCGTCGGCCGCATAGACATCAACGGTGATCTCATCACCGGCCTCGACCTCGGTCTTACTCGGAATCACCGCGAGCGAACCTGCGACCTTGCCCTTTTGTTTAGTGCCGCCGTCAAGACCCGCCATGGTGAACGAGTAATCGTAGACGTCGTAAACGCCGTTATCGTTGAGGTCGGCGAAGTGGTCGCGGATCTGCGAACCGAACGTCGGGGTATCGGGCTCGCGATTCTCGAGGCCCAGATAGTTCTTCATGTTGGAGTAGTCTCCGTCGGAGATCGTGGCCTTGTTGAGGTTGGAGCCCACGGCGAAGCCATCCGTGCCGTCGGTCTTGTAGATGGCAATCTCGGACGCGGAGAAGAAATTGCCGACCGAGGCGAGCGGTGTCATGCGCACGTAACGGGCGGCCACGGTGCCGTCAAACGCTACCGTCTTACAATCAGCGGAACGTGCCCAATCGACCTCCTGGCTCGTCCAGTGGACGCCATCGAGACTCGTCTCAACACGCATCTTGGTCACAGTGCCGTTGCCGGCGTCATCGCGCGGATAGTACTCGAGCTTATCGAGCTTGTAAGCGCGTCCATAGTCAACGGTAAGCGCCTTGCCCAGATCGTTGCCACCGGAGTGGAAACCGCCGTCGCCCGACTGGAACTCATGGTCGAAGGCGAGCTCGGCCTTATGGCTGCCGTAAAGTGAGCCCTCCCAGGTGATTTGCTCGGCGTCGGGGACGTTCCGCCACGGATCGAGTGCGGAGTTCGCCTCGAGCACATCGCTCCAGGCGGAGTAACCCTCGGCGTTGCGCGAACGAATCTGGTAGGTGTGCTTGCTATTGTAGGCGAGGTCGGTGTGCGTGAACTCGGCCGCATCACCCACGGCAAACACAGTGCCGTCGACCTTAAGGTCGTAGGAGGTAGCACCATCGACCTTTCCCCAGGTGAGCTTGATGCTCGTTGGGGTCGTGACGTCCTCGGGGGCAGCAAGGTTCGTGGGTGCGGAGAGGTTCTCGTTGAGGCGATCGGCTGTGAGCGTGGCGTCGGCGTTCACGAAACCGCCCAGCTCAAGCGTCTGCGCCGCTGCAGCAACATCGGTCTTCGCGAACTTGACGTAGACCTTGGGGTTCGTGGTGATCTTGGTGTTGTTGAAGCTCTCGCCCTGCTCGGCCTCGGTGCCGTCCGCATCGCTGCCGTAGTGGTTGAGGTTGGGGGTCTCGCTGTAGAAGTAGACCGCCTGGCCGGCCTCGGGGGTCGCGGCGTCAAAGGTCTCCTGCGAGTCGACCTCAACCACGTTGAGTGCGGATCCGCCGTTCTTGGCGACAACGCTCGTGGGCTTGGCGGACACATTGGCCACGAAGGTCGTGGTGCGGTTGGAGTCGTAGCCGTTGTAGCCACCCTGCGAGGCCTCGGCGGTAAAGGTCGCGGTGCCGCCTGCGGCCTTGGAGCTGTAGACGGTGCTCACATGCTCACCGTAGGAGATATTGTCGATCGTACCGTAGGAATCGTCCTCAGCCGTGTTGTTCTCGATGGAGGAGCCGTCGTCCTCGTACTGCGTAAAGGTACCGTCGCCCTCGGTGGCGAAGAACTCGACGATACGCTGGCTGCGGTCGGTACCCTTGGTGTTGGTGTCGCTCACGGCCTCGGGGTTGTTGTTCTCGGCGTACATCGGCACGATAGCGTTGGCCTTCACAAACAGCGGCAGCTTCCAAAGCGGAGCCTCGTAGTTGTTGAGAACCTGGCCGCCGCGATACTGCTTACCCGAGAAGTAATCGATCCAGATGGTGGGATTCTCGTCGGTGCCGTAGTTGGGGAGGTAAATCCCATTGCGAATGTCGTTGCCGTTCTCGTCTGCCTGGGTATCCTGATACACCGGTGCCACTAGGAAGTTCTCACCGAACATATACTGGTACTGCGTCGAAGTGCTTGCGGCGTACTCGGAGTTGTCGGAAAGCAGCATGGCGCGGATCATGGGCAGGCCGGCATCGCCGTTACCCGTGTCGATGTTGGCCGCCGAGGCCGCGCTCGTGTAGATATAGGGCATGAGCTGCGCCTTGAGCTTGAGGTAGAAGCGCGAGATGCCTGTGTAGGGATCGCCGTGCGTCATGGGCGATTTACGGTAGGTGCCCCAACCGTCCATGTCAAGCATAGAGGGCGTGAACGTCTTCCACTGGTAGTCACGCGCAGAGATGATGGGGTCGCCGCCAAAGATGCCATCCATGTCGGAGCCGATGTTGGGGTTGCCCGAAAGACTCTGACCGATATACGTGGGGATATGGAAGCGAATGTACTCCCAGTTACCGCCATACTGGTCGCCGGTCCAAATGCCGCCAAAGCGCTGCGTGCCGGCCCAACCATCGAGCGTGATGATGTTGGGGCGCTTGTTGGCGCCGGTCGTCACCGTGTCATAAGCTGTCTTGATGCCATTAAGACCAAAGGAGTAGCCAGATCCAACCCAGGCGACGTCGGTCTTAAGGGTAGAGATGCCTCCCGTCTTGACCTCGGCGTCGAAGTCGCGAAGCAGGTGCCACGGGGTCTCGGAGTTGCTGTCGGGCTCAAGGTTGGACTGGGTCCACAAGCCCGTGCTCACACCCTTGGAGTTGGCATACTCGGTGAACTTCTTAAGGTTGTCGACATTGGCACGCACAGCGTTAAGACGGTCAGCCGAGCTCGTTCCGTCGGAGTTGACGCCGCCGGTCTTGTAGTAACCGTTCTGGCCATAGCCGGCGCCGTAGCCGTCGTTCGGCAGGAACCAACCGAGCGGCATGTCGTTGTCCTCGTAGTCATCGATAACCTGCCGAGCAGAGAACTGGCGGTCGAAATCGGTCGCTTTCATGTTCTCGGTATCAACCGAAGGGCCCTCACCGTTGAGCGTCTCGGCCGCAAGTGTGCCGTCGAGCTTGTAGCCCGTCGACATGCCAGACTCGTACTTAACGACGCCCTTCTCGCTCGAGGACTTGCTGCCCTTGGTCTCCCACTTCTTTTGACCCGAGGTCGTTGACCAGCCATCACGGTTATAGGCATTAAGATGACCAAGGTAGAACCCGTACTCGGGCAGCAGTACCGGGTTACCGGTCACCTTGTAGTAGTCCTGCAGCATCTCGGTTGCCACGTTCGAAGCGCCCTCGTTGGTCGCCACGAAGTAGTAGGCATCAAACTCATTCTCGCTGTGCAAAGTCGTGACCGTCGATGAGTCCGTGGAACCGAAGTCGTAGGAACCCTCTGCAAACGTGTTTCGGAGTACGCCGTAGCCGTCACTCGTCCAATAAAACGGGTTGGGCGAGGCAACGCCGCCATCGGTCCAGTTGTTCGTGTTGGAGATGGCGATGGTCTGGTTGGTGTGCAGGAAGCGTCCGTTCTGGGTGCCGCCGCCAAAGAAGTTCTCGGACTTCTCCTTGGCGAGCGTCTGGACGGTACCCTTCTTATCAAGGTCGAGAGACGCGGACTCGGAAACCACGACACGGTCGCCTGACTTGATACTCATCTTGCCAGTCGCCTTGTCCAGGATCACGGTCGCCTTTCCGCCGGTGATCTCGATAGTGTCGCCCTTGTCGGCAACCGTCGCACTCGGCTTGCTGTAGGTGTCCGAGGTATCGGGCTGAGCCTGGATTTTAGCCGTGTGGGACTTACTGCGCGGTGTGGCGTAATCGGAAAACTCACCCTTGGGGTCGACGTTATAACGGAAAATACCGTCCTCGAGGAACGTAATACGGCCCTTGATACCGTCAGCGAAATCGATGTCGACGACATTCGAGGCAGACTGGGACACGGTCGCTGAGTCGACGCCCTTGAGCGGCGTGGCAATCGCCTGCTGGGGATTGGCAAACACGAGCGTCGCTGCGGTGGCAACGAGGACCGCGCTTCCCTTCACCCACCGTTTCGTAAAAATGGAA
>CABUDQ010000014.1 GCA_902490365.1 uncultured Collinsella sp. | reverse complement strand
ACCAACAGAGTCAATATAAGTAGTTTTACGATGCGTGGTTATGGTTAACGGAATACCAGGGAAGCCCGCACCTGTACCCATATCGAGCAAAGCTCCCTCAGGAGCCTTATTGATATAGGGGAGCAAAACAAGTGAGTCGAGGATATGAAGTACCGCAGCATCTTCTACGTTAAGAATACGGGTGAGATTAGTTGTCTTATTTGTTTCCAGAACCAAATCCAAATGCTGAATACATTTCCTCAGCTCAACATCAGATACGCTCAAGGAATACTCTTTGCAATAGGAAGATAGACGAGTCAACATCTCGTCAGCTTGCTGATCAGTAAGTACTAACAACGAAAGCTCCTTTCTGACAAAAATCAGTGTATCGAGAACTTTTGACAAAAAAAGGGGACGTGGAAACCACGTCCCCTTAGCATAAGCTCGAGCAGATTATCGAGCAACAATCACCACATGGCGATCAGGGTCAGAACCCTCAGAATGAGTATCGACGGCATCATTGCCACGAAGTGCAATGTGAACCAGTCGACGCTCATAGGCATTCATGGGCGGAAGCGAAACACTCTTATGAGTGCGGATGGCACGCTCGGCTGCAGACTGTGCCATGGAGGCAACCTTGTCCTGACGGCGGCTCTTGTATCCCTCGACGTCCACTACAACCGGATACCTAAAGCCAAGCTTGCGGCTCACCAGCAATGAGAACATAACCTGAAGGGCATCAAGGGTGCGACCATGACGGCCAATGAGAACAGCAAGGTCGGGAGCCGTTACATCCAGAATCAGCTCACCCTCGTCGCCCTCATACTCATCGATAGGAGAGTTGGCGGCATCGAAGTGCGAAAGGATGGAACGCAGGATGGAAATCGCGACATCGGCAATGGTGTCGAGCTCCTCGTCGGTCAGCTCTTCACCGGCCTTGTAGCGCTGTGCAATCTCGGGATAATCGCCCGCGACCTGCGGGGCAACCTCCTCAAGCATATCCTCGATGATCTCTTCAGACATAACGTACTCCAAAAGTTAGGTACCTAAATAAGATTGATATCCCGCTACTTCTTCTTGTGCGGGCGCGGCTTCTTCTCGCGACGAGTGACCTCAACCTGCAGCGGCGCGTTCTTAAGGCGCTCCTCCTCATCGGCCTTCGCCTTGTCGATGACCTTCTGCGTCACAAAAATCTGCTGGATAACCTGCCAAGCAGACGAGACGTCGTAGTACAGCAGAACACCAACGGGAAGGCTCCAGCCCATCCAAAGCATCATGACCGTCATGACAACGGCCATCATACGCATGCTCTGAGCCTGCTGGCCGGTCTGGTTGCGCGACATATAGAGCTGCGGAATCAGGGTCAGGACAGCGAACAGGATCAGGCAGACCAGCGCAGGCAGCGCGACCATAAAGCCATCGGCAAAGGAGGCACTCGGCGTGGTGGTCAGGTCGGGCAGAATATTAAAGAACGAGAACGCGCCGTCGTTAAAGTAGTCCGGCAGGTTACGCAGCAGCGTAAATAGGGCGAACAGGACAGGCATCTGAATCAACAGCGGCAGACAACCAGCCATCGGGTTGAACTTGTTCTCGCTGTAGAACTTCTGCATTTCCTCGGCCTGACGCTGGGGATCGTCGGCATAGCGCTCCTGGATCTCGAGCATCTTGGGCTGCAGCACCTGCATGCGTGCCGTCGACTTAGTCGACTTGAGCATAAGCGGCGTCAGCAGCAGACGGATGATGACCACCAGGATGATAATGGACAGGCCCCAGTCGACCGCAAAGGTCTGGATGAGCTTGAGCAGCTCGAAAAGGATGTTAACGATCCAATCCCACATGTAAGTTTTCCTCCGATAGCGAGTGCCCGCTAGGGCACAGGGTCATAACCGCCGACGTGCAGGGGATTGCAGCGAGCGATGCGCCTCACGGCAAGCCAGCAGCCTCTCAAAACACCGTACTTCTCAATCGCCTGGACGGCGTATTGCGAGCACGTTGGGTAATAAATGCAGGCGTCAGGCAATAAGGGCGAAATAACCTGTTGATATATGCGAATAGGAGCGATGGCAACACGTCGCAAAACGTGATTGCTCATCGCTCCTCCCCGGCAACGCCGGCGCGTTTCATAAGCGAACGCAATGCATTGTCCATCTCCTGCGGCGAGGAAACCCTCGTCTTGGGAGTTGCGAACAAGATGATGTCATAACCCGCAACGGGAAATCCACAGCTGCGAGCGGCCTCGCGCATCACACGCTTAGAACGATTGCGCACGACAGCACAACCGAGCCGTTTAGCACCAACGAAGGCGACCCTTCCGGAGTCGCCTTCGCCAACCGATTCACATATGGTCATTCGAATCAGAGGGTGATTGAAACGACGCCCCTGACTGAACACATGCTCGAAATCTTGCCGAGACTTAATAGTCTTCATGCGAGATGTGTGTATCGCTGCTAGACAGTGAGACGCTTGCGGCCCTTGGCGCGACGACGGGCGAGCACGGCACGACCACCCTTAGTGGCCATACGGGCACGGAAGCCATGGGTCTTGGCACGCTTACGCTTATTAGGCTGATACGTACGCTTCATCTTAAGTTCCTCCTGCTGCATTTCGAGTGTCCGCGGGGGCGCGGACGCAGATATAGACACGTGAGCTTGAAGATTGTAGGGAAATCAATGTTCAAATGTCAAGAAATCAAAGGTAAAAGGTTGCGCAGTTCACACGGTTCCCCCATAAGCCGAGCTCGATTTAACGGTGCATGGCAACTTTTCACGATATTTCATCGAGTTTTCAACAGGTCATGTTGGCAATGTTGAGAACTTTTCGTCCGTTTTCCAAAGTTTTCAACAGGTTTTGAAAAGTTGTCGAAAGATGAGAAACATTGCACGGTGAGCTACTATTTGTTCGAAACCTTTTGAAAGATTGCGAGCGGCATGTCTGACGACTTTTACACCATGGTCGATTCCGGAGACCCGGCACCCGACAACGAGCACATCACCGGCGTGCGCGAAGAGCGTGAGGAAGGCGAGCAGACGACCACGCAGGCGCCAAAAGCCATGTACGCCGCGCGCATCGCCGTCTATGACGATATGCTGTCGACACCGCGTGTGATCGTCATTGATCCGCAAGATGTCCGCACGTATTTGGAAGAGACGACCAACACCGTCTACCAGTGCATGAAAGAACAAGGTGGCCATATCTCGCTCATGGTCATCCGCGAGATTGTCGAAAACTTTATCCACGCGCACTTTGCCGAGCCCATCATCTCGATTCTGGACGGCGGAGACACCATCCGCTTCGCTGATCAAGGACCCGGCATCGACGACAAGGAGCGTGCTTTCGACTTTGGCGTTACCAGCGCAAACAGCAAGATGAAGCGCTACATCCGTGGAACCGGAGCAGGGTTTCCCATGGTGCAGGAGTATTTGGAAAACGCCGGCGGGGCCGTGTCCATCGAGGACAACATGGGCAACGGCACCGTGGTTACGGTAAGCCTGGACCCTAAACGCGTGCAGGAAATAGAGCGTGCCGGCGGACGCGGTGCTGCCGTGCGGCCCGAGACGGAGCAGCCCACATATCCCCTGCCGGGAGCTTTTGCGCAGCAGCCCATGGCAACGCAACAGATGCAGCCCCCCGTGGGACAGATGCAGCAGCCCGGAATGCTTCCTACACAAGAGCCCCAGGCGGCATCGATGTCGATGCCGCCAAACGCGCCAGAGACCATGCCGCTGGCGGATCAGGATGCAGCAGCAATGCAGCAGGCGACGGCGGCACCGGGTGGCCAGCAAATGGGCTATCAGCCGTACCAACAGGGATATCCATATCAGCAGATGCCGCCACTGGGGTATGGCCAGCAGTTCCCGCAGCAGTACCAGCAGGGATATCAGCAGCCGTACCAGCAGATGCCGCAGCAGCAGTACAACCCCTGGGCCCAGCAGATGACTCCGCAGCCTTACCAACAGTGGCCTCAAAGTTTTCAACAGCAAATGCCGCCGATGCAGAGTTCTCAACAACCAGCAGCTCAAATGATGTATCCTAATGCAGCAAATCAGTATGCGCAGCCACAACCGGACGTGTTCGTAAGCGATCGCGGCAACGCCGCGCTGGGCTATCTGGCGCAAAATCAAGCGTGCGGTGCTACCGATCTGGCGAGGGCGTTTGGAAACTCGGCCCCCACTTGGTCACGCACGCTCAATGACTTGGCGCAGGCCGGCTTGGTCATCAAGCATGGCCAGAAATACCATCTGACCGAACTCGGCGCCGCTCGCGTGCGAGCTCAGAGCTAAAGAACGGGAGAGACAGTGGACGAGGAAGCAAGCATCATCCTGGGGGATGCCATCGCCTTTTGCCAGCGCGACGGCCAAGATGCACGCCTCATCAACATGCTGGGGCAATCGCGCGCCATAAGCCTGACCGAAGATACGCTCACGATCGAGGCCCCCTCGCGCTTTGCCATCGCGCAGCTCAAAAAGCATCAGCCGACTATTGAGGCCTATCTGGAAGAAATCGCCTTTGCACCGATTGCGCTCGACATCGTGGCACCGCAAGGAGCCGTGGCGGAATCCGCTGCTGCGACGGCGCCCACCGCGGCTCCCGCTGCCTCCCCGGCGGTGCCGGCCTCCGCAGGCGACGTGCCGACAATCGAGCACCAGCACGGTGATGTTTCCCGTGAAACCATGGCACCGTTGCCGACCGCGGCGGCGACGTCAACGAACGCACCCGTCACGCACATGCCTATCGCTCACGACGCAGCGGCGGGCGCGGATTCGGGCATTGCAATCAAGAACACGCTCTCGGCCGATGATTTTCGTCGCATGATGAACCAGATGAAGGGCGGAGCGCCGACTAAGTCCACGCAAGCTGCGACCCCCGCTTCACCCATGCCGGCACCGACCGTACCGGCCGAGCAGAATGCGGATGGAGCCCCGCTCGCCGCGAACTCAAAATTTACCTTTGAGAACTTTGTCTACGGCCCCGAGAACAGCCATGCCTATCGCTCGGCACTCAAGTTTGCCGCCCTCGCGGACGAGCGCGGCACGTGCACATCACTGTTCATCTACGGCAAATCGGGCCTGGGCAAGACGCACCTGCTGCTTGCCATCAAAAACGAGCTCGCCGAGAAGTCGCCCGAGATCAAGGTCAAGTATGCCAACTCCCAGGCATATCTGGACGACCTGATGACCGAGTTCGACCGCCAAAAGAAGAGCAACGCCCCTATCATGCAGGCATACCACGGCGTGGACGTGCTCATCATCGATGACATCCAAAACATCATCGGCAAGCGCGCGAGCGTGGACTACTTTTTCCAGCTCATGGACGAGTTCATCCGCAACAACAAGAAGGTCGTCATCGCGGCAGACCGCGCCCCCAAGGACCTGAGCATGGACGAGCGTCTGACCAGCCGCTTCAACGCCGGCATGCTCTGCTTGGTCGCAGAGCCCAGCTACGAGATGAAATACAAGATCTTGCAGCGCTATTACGAGAACACCATCGTCGCCGCTCCCGAGGCAGGCGACGACTCGCTGCTGGCGGCCTATGGGGGCGACGGCGGGCACCTGACCGACGAGCACTTTAAACACATGGCCGAGGTCTCGGGCACCAACATCCGCGAACTCGAGAGCTTCTGCGAGCGCTGCGCCGGCGAGGCGGGCGACCGCGAGCGCGAGGGCGGGGAGCTCACCTTTGACGATATCGACGCCATCGCCAGCCAGTACTTTGACACATCGGCCAAAAAGATCAACGTCCAGACGGTTCAGTCCGTCATCGAAGAGCAGTACGGCGTGACGCACGAGGAGCTCATCGGCCCGCGTCGCAACGCCAATATCGCCAAAGCACGCCATATCGCTATCTACCTGGCCATCGAGATGTGCGAGATGACGACCACGGCGGTGGGCGCCGAATTTGGCAACCGCAACCACTCGACCGTCAGCACGAGTTACAAAAAGGTCCAGAAGATGATCCAGGAAGACCGGACTGTTACCGAAGACCTCAAGTCGCTGCGCGATAAAATTACACTGCGCTCGTAGGTAAATGGACACAGCTGTTGAAAACTTGTCGAAACCACGGGCATAAGGTGTCTAAAACCCAACCCGCGGTGATGAAAAGTTTTGCGCAGGTTTTGAACGTGGAAAACCACCCCTGTTGCACACAGGTTGCTGTCGATTCTCTTTCTGGGTCCGACCTGCGTCTTTGGGAGTAATCAACAGTTTCGTCAGTGCTATTACTATTATTAAGATATTTATATCTATAGAAAGGTATTAAAAGATGAAGTTCACCGTCAGCCAGAGCTCGCTTACACAAGCCATCGGCGTCGTTATGAAGGGTGTCGCTTCGGCATCCACCCTCCCCATCCTGTCGGGCGTGCTCGTTAAGGCCCAAGACGGCATCTTGGAATTCCAGACCTCTAACTACACCATCTCGATCCGTCATCGCATCGCGGCGCATGTCGAAGAAGAGGGCGAGATGGTTATCCCCTGTAAGATGCTCTCCAATATCACCAAGACCCTCCCCGATGCCCCGGTCACCTTTGAGCTGTCCGAGCGCCAGGTGCTGATTGGTTGCGAGAAGAGCTCTTTTAGGCTGAACACGCTCGATGCCAATGACTTCCCCGAGTTTCCGGCCTATGCCATCGAGAGTGCCGTGGAGCTGCCGACCGATGTCTTGTCCGAAATGGTCGGCCGCGTGTGGCGCGTCACCTCGACCGACAAGGCTCGCCCCATCCTGGGCGGCGTGCACATGAAGGTCGAGAACAACACCGTACGCCTGGTGGCGACCGATTCCTTCCGCTTGGCCGTGTGCGATACGCAGGTCGAGACCTCGACCCTCGAGGGCTCCTTTGAGCTCAACGTTCCGGCTGACGCCTTTAACGACGCGCTGAACATCATGGCCAGCCAGGCGACCATCATGATCGGGGCTACCGACACCCAGGTCGTCTTCGAGGCCGGCAACACCACCTACGTGTCGCGTCGCATCGAGGGCGTGTACCCCAACTACAAGCAGCTCATCCCCGATTCGTGCGTAACGAGCGTCAAGATCGATGTCGCCGCCTTTAACGCCGCCCTCAAGCGCGTGGCCGTTATCGCGAGCGCCAACCCCGCCGTCAAGTTCGAGATCGATGTCGAGAACGGGCAGATGGGCCTGTCCTCCATTTCCAATGACCAGGACCTTGCGCAGGAGACGATCGATGTCGAGGCTGAGGGCGAGTCGGGTACCATCGCCTTCAACTACCACTACATCTTCGGCTGCCTCAATGCCCTGTCCAAGGAGAAGGAGATCACGCTGGAGCTCAAGAGCTACTCGCAGGCGGGCATCTTCAAGTCCTACGACAAGATCAACTACCTGTACCTGGTCATGCCGGTCCGCATCTAGCGCTGCGCCATGACCATGTTCGCCCGCGATCTTTCCGTCGCGCACTACCGCAGCTTCGATAGCTATCGCCTTGCCCTGGACGAGGGCGTGACGATACTTGCGGGACCCAACGCGGCGGGAAAGACCAATCTCATAGAGGCGCTGCAGCTGCTGACGAGTGGCGCCTCGTTTAGGCATCCGACCGCAGCCGAGCTCGTCCATGACGGCGTGGGCTCGTGCAAGATCGAGCTGAGGCTCGAGGGCGACGGCCGCGTGCTTGATATGGGATTGAGCGCGGAGGACGGTAAGCGCTCGTTTAGTCGCAACGGCAAGAGATGCTCTGCCGCCGGTGTGCGCGGGATTCTGCCGAGCGTGCTGTTTTGCCCCGACCATCTGGACATGGTTAAGCGAGGCGCCAGTGTGCGCCGCGCCGCCCTCGATGACTTTGGCATGCAGCTGAGCGCGCGTTATGCCGATCTTGCGAGCACCTATGGGCGCTGCGTGACCCAGCGTAACGCCCTGCTCAAGGAGACCTGGTGCTGTCGCGAGATGCTCGGCGCGTGGAACGATTCGATTGCTCGCGCGGGCTCGGCCCTGCTCGTGCACCGGTTGGCCCTACTCGACCGGCTGGCGGGCCATGTGCACACTGCCTACGGGCAAGTGGCGTCCGGCGAGGCTGCCAACGTGACCTATGCGTCCACGCTGGGGGATTTGCCCCAGGTCGAGGATCGCGAAGAGCTGAAGGGTTGGGCGTACGAGCGCATGCTGGCTGCCCTTGACGAGCATGCCGACGAGGAAATTCGCCGCGGCGTGACGTTGGTGGGACCGCATCGCGACGAGATCGAGTTCACCGTGGCTGGTCGCTCCGCCCGTTCATTTGCCAGCCAAGGACAGCAGCGCACGCTGGTACTGTCCTGGAAGGTGGCCGAGGTGGCCGTGGCTCGCGATGTCCTGGGCACCGCCCCGCTGCTGCTTTTGGACGACGTGATGAGCGAGCTCGACGGCGAGCGTCGCGGCGCTTTCCTGCGGCTGATCGGCGATGATATCCAGACGGTCATAACTACGACCAACCTGGGGTACTTTACCGATGACCTGCTTGATCGAGCCAAGGTGGTGAGCATGGGTGAGACGTGCTAATTACGAGCGCGAGAGCGAGACAGTCGCCTTCAGTGGATTTTTGAACGCAGAGCGCCAGCGCATCCTGGCGGCTGCAACGCCTAAGCGCCGTGCGCAGATGGAGGCCGCCGAGGAGTCGCGCGCGGTCTATCGCGCATGGAACGCGGTGTGCTCGGGCACGCGCGAGGGACGGCATGTGACGGGGCTGCGCTACCTGCCCGAGTCCAATGAGCTGCTGGTGTATCTCGACTCGCCCTCGTGGACGCAGGAAATGACGCTGTTGCGCGAGATCATCCGTGCGCGCATGGAGCGCGCCGGTGCGCATGTGGACGGCCTGGTGTTCAAAACCACCGCGCCCGGTCACACGCCGCCCGCCGCCAAGGAGCGCCTGCGCCCGGCGACGACCGAGCGACCGCCGGCCCCGCACGCCGACCTAAGTGAGGCCGAGCGTACCGAGATCGAGCGCCAGGTGGCGCCCATCGAAGACCAAAAACTGCGCGAGGCCCTCGAGAATGCCATGAGAGCCAGCGCCGAGTGGGCCAAGGGCGTGCAAAGCAAAAAAGAGCCTTAAATCGCATCTGGTGGCCTTGTAGAGCCAAATACCCTCGTTCCCGAGGGTATTTTTTTACGATAAACTAGTAAGGCTGTACACATTTTCTTGACTGAAGGAGGACGTGTGGCAAACGAAAACGATTACGATGGCGGCGAGATCAAGATTCTCGAAGGTCTCGAGGCCGTTCGTAAGCGCCCGGGCATGTATATCGGCTCGACGAGCGCCAGCGGTCTGCATCACCTGGTGTGGGAGATCGTTGACAACTCCGTCGACGAGGCCATGGCCGGTTTCTGCACCGAGATCCAGGTGACGGTCCACGCCGACAACTCCATCACGGTCGTCGACAACGGGCGCGGCATCCCCGTCGACGAGCACCCTGTTAAAAAGATCCCGACGCTCGAGGTCGTTATGACGATCTTGCACGCCGGCGGTAAGTTCGATAACTCGGCCTATAAGGTCTCGGGCGGCCTGCACGGCGTGGGCATCTCCGTCGTCAACGCACTGTCCAAGCGCGTGGTCGTTCAGGTTCGCCGCGATGGCAACACCTACGAGATGGAGTTCTCGCGCGGCAAGACCGTCAAGAAGATGGAGGTCGTGGGCACCTCGGATTCAACGGGCACCACCGTCACCTTCTGGCCCGACGACGAGATCTTCGAGACCTGCATCTACGATTTCGATACGCTGCACAACCGTCTGCAGGAGACGGCGTTCCTCAATAAGAACCTTAAGATTGTGCTGACCGACGAGCGCGAGGCGACTCCCCACGTGGAGGAGTTTTGCTACGAGGGCGGCATCATCGACTTCGTCAAGTTCCTCAACGAGGGCAAGGACGTCCCCGAGGCCTTTAAGGAGCCCATCTACATCGAGGGCAAATCGGATCCGGACGCGCCTGTGACCAAGATGGGCGAGGTCGAGGTTTCCCTGCAGTGGAATAGCGGCTACGGTGAGAACGTCATGTCGTTCGCCAACGACATCTACACTCCCGAGGGCGGCATGCACCTTGAGGGCTTCCGCACCGCGCTCACCCGCGTAATCAACGATTACGCGCGCAAGCAGAACCTGCTCAAGGAAAAAGACGCCAACCTGACCGGCGACGATGTGCGCGAGGGCCTTTCGGCCGTTATCTCGGTCAAGCTGCCCGATCCTCAGTTTGAGGGCCAGACCAAGGCAAAGCTCGGCAGCTCCTATATGCGCGCGCTCACGCTCAAGATCGTGACCGACGGCCTCGCCGATTACTTGGAGGAGCATCCCAAGCCCGCCCGCGAGATTGTCAAGAAGGCGCAACAGGCCTGCAAGGCGCGCAACGCCGCCCGCAAGGCGCGCGAGGCGACCCGCCGCAAGAGCCTGCTCGAGACGGCGTCCCTGCCCGGTAAGCTCGCTGACTGCTCGGTGCGCGATGCCGAGCTGACCGAGCTCTTCATCGTAGAGGGTGACTCGGCAGGCGGTTCGGCCAAGGATGGCCGTCGCCGAGACATCCAGGCGATTCTGCCCCTGCGCGGCAAGATTCTGAACGTCGAACGCGTTGGTGACCATCGCGCGTTCTCGAGCGACACCATCCAGTCGCTGATTACCGCGATCGGCTGCGGTGTCACGACGAGTGCCGGCGACGGCGGCGACTTCGATATCACCAAGGCGCGCTACCACAAGATCATCATCATGACCGATGCGGACGTCGACGGTGCGCATATCCGCATCCTGCTGCTGACGTTCTTCTACAAGTACATGCGTCCGCTGATCGATGCCGGCTACGTCTATGTTGCCTGCCCGCCCATCTTTGGCATTAAGGTGCGCAACAAGATCCACTACGTGTATCCCAACGGCCGCCAGCCCGAAGACGAGATCCTGCGCGACACCATCCAGAGTCTGGGCCTGAACCCCGACGACAACGACGAGGACGGCAAGGCCAAGGACGGCAAGATCACCAAGAAGCGCAAGGGCTATACCGTCCAGCGCTACAAGGGCCTGGGCGAGATGGACCCCAAGCAGCTTGCCTCGACGACGATGGATCCCAAGACCCGCATCCTGCAGCGCGTGTCGATCGAGGACGCCGTGGTGGCGGACCGCGCCGTGCGCGAGCTGATGGGTTCCGAGGTCGGCTATCGCCGCGAATATATCGAGAAGCACGCCCATGACGCACGCTTCCTAGACGCCTAGCTTTCCAAGACACCCCATCTTGCCCTTCAGGATTTCGGGCGCCGCACGCAAGGCGTGCGCCCTCATCCTTCAGGGCAACCTGGGGCACCTGGAAAACCTAGGAGGGTTATCCGGCATTCCCGGTAATCCGTCTCCGTGGTAGGGAACTAATGGACCACGCAAACCATGAGGAGGTAACGTGGCAGACGATATCAACAATAACGAGGGCATGGGCGAGGCCGGCGACGCCGGCATGCCCGACGATCTGAGGCGCCTGCTTGCCCGTGCTGAGCAGGGCGAGGACGGCGATCCTGACGCCTATAACCCCGATGCCGATGATGACGAGGAAGAGGACGACGACGGTGAGCTCGAGGAGAGCTTTGGCGAAGTCGACCGTGGCGCCTCGGCCGGCGAGGATATCAATGGCGGCCAGCTCCAGATTTCGGAGTTCGGTCGCGAGATGAAGCAGTCGTTTATCGAGTATTCGATGTCGGTCATCACGGCGCGCGCCCTGCCGGACGTGCGCGACGGCCTAAAGCCGGTGCACCGCCGCATCCTGTACGCGATGAACGAGAGCGGCATCTACCCCAACCGTCCGCACAAGAAGTCGGCCTGGACGGTCGGCGAAGTTATCGGTAAGTACCACCCGCATGGCGACTCCGCGGTCTATGAGGCCATGGTCCGCCTGGCGCAGTGGTTCTCCATGCGCACGCCGCTCATCGACGGTCACGGCAACTTCGGCAACATCGACGGCGACGGCGCGGCAGCCATGCGTTACACCGAGAGCCGCCTGGCAAAGCCCGCCATGGAGCTGCTGCGTGACCTGCAGAAGGATACCGTCGACTGGCAGCCCAACTACGACGAATCACTCGCCGAGCCCGTGGCACTGCCTGCGCGCTTCCCCAACCTGCTGGTCAACGGCAGCCAGGGCATCGCCGTCGGCATGGCCACCAACATCGCCCCGCACAACCTCACCGAGGCGATCGAGGCCACCTGCTACCTGATCGACAACCCCGAAGCCACCGTCGACGAGCTCATGCAGATCATGCCCGGTCCGGACTTCCCCACCGGCGCCATCATCATGGGCAGCGCCGGCATTAAGCAGAGCTACGAGACCGGCCGCGGCTCCATTACCGTGCGCGCCAAGGCTCACGTGGAGTCCACCAAGACCGGCCGCAGCCGCCTGGTCTTTACCGAGATCCCCTACATGGTCAACAAGGGCACTCTGCAGGAGAAGATCGCCCAGCTCGTCAACGACAAGCGCATCGAGGGCATCTCGGATATGCGCGATGAGTCCAACCAGAAGGGTATCCGTCTGGTCATCGAACTCAAGAAGGGCGTCATCCCGCAGGTCGTGCTCAACAACCTGTATAAGTACACCTCGCTGCAGACGACCTTTGGCGCCAACAACCTGGCGCTCGTCAACGGCGTTCCCAAATGCCTGAGCCTGCGCGAGATGCTGCAGCACTACATCGACCACCAGGTCGACGTCGTCACCCGCCGCACCCGCTTCGACCTTAAGAAGGCCCGGGCCCGCGCGCATATCCTTGAGGGCTACCTGATGGCCCTTGACCATATCGACGAGGTCATCAGCATCATCCGCTCCTCGCAGACTGATTCCGAGGCCAGCAGCCGCCTGATCGAGCGCTTTGGCTTTACGCCCGAGCAGACCACGGCCATCCTCGAGATGAAGCTGCGCCGCCTGACCGGCCTGGAGCGCGACAAGATTCAGGAAGAGCTGGACGGCTTGCGCCGCGCCATCGCCTACTACGAGGACCTGCTGGCGCACGAGGAGAAGATCCTGGGCGTCATTAAGGAAGAGATGCGCGAGATCTCCAAGAAGTTCGGCGATAAGCGCCGCACCGAGATCAGCCATGTCGAGAAGGACCTGGACGTCGAGGACCTCATTGCCGATGAGGACATGGTCGTGACCATCACCCACACCGGCTATGTCAAGCGCATCCCGGTGGCCGCCTACCGCGCCCAGAAGCGCGGCGGCAAGGGCGTGTCGGGCGTCAACCTCAAAGAGGACGACGTCATCGACGAGATGTTCATCGCGTCCACGCACGAGTACGTGCTGTTCTTCTCGAGCAAGGGTAAGGTCTATCGCCTGAAGGTGCACGAGCTGCCGGTGGGTACGCGCCAGGCGCGCGGTACCGCAATCATCAACCTGCTGCCCTTCGAGGAGGGCGAGAAGATCGCGAGCGTCATCAGCTGCCGCGAGTTCCCTGCCGACGAGTACCTGATGTTTGCCACCAAGAGCGGCATGGTCAAGAAGACCGTAATGAGCGCATATGACCGCAGCCGCCGCGACGGCCTGATCGCTATCAACCTGCGTGACGACGACGCGCTGCTGAACGTGCGCCGCGTGCGCGAGGGCGACAAGATTATCCTGGCCACCACCGCGGGCAAGGCGATCATGTTCTCCGAGGAGCAGGTGCGCGCCACCGGCCGCGATACTAGCGGCGTTCGCGGTATCGGTATGAAGGACGGCGTGAGCGTTCTGGGCATGGAAGTCACTAACGGCAACGGCGATCTATTCGTCATCACCGAGCGCGGCTACGGCAAGCGCACGCCGGTCGCGGACTACCCGGAGCAGAATCGCGGCGGCCAGGGCGTCTACACCATCCAAATGACCGAGCGTAAGGGCAACCTCGCGGCCATGAAGACGGTGGGCCCGCAGCACGAGTTGTTCATCGTGACGGAGGGCGCGACGGTCATTCGCGTCAAGACCGATGAGATTAGCCAGACTGGCCGCGCTACCCAGGGCGTCAAGATGATGACCGTCGACGACAACGACCGCATCTGCGCCGTAGCCCGCATGACAGCCGCCAAGGAGAAGCCCGAAGGCGAAGGCGCCGAGGCCGCAACCGACGTCGAAGAGGCCCCAGTCGACCTAGGCGACGGCAACGACATGCCAGAGGATCTCCTAGACGAGTAAGAGGCCCTAGCTGGTAAAAATCATCAGACCCCTTACATCGGCGGTCGGCGCACTGCGCGCCGACCGCTTTTTTGACAATCTTGAACCTCGCGTCGGCCCCGGCTGCCCGGCGGCATACGAAGTCGATCGCGAGTTCCGCACGAGCCGGAGAGCACTTAATGTGCTCTCCGTGCGAGCAGGACTGTCCGAGCAGGCGACTTCGCATGCCGCCGGGCAGCCGGGCCGACACCCCTCAAAGATTTTCAAAAAAGTTGTTGACGCGCGCGTAACGACTCGTCTAATATATCCCTTGCGCGATGGACCTGTAGCTCAGTTGGTTAGAGCGTCCGGCTGATAACCGGGAGGTCACAAGTTCGAATCTTGTCAGGTCCACCACTTTCTTTCGCAATAAACACCCCAGCGAGAGCCGAGTCGCCGCTGGGGTGTTTATTACTGTCTCCGTGGGGGTTTAGCTCAGCTGGGAGAGCGCGGGCTTTGCAAGCCTGAGGTCAGGGGTTCGATCCCCCTAACCTCCACCATGATGGACCTGTAGCTCAGTTGGTTAGAGCGTCCGGCTGATAACCGGGAGGTCACAAGTTCGAATCTTGTCAGGTCCACCATCAAAACTGTGAAGAGCCCTGGGGCGTTGCCTCGGGGCTTTTTTCTTGTCTGCGATAAATCTCATTTTGGTTTTGTGTGCTGTGCGAAAGATTGGGTAGTATAGCTATTCAATGCGGCGGGCTGCCGCGTGTTAACCGCTACGTACCGGAGGTGTTCCATGGTTCGTGTCGACATAGAGACCATCGTCATGGCCGCCGGTCCCGTGCCATCGCTTATCGTGCTTCGTGAGCGCAGCAGCAAATCGGACTCGCCCGCGCCGCTGCGTTCCCTTTCCATTCAGACTGGTTCGTTTGAGGCTGCGGCAATCAGCCGTGGCATCGATAGCGGTCGCGCCGAGCGCCCGATTACCCATGACCTGTTGCTCGATACTGTTGGCGCCCTGGGCGCCAAGCTCGAGCGCATCGAGATCGTTCGCGCCGAGCCGCCGGTGTTCTACGCGACGATCGTCGTACTGGCCGATGGTGACGAGTGCAAGATCGACGCCCGTCCCAGTGATGCCATTGCTCTTGCCGTGCGCAGCAATGCCCCCATGTTTGTGGAGGACGACATCATGAATCGCCTGGGCACTGTTTCTACCCACGCCGAGGAAGTCGACGACGAGCAGGAGTTCGAGAAGTTCGACGAGTTCGTCCATACGCTCTCCCCCGATGATTTCTAAATGCGGGGCGGCCAGGATGCGGAGTGTTCGCTGATGGCCGGCGGTGTGTCGGCCGAGGCGGCTGCGATCGCCCGCGAGGCCCAGATGCGCTCGGAGGCTTCTGAGGCGGCTCGCATTGCCTATGTGACGCAGGCCCGCACGCTTCGCGAACGCCGCGGCTCGTTTATCAAGATGGTTGTCATCTCCGCCCTTGTCGCGGCAATCTGCTCGCGCCTTCGTGGTACAGTTGGTGCGCTTGGGTTTTCGATCTCTACGGGCCTCGTGATCTGGGGCGTGGTCGATGCGGTAATGCTGACCAGTCAGATCAAGGTGCTCGACAAGCGCGCGATGGATATGATGCGCGCCCGCGACGCTGCCGCCAAGATCGCCGCCGAGGCGCAAGAACTGTAACGACGCCAGACTCGATGGGAAGGTCTAAAGATGGCACAGGATATGCAGGACGCCGGTAACGTCTCCGCCGAGCTCGACGCCATGGTGTGTGACCTGATCGGTGCGTTCTTGGACGACCTGGCCGCCGGTGAAAACCCTGGCGTGGTCGTGGCAATTGAGGATGCCGCTTCCAACCGTTATCTGGCGGCGCTCGATGAGGATGGCGAAGAGGCGTGCCTCGAGGCGGCTACCAACTTTATCTCCGAGCACAAGATGGGTCTTAAGGACGAGGGCCTGGGCCGTATCGCCCGCTATGCCATCGGCTACACCGGCTGCGTTGAGATTGATGGCGGCTATCACGATGCTCTGCTCGTGAGCTTCTTCGAAACCACGCTCGAGAGTGGTTTTTCGGCATACGTGCTGTATGAGGGCATGGGTGCCGGCGATGGTTTTATGTGGAGCGACCCTGAACCTGCAGGTGAGGAAACCCCTCTTATCTAAAATCGCTAAAATAAACGAGTTTTCGGTAAAAGGCTCAATATTCCCGCTGAGCGTTGTGTTGCTGGGCGGGTCGCATACGCGTGCCGTTTGTATATGGATAGAAGATAGGGGAACTACATGCGCGTAGACAATCTGAGGAACATCGCCATCATCGCCCACGTCGACCACGGCAAGACGACGATGGTCGACAAGCTCCTGCGTGCCACGGACGCCTTCCGTGCCAACCAGCAGGTCGAGGACCGCGTCCTGGACTCTAACGACCAGGAGCGCGAGCGCGGCATCACGATTCTCGCCAAGAACATCTCTATCGAGTACAAGGACGTCAAGATCAACGTCATCGACACCCCGGGCCACGCCGACTTTGGCGGCGAGGTCGAGCGCGTGCTGCGTATGGCCGACGGCGCCCTGCTGCTGGTCGACGCCTTTGAGGGCCCCATGCCCCAGACCCGCTTCGTGCTGCGTCACGCTATCGACACCGGCCTCAAGATTATGATCGTCATCAACAAGATTGACCGTCCGGGTGCTAACCCCGAGAAGGCCTACAACGACTGCCTCGACCTTATGGCCGACCTGGGCGCCACCGACGACCAGCTTGAGTTCGCCATGGAGCACGTGGTCTACGCCAGCGCCATGAATGGCTTTGCCCGTCTTGATCCCAACGACGGCAACATGGACATGTATCCGCTGCTCGATATGATCATCGACGACATGCCCGCGCCCGAGGTTGACGAGAACGCCCCGCTGGCCATGCAGTGCGTGACCATCGACCACTCCAACTTCGTTGGCCGTATCGGCATCGGCCGCGTGTACTCCGGTACCATCCACCAGGGCGACCAGATCCTGGTTGTCAAGAACGACGGCTCCAGCGCCATCGCTACCGTCAAGCAGCTCTTTACCTTCGACTACCTGGGCCGCACCGAGTGCCAGGAAGTCGGCGCCGGCGACATCGCCGCCGTCGTGGGCATCGACCGCACCGATATCGGCGATGTCTACACCGACCCCGAGAACCCCGTCGAGCTCGAGCCCATCGAGATCGACCCGCCGACCCTGTCCATCGTCTTCGAGGCTTCGACCTCCCCGCTCGTCGGCCGCGACGGCGACATCGTGGGCGCCCGTCAGCTCAAGGAGCGCCTGTTCAACGAGGCCGAGAACAACGTGACCATGAAGATCGAGGAGCTCGAGGACAAGAGCGGCGTCGAGGTCTCGGGTCGCGGCATCCTGCACCTGTCCGTCCTGATGGAGTCCATGCGTCGCGAGGGCTTTGAGTTCCAGGTCGGCCGTCCCCGCGTTCTGTTTAAGAAGGACGAGAACGGCAACAAGATGGAGCCCGTCGAGCAGGCTGTTGTCGAGTGCCCGGACGAGTACTCGGGCAAGGTCGTTGAGGTCTTCGGTACCTCCGGCGGCATCATGACGAGCATGGATACCTCGGGCATCGTGACGCACCTCGAGTTTAAGATCCCGACCCGCGGCATCATGGGTCTTAAGAACCGCATCATGAACGTCACCCACGGCGAGGGCGTGTTCTACCACACCTTCCTGGAGTACGGTCCCTACGCCGGTGAGATCGGCAACCGTCAGAACGGCGCCATGATCTCCATGACCACCGAGAAGGCCGTTGCCTACGCCCTGGGTACGCTGCAGGAGCGCGGCCAGCTGTTTGTTGAGCCGGGTACCGAGTGCTACGAGGGCATGATCGTGGGCGAGCGCAGCAAGGCAGGCGACATGGTCGTCAACATCGCCCGTACCAAGAACCTGGGCAACCAGCGTTCCTCGACCTCCGACATCTCCGTGCAGCTGGTGCCGCCTCGCACCTTTTCTCTGGAAGAGGCGCTGGAGTACATCGCCGACGACGAGCTGGTCGAGATCACTCCCAAGAACATCCGCCTGCGCAAGCGTCTGCTCAACGCCACCGACCGCAAGAAGGCTGCCGTCCGCGCCGGCCAGGTCAACAAATAGGCGCTGGGCTTTATAGCGACTAACAAGAAAGGGCGTCGACCGCGATGGTCGGCGCCCTTTTTGGTGCAAGGGGGACAGGTTCGCTTGCACCACCACAAAGGTGCCTGTCCCCTTTGTGGTGGTTGGCGGCTAGGCGGTGGGGAGTTCCGGCGTATTAGCCGGCTGTTGCGACTTGAGGTGAGCGTTGCGCCAGATGATCTGGATAACATAGCCGAGCGTGAAGACAAAGGCCACGCCGCTGATGAAATCGCCTACGAGGGGGATTGCCGTAAGCGCGCCCGCGGCCACGCCGCCCGCGGCTGCCATGGCGTAGCGGTTCTGGTTGTGTCCGACCATGCGGGCGATCGCGCACCCCGCAAAGGCGCTCGACACCAACGCGATGCCAATAACACCGCACATGAGGGCTCCGGCAAGCGACAGACCAGCGATAGAGATAATTAGCAGTAGGACGGCGGGGACGATAGCAATCGTGCCCAGAAGACCGCTCACCCACAGGGGCATGGGGCGCTGGTGGAGCATGCCGGCGGCGCTGGCGGTTGCGCGCGGAAAGACGAGTTCGAGCAGTAGGGCGACAAAGCAGGTGGAAAGCGCCGCGGCGACGATACCGCCGATGACATCGTTAACGGTGGAAGTATCTTCGTTCTCGGTGCGGTCGATCTTGAGCGCACCGACCTCGGCTCCCGCGGCGCGCTCGGGGTCCTCGGAGACGTGCGCGTTCACGGTGCCGGTGATGTGGGCGTTCTTGCCCAGGATGAGCTTATCGGCCCAAACCTCGACATCGCCCTCGACGGTGCCATCGATAGTCACCGTATCGCCCGCAAGCGCTGCCGACTTGGTAGAGCCGCGCAGGGCAACCGTCTCGCCTATCGCATAGAAACAGTTGGCGGTGCTGTCGGAATTGAGCACGACATGCTGGCCGGCAACGGTCACGCTGCCATCAACCGTAGTCTTGGCAATGTCGATGGTGCGCGCCGCCAAGCGGACGGCGCCGCCCACCGTGCAGTCGCGGATGGAGAGGCTCTCGCCTGCTGCAATTATGTCGCGGCCGATGGACGCATCGTCCAAGTTGAGGGCCTGACCTGCCCAGTACAGGTCACCTTCGACGCCGGACGAATTGGCGTCATTGTCGGTCGCAAGTACGTTGCCTGCGGTGTCTGTGCCGGCGAACGACGCCGTGGGAAGCGCGGTGATCGCCAGCGCGATGAGTGCGAATAGGATGGTGATGCGGCCCCACGCTTTACAGCGCTGGGTCGACGGGAATTGATTGCGGGGCATAGTGAATCCTTCGTTAGATGCTCGATATGCATCTAACAGGGTACCCAACGCGTGGGCGCTCTAAAAGAACCTCTCGGTTGTATTTCGAAGGATGAGCCCGCGCAATCTACTTTTTGCGGTGCAAAAAGCGCGCGATGTCCTCTTCGGTGGGGCTTTTGATGTCAAAGCGCAGCGAGAGCCAGCGCAGACCCATGGTCACGACAACGCATACGACCAGCGCGGCGACATTGCTCATGATGCCGCTCATAACGAGACACACATAGCTTGTCGATCCGGCGATGGCGGCGATGGCATAAAAGTTAGTACGTTGGAAAATGCCCGGAACCACGCCCATAAAGCCGTCGCGCAACATGCCACCGCCCACCGCGGTGAAAAAGCCCATCATGATGCACACCGCCGGCGCAAAGCCGTAGACCAGCGCCTTGTCTGCTCCAGTGGCGGCGTAGATGCCGACCGAGATGATGTCGAGCAGGGGAATGAGTTTTTCGGGCTTGTCGACGATTGCCGGGAAAATATAGATGATGGCTGCCGTGGCAATGGAAAGCGGCAGCGCCATTGGCTGGTTGAGGATGTAGACGTTGCCCGCCTGCAGCGTCATGTCGCGTAAAAGACCGCCGCCCAAGCCACAGACCACGGCGAGCGCAACTGCACCCACCAGGTCGAGTTTGTGCTCGCGCGCGACCAACACGCCCGAGATTGAAGCCGCGACGACGGCGAACATTTCGAGCCAAAACGGGATGGCGACCATGGCATCCGTGGCGTGTGAGGTAACGGTCATAGCGGCGACGACGGGCAAGATGGAATCCTTTGAGTTGCAGGTTTGGACAATGCCCGTACATAGTACATGGTTGGCGGCGATTGAGACCCTATTGCTCGGCAAACGGTAGGGGTTGGGTGCGGTCATAGGTTCCAAACATGTATACCAGCCTCCAAAGATGTCGAAAAATGTCGTTTTTGGCGGATGATGTACATGTTTTGGCGCGCGCCGAGCGGGCGACGTTACTCGGAGGGCGTCTCTATGTCCTTCGTGCCCTTCCAGTTGCGGATAAGTGCCTTTCGCAGTTCGTTTTGCTTTCGCTGATACTCGGCATCCGTGCAGCGGGGCATACCGAGTGCTTCGCGGATATTGTTCATGGCACGGTGAAAAGCGAGTTGACTGGCAAATTGCGCTGAGGTGAGTGTGACAATGCGATAACCCATTTGGGCGAGCACAGCTTCGCGTTCCGCATCTGCTCCCTTACGGCCAGTCTCGTCGTGAAAGCCACCCTTATATTCGATGCCGAGCTCTCTGCGCTTATAGGTAATGAGGGCATCGATTTTGAGTGTTCGGGCTTTGGTGCAATGCCAAAGACGTTGAGGGATCTCGAGCGGTCGGTTGAGCTCGATGCCTCGAATGCCAACGCCGCCTTCGCTTGTTGGAAGTGAAAGTGCGATTGCCGATGCAGCCTCCATAGGCGAGACCGAGTGGTCGTAGACATGTCTGAGCGCGAGTCGCGCGCGTGTGGCACCGGGTTTGCCAGGGTGTTGATCGAGCAGTTCGACAATTTCGTCCTTGGAGGTGGTTGCTGGTTGCTCGGTATAAGGGTCAGAGGGATTAAGGCCCATGCGATAGTCGCCGCAAACTTCGTAGCCATACTCGAGGTATTCGATTCTATCCATCCACTCGGCGGCGAGCACGAAGGTGAAGGCTTCGTCGGTGATAAAGATGCCGGGCGTAAGCTCGTCAATATGGCCATAGGGTAGGCTTTGGCCGAGAACATGGCAAGTGACGCCGTTGGTGCGAATTCGCTCGAAAGCAAACACTACGGAGATATCGATAGTCTTGAACATATCGGGCGGAATGCCGCAGTCGGTGAGGGCCTGTCGTATGCGCGCGATGCGTTGCTGGGTGGAGAGACCTCTTGCGCCTATCTGGTAGTCGTGTTGCGCGACCGCTTGAACCCGGCCTTGCGGCGCGTGATGGACGAGCCATGCAGTTTTATGCGAAATGAGAACAGGGGTATCCATTGGGGACCTCTCGCTCTGAGTCGATACCCAACTCTTATGTCCGTTGAGGTGGGGAAATATACCGAATGCGAGTAAGCCGACTCATGCACGGCGTGTGTCATATACAAACGTGTACACCACCCTCCAAAAACGACATTTTTTGACATCTTTGGAGGGTGATGTACATGTTTGGGATGTTGGGTTGGGATTGAACGTGATGGGGGTGTGGGTTGAAGAGGAGGGATGTCTAAATTTTGAGCGGAGCTCAAAATTTATTCGGTCGGCTTGCGCCGACCGCGCTGCGCTAAAAACGCGCCACTGGCGCGTTTTCTTTACGCTTTGCGTCCTGACGGGTTCGAATCCCTCCTCCTCCGCCGTATTTGCTCGTAAGGGACTCTAAACAAAAAAAGCCCCCGTTTTCGGGAGCTTTCTCAACCAAAATGGCGGAGGAGGAGGGATTCGAACCCTCGTGACCTTATACAGGCCAAACGGTTTTCGAGACCGCCGCATTCAACCACTCTGCCACCCCTCCGCGTGGGGTAAAAACAAAGCAGGCTCGAAGGCCTGCTTTGGAATTAACTGGCGGAGAGTCAGGGATTTGAACCCTGGAGACGCTTTTGACGCCTACACGATTTCCAATCGTGCTCCTTCGGCCACTCGGACAACTCTCCGTTAAATGCGAAAGTCAGTATACACGAGGAATCGCAAAGTGCAAACAGAAAAGTTGGCATTTTTTAAAACGCTTGGCCGTGCTTGGCGCTGCAGTGGGGCTTGAGGTCCCAAAAAACGGCTTCCGACCAGCGTGGTTGATCAACTCAATTGTTCAAAAAAGGGTATTCATAAGCGACTTGGCAATGAATTTAAAAATCTTTGGGTGGTGCTGTGGGCCACTGGTATGCATTTTGCGACCACAGCCTTGTGCCCGTTGACCTGCGGTTTGGCTCAGCTTGTCCCCGCGGCACCGTATCTTGTCCACAAATCCGTCAAGCTCTTGGTCGGCATTTGGTTGGAATGCGCATGAAACGTCGTGCGAATATGGGCATATGTGGAGGTCATGAGGTTGTAGCTGCATATTCTTGCGGCCTGGGAGGTTGAAAGATATTATTACCAAGTCTTTTCCTGCTTCAGGCGCACCTTCACGACCTGAAGCCACATTTGCCCAGAGGAGGTGACAATATGAAGGCTTATGAACTGCTGTTCTTTGTTGACCCGTCGCTCGACCCCGAGACTCGTCTCGCTGTTATGAAGCGTATCGATACCACGATCGCTGAGGGCGCTGGCAAGGTCGACTCCGTTGACGAGTGGGGCAAGCGCAAGCTCGCCTACGAGATCAACGACCTCACCGATGGTGACTACACCCTCATCAACTTCCACGCAGATCCTACCCAGATCGCCGAGCTTGATCGCGTCCTGCGCATCACCGACGCTGTGGTCCGCCACATGATCGTCCGTCGTGACGACCAGGAGTAAGACTGTCGTTTTGGACTGGGCTTGTGCCCCAAGAGGAAGTAGTGAGTTATGAGCATCAATCGAGTGAACATCACCGGTAACCTCACCCGCGATCCCGAGCTGCGCGCCACCGCCGGCGGAACCCAGGTTCTGTCCTTTGGCGTCGCCGTGAACGATCGTCGCCGCAACGCGCAGACTGGCGAGTGGGAGGACTATCCCAACTTTGTCGACTGCACCATGTTCGGCACCCGCGCCGAGGCCGTGAGCCGTTTCCTGGCAAAGGGAAACAAGGTCGCGATCGAGGGCAAGCTGCGCTACAGCTCTTGGGAGCGCGACGGCCAGCGCCGGAGCAAGCTTGAGGTCATCGTCGATGAGATCGAGTTTATGAGCTCCCGTGGTGGCCAGGGTGGCTACGATCAGGGCGGTTACGCCCCCGCAGCTCCCGCGCCCGCAGCACGTCCTGCCGCACCGGTGGCTACGCCGCCCGCGGTCGACGTCTACGATGAGGACATCCCGTTTTAAGGGTTGTTCACCTATTTTTGAGTGAGAGGCGGCTTCGGTTCGCCGAAGTTGCCAAATGAAAGGTATTTTGACATGGCTAATGATTTTTCTGCACGTCAGCCGCGTCGTAAGTACTGCCAGTTCTGCAAGGAGAACACTGAGTTCATCGACTATAAGGACACTCAGCTTCTCCGTAAGTACATGACCGACCGTGGCAAGATCAAGCCCCGTCGCGTCACTGGCGCTTGCACGCAGCATCAGCATGACATCGCCAACGCCATCAAGCGTGCCCGCGAGATGGCTCTCCTGCCGTACACCGTCCCCGTGGTTTCCTCTCGTGGCAACCGCGACCGCGGCTAAGAAGGGAGACGCATCATGAAGGTTATTCTTCTCGATGAGATCAAGGGCAAGGGCGGCGAGGGTGACGTCGTAGAGGTCGCTCAGGGTTACGCTGAGAATTTCCTGTTCCCCAAGAAGCTCGCTGTTGCCGCCACCAAGGGCAACCTCAAGCAGCTTGACGAGCGTCGCAACAACATCGCCAAGCGCGAGGCCGTCCGTCTGGCTACCGCCAACGAGACCAAGGCTGCCCTCGAGGGCAAGCAGGTCATCGTCGACGTCAAGGTCGGCGACGAGGGCATCCTCTTTGGCTCCGTCACCGCCGCTATGATCGCTGACGCCATCAAGGATCAGCTCGGTATGGACATCGACCGCAAGCGCGTCGAGCTCGGCAAGCCCATCAAGGTTGCCGGTGCCCACACCGTTGCCATCTCGCTGTACCGCGAGATCAAGGCCGAGGTTGTCGTTCTCGTCGGCGTTACCGCCGAGGAGCTCGCTGCCGATGCTGAGGCTGAGGAGGCCGCTGAGGTCGCCGAGGCCGAGACCGCCGAGGTCGAGACCGAGGCTGCTGCCGAGTAGCATTTGCTGCAACGCAACAATCTTGTTCTAAGAAGGGCGCTCTGGGAGACCGGGGCGCCCTTTTATTTTTTGCGCTGAGTGGGTGTCACGTCATACATTGAGATGCAGTCCCACATAAGCGTTGTGTTAGACCACTTTGGATAAGTGTCCTGCACGCAGTACACGCGACGGGGCCCCGGTTGCGACAATTCCATCATCAGGAGAGATGGAGGTTGCAATGGAAGACGTGCTCACCCAGCTGACGAGGCAGTTCCTCCCGCAGATGACGGCTACCGAGAAGAGCAGGGCCCTGAGATCGCTCAAGGCGCTGATAGACGCGGAGCTTTTCGAACTCGCGGCAAGCGAGGGGGCGGAAGACGATCCCGACAGAGCCTGCCCCTGGTGCGGCTCCCCGCATTACGTGAAGAGGGGGCGAGACGGGTGCGGCCGTCAGCGGTTCCTCTGCCGAGGGTGCGCCAGGACCTTCATCGACGCCACCATGCGCATCTTCTCCACCACCAAGCTCGACAGGTCGGCCTGGATGAGGTTCGCGGAGTGCCACGTGGACATGCTCCCGCTGCGCGAGTCGGCGGAAAAGTGCGGCGTGTGCCTCAAGACGGCGTTCTTCATGCGCCACAGGCTGCTCGAGGCCATGGCCAAGCGCATGCCCGCCTTCCGCGTGGAGGCCGGCGGCGGGGCCGAGCTCGACGAGTGCTTCTTCAGGGAGAGCTTCAAGGGAAACCGCTCCAGGTCGGAGTCCGGCATGCCCAGGAAGCCCCGCACAAGGTCGCAGGGAACCGACGGGCACGAGAAGATATGCGTGCTCACCGGCATCAACGACGCCGGCGACATCTTCTACGAGATCGCGGGGAGGGGCGGCCTCGACGAGCGGCAGCCAGGGAGCTGCTCGCCGACAAGCTCGCGGTCGGCGCGATAATCTCGACGGACCGTGCGCACGTGTACCGCCGCGTCCTGCCCGCCCTCGGCGTCGGCGCGCACATCGCCAGCAAGAGGGAGGAGCACGCCATCAACAGGGTGAACAGCCTCCACTCCCAGATGAGGCACTTCATCGGCAGGTTCCGGGGTGTCTCCACGAGACGCCTCGAGAACTACCTCGCCTGGTTCAAGTGGACATGGTGCTTCAAGGTCCGCAGGAGCGCGGACGAGCTCGCCGAGCTCATAGTGAGGCAGGCAGCCCGCGGCACGTACGAGAAGACCTGGCGCCAGTACAAGGTGACCCCCTATCCGTTCTACGAGTACTGGATCAAGCAGGCGAAATGGGACTCGCGTGCGCGGAGGGCCATATACGGCGTGGCGTGATGTCCAGGGCGGTCTGGCGCAGCGCATCTGCGGCAAGCGCTGAAGTCGTGCCCCGATGCAAATAGCAACAGCTAGCGATATTCTTCGGGAACGTCGAAACCGTACTCACGGCATAGGAGCATGACATCGTGGGCGTCGTGCTCGTCATGCTGATAGCCCAAGTGAAACAACAGCTGGCTTTCGGGGTCGATGCACGACACCTCCACCTCGCCGATGCGCCCCCTCCCCGAAAAGACCTCCCCGGGAAAACGATCTCCCTGATACAGAATATCGCCATTCTCGGCGAAATCGAAGCAATGCAGGTCGACGATGCGCCCCGCCTCGTCTTGCCACACCGTGTGATCTTCGGTGGTGAAAGATGCAGCCACCTCGGAAAACCCCTCATCAGCAATTAGATCCACGAACCTTTGGTAATCCCCGCGCTGAACGAACAGGTCGATGTCGTTATGAGCCCTGGTCTCACGCCCGACAAGCGCATCGATGCCCCAGCCGCCATCAAGGTATACGCCAATGCCCGCACCTGCGGAAAGGCCGATTATCCAACACGCATCATCCTTGGTGACCATAGGAGCTCCTTCGCTTTCGCCTGCTATCTAAGCAAGAAAGATTATAGGAAAAGTCCCAGTATCCAAAGCGGTCGGGACTGCGGACAAAATAGTTGGACCGTTGAGGTCCGGAACGGAGTCCGCATGGCATACAGTAGGAGAATGGTGGAGAGGGCCAGGGCGCTTCGCGGCGCCGGGCTCACCGTCATGGAGATAACCGAGATACTCGGCGGGCCCGGCAAGACGTCCGTCTGGCGCTGGATCAGGGACGTGCGCAAGCCCGCGGGAAGGGCCGGTGGAGGAATGGATCTGCCGCGACTCGTCGGGGACGGCCCCGACTACCCCGACATCGACCCGGAGGACAAGGACGCCCTGATCGAGCGGCTCAGGCTCGAGAACGCGGTGCTGAGGGCGGTGCAGGACGTTTTAAAAGCCGCGAGCCTCGACGGGATGTCGAACAGGGAGAAGACCCTGGTGATAGACCGCCTGAGGCCGTGCGGGAAGTGGTCCTTGAGAGAACTCACGAGTTCCTTGGGGATATCAAAGAGCTCCTATGAGTACCAGCGCCGCGCGATCGCGAGGCCCGACCGGCGCGCGCCCCTGCGCGCGCTCGTGCGCAGGATCTTCACCGAGGACGGCGAGGGGGCGCGGGGGTACCGCTTCGTGACGGCGCGCCTGCGCGAGCTCGACGAGCCCGTGCGCGCCTCGGAGAAGGTCGTCCTCCGCATCATGCGCGAGGAGGGCCTGGTCCCCAGGTGGATGAGGAGGAAGAGGAGGCCCTACAGCTCCTATGCGGGCGAGCCGACGCCGGCCCCGCCGAACCTCGTGCGCCGCGACTTCCGCTCGGCCCTGCCGAACTTCCTGTGGCTCACCGACATCACCGAGTTCAGGCTGCCCTCCGGCAGGAAGGTCTACCTGTCGGCCATCAGGGACTGCTTCGACTCCTCGGTCGTGGCGTGGAGGGCCGGCGAGAGACCGGACGCCGCGCTCGCCAACTCGACGCTCGAGGACGCCTGCGCGCTGCTCGCGCCCGGCGAGCGCCCCGTCATCCACTCCGACCGCGGCGGCCACTACCGCTGGCCCGGCTGGATCTCGATCTGCGAGGGGCACGGCCTCGCCAGGAGCATGTCCGCCAAGGGCTGCAGCCCGGACAACGCGGCGATGGAGGGCTTCTTCGGCCTGCTCAAGAGGGAGTTCTGGCACGGCAGGGACTGGTCGGGCTGGACCCCTGCCCGCTTCATCGAGGAGCTCGGGGGCTGGATCGGCCGATACAATACGGAGAGGCGCAGCGATGCGCTCGGCGGCCGCACGCCGGCCGAGTTCCGCGCCGCGCTGGGAAGGGCCGCGTAACGGTCCAAGAAATCGTCCGCAGTCCCGTCTAACACAACGTACATAAGGGACCGTTCGCCCGTTTGGTTCGGTGATGATTGTTAAGGCGCGCCTCGATTTAAAGCTGTGGCTGATACTATGGATGCTCGCAAGCGATATGAATGAGGATGCTCATGGCATATGACGATAGGGAGACATGGCTGACGGTCGAGGACCGCGGCTCCAAGTTGGGTCTCCCCCAAAACCAAGATGCAGAGGCCAACGTACTGGCCGCCATGCTGCTATCGCCCGAGGTGGTCGAAGAAGCCCAGGTCGAGCTGCAGCCCGATGATTTCTACCGGCCCATTCATAAGACCATCTATACCGCGATGGTCGATATGTACAATAGTCGCATCCCCATCGACTCCATCTCGCTGATCGATTACCTGCGAAGCATCAACAAGCTCGATGCCGTGGGCGGCGAGGCGTACATTTTGGAGCTGATGGGTCAGACCCTGTCGCTCGTCAACTGGCAGCACCATGCCGCCATCGTTCGTCGCGATTCGATGCTGCGCGAGCTGATCGGCGCCACCAATGAGATCAACGCGCTGGCATATAACGCCCCCACCGATACCAAAGAGGTCGTGGAGCTGGCCGAGAGCAAGTTGCTCAAGGTCACGGCGCGCGAGGTCAAGTCGAGCTACAAGACGCTGACCGAGTTTATGGTCGAGGCCTATAACGAGGCCGAGGAAGTGTGCCAGGCAGGCGGCCAGGCTGCGGGCGTGCCCACGGGCTTCCCGTCGCTCGACCGCATGCTCATGGGTTTTCGCGAGGGCCAGCTCATCATCATCGGCGCCCGCCCTGCTGTGGGTAAGACGTCGTTCGCCCTGAATCTGGCGCTCAACGCTGCCGCTGCCGGTTATACCGTCGGCTTCTTCTCGCTGGAGATGTCGGGCAAGGAAATTGCCCAGCGTCTGATTTGCGCCTACGCCATGATCTCGATCAGTGACTTCCGCATGGGCCGCATTAGCCCCGAGCAGTGGGCAAATATCAACGAGGCCACGCAGACCTTGTCCAAGCTCGATATTCTGATTGACGATACGCCCGGCACCACAGTGACCGAGATTCGCGCCAAGAGCCGCCGCATGCTCCACAACAAGGAGAAAGCTATCATCATCCTGGACTACCTGCAGCTGGTGAGTCCTCCGCCGGGACGCCGCTCCGAGAGCCGTACCGTCGAGGTCTCCGAGATGTCGCGTGGTCTGAAGATCATGGCCAAGGAGCTCAAGATCCCGCTCATCGCGCTGTCGCAGCTCTCGCGTCAGGTCGAATCCCGTACCGGCAAGCGCCCGCAGCTTTCCGACCTTCGTGAATCGGGCTCCATCGAGCAGGACGCCGATATCGTTATGTTCTTGGACCGCTCCGCCGACGAGGCCGAAGCTTCGCGCGACGATCGACCCGACGAGGGCGTTACGCGTATTGTCGTGGCCAAGAACCGTTCGGGCCCGATCGGCGACGTCGACCTGATGTTCCTGCCGGCATCCACGAAGTTCTATGAGCTTGATGGGGCACATGCCGAGGAGTAGGACAGGCACCCGTTGCACGGGTATACTGGGAATGTTTTGTGCTTCTGCGTGCCGGCGTGGCGCGTAGACAGTCCATGAATGTAAGGAGTAAACATGCCGTCAACCGTTTTGGTCGGTGCCCAGTGGGGCGATGAGGGCAAGGGTAAGATTTGCGACCTGGTCGCCGGCGACTTCGATGCTGTCGTGCGCTACTCGGGCGGCAACAACGCCGGTCACACCATCGTCGTCAACGGCAAGAAGTACGGCCTGCACCAGGTGCCCTCCGGCATCATGTATTCCGACCACGTGTCGGTGATCGGTAACGGCTGCGTCGTCAACCCCAAGGTCGTCCTTGAGGAGATCGACATGTTCGAGGCCGACGGCATCACCACCAAGAACCTCAAGATTAGTGGCAACGCGCATGTCATCATGCCGTACCACATCGATCTGGATGGCGCCTTTGAGCAGAAGCTCGGCAAGAAGAACATCGGTACCACCAAGCGCGGCATCGGTCCGTGCTATCAGGACAAGATGGCCCGCATTGGTCTGCGCATGCAGGACATGCTGGACGAGACGCTGTTCCGCGACAAGCTGGAGACCGCTCTTGCCCGCGTGAACCCCGAGCTCGAGCTCATCTACAACCTGCCCACCTACACCGTGGACCAGATTTGCGACGAGTATCTGCCGATGGCCGAGCGCCTGCGTCCCTACATCACCGAGACGAGCCTGCTGCTCAACAACATGATCGATGAGGGCAAGAACCTGCTGTTTGAGGGCGCCCAGGCGACGCTGCTCGACATCGACCACGGCACCTATCCGTACGTGACGTCTTCCAACTGTACCGCCGGCGGCGCCATCACCGGCTCCGGTGTGGGCATGAAGAACGTCGACCGCGTGCTGGGCGTCATGAAGGCCTATATCACCCGCGTCGGTTCGGGCCCCATGCCCACCGAGCTTTCCTATGAGTCCGAGGCCGGCCACACGCTGACCGAGGAGGGCTATGAGTACGGCGTGACCACCGGTCGCCGTCGTCGTTGCGGCTGGTTTGACGGCCCTATCGCCAACTATGCCTCGCGCGTCAACGGCCTCACCGACATCGCCGTGACCAAGCTCGACGTGCTTTCGGCCTTCGACACCATCAAGGTGTGCGTGGCCTACGACGTCGATGGCGAGCGCTACACGAGCGTGCCCGAGCATCAGGTGCGCTTTGAGCACGCCAAGCCCATCTACGAGGAGCTCCCCGGCTGGAAGTGCGATATCACCGGTTGCCGCAGCTTTGACGAGCTGCCGCAAGAGGCTCAGGACTATGTGGCGTTTATCGAGGATCTGGCACACACCCGCGTGACGTTCATTGGCGTTGGCGCTGGTCGCGAGCAGATCATCAACCGATTCTGGAAGTAATCGGGACCATTTGGTTATTGCGATATACCCCTTTGCAGCCCAAGTGGGCGGCCGAGGGGTATATTTGCTTGCAAAGGGCTCGCGCGGAGCGGGCCATTCATCCATAGAGGAGGCACCCTTGAAGGCGGACACTCAAACCATCGACATCCTGTTGTTGGGCAGCGGCGGCCGCGAGCATGCTTTGGCAGCAAAGCTCGCAGCATCACCGCGCGCCGGCAAGCTCTACATTGCGCCGGGTAACGGCGGCACCGCGAGCTGCGGCGAGAACGTTGTTCTCGACGACTGCGATCCCGCGGCCGTGGCGGCGTTTGCTCAGAGCCACGGATGCGGACTCGTGGTAATTGGCCCCGAGGCTCCGCTCGTGGCGGGCGTGGCCGACGCCGTGCGCGCGGCGGGTATTCCCTGCTTTGGCCCGGGTGCCGAGGGCGCCCAGATGGAGGGCTCCAAGCTGTTCTCCAAGCAGCTCATGGAGCGTGCGGGCATTCCGACGGCAGCCTATGGTTCGTTTACCGACGAGGCTTCGGCTCTCGCCTACGTGCGCGAGCAGGGCGCCCCGCTGGTCGTCAAGGCCGACGGCCTTGCCGCGGGCAAGGGCGTTATCGTGGCGACCGAACTTGAGCAGGCCGAGGAGGCCGTGCGCGAGTGCTTTGGCGGCACCTTTGGCGATGCCGGCAGCACCGTGGTCATCGAGGAGATGCTGACCGGTCCCGAGTGCTCGCTGCTGGCCTTTACCGACGGCAAGACCGTGCGCCCCATGGCCACTTCGCAGGACCACAAGCGCGCGCTCGAGGGCGACAAGGGCCCCAACACCGGTGGCATGGGCGTCTACAGCCCGGTGCCCATCGTGACCGATGAAGAGCACGCCACGATGGTGGCGGTCATGGAGCAGACCGTGGCCGAGCTTGCTGCCGAGGGCATCGACTACCGCGGCTGCCTGTATGGCGGCTTTATGCTCACCCCCGCCGGCCCCAAGGTGCTGGAGTTCAACGCCCGCTTTGGTGATCCCGAGACTCAGGTTGTGCTGCCGCGCCTTAAGAACGACCTGGTCGAGGTCATGCTCGCCTGCGCCAACTGCGAGCTCGATCAGATTGAGCTCGACTGGCGTGACGAGTGGGCCGTGGCCGTTGTCCTGACGAGCGCGGGCTATCCCGGCAGCTACGAGAAGGGCAAGGTCATCACTGGCATTGAGGATGCCGAGGCCATGGAGAACGTGACCGTTTACCACGCGGGTACTGCCGTGGTGGACGGCCAGCTCGTGACCAATGGTGGCCGCGTGCTTGCCGTGACCGCTCTGGGCGACACGTTTGAGAACGCTCGCAACCTTGCCTACGAGGCTTGCGAGAAGATTGATTTTGAGGGCAAGACCCTGCGTCACGACATCGGCCTGCGCGCGCTGCGCGGCCGCGACGCCTGGGATGCCTAAAATCCGAGAGGAATGAGACGGATGGACGAGAAGAACGAAGAGCTCGTGGACGCGCAGATCGTCGAAGAGGACAGCCGCATGTATGGGCACGCCGAGGGCGAGCCTGGTGGCGAGGTCGCTGACGAGCCGGCGCTGGTGCTGGGCGACGACGACCCGCACGATGCCGAGCTGCACGAGAAGATTCTTTCGGAGGAGTGCGCCTGGAAGGGCAAGATCCTCGACGTCCACCGTCTTGAGGTTGAGCTGCCCAACGGTCGCCGCAGCGCCCGCGATATCGTTCGCCATCCGGGTGCGGCGGCCGTCGTGGCGCTGACCGAGAGCGGCAAGATCGTACTGGTGCGTCAGTACCGCACCGCCATCGACCGCGTGACGGTCGAGATTCCCGCCGGCAAGCTCGATCCAGGCGAGGATCCGCTCGATTGCGCCAAGCGCGAACTGCATGAGGAGACGGGCTTTAGGGCTGGTCGTATTCGCTTTTTGACGTCGATTGTCACGTCCTGCGGTTTTTGCGATGAGATCATCCGCATCTACTTGGCTACCAAGCTCGAGTTTGATGCGCCCAACCCCGATGATGACGAGTTTGTCAACGTGGACCTGGTGCCGCTGCACGAGCTGATCGACGCCGTGCTCGACGGCAAGATCGAAGACGCCAAGACCGTCGTAGGCGCGCTTGCCTGCGACAGCATCGCGCACCGCTTGGGTGGGGCCGATCTTTAACGAGCGGGGATGATCCCGCAGGTTTGTGTAAGTCAGCGAAAGTGCTCCAATTGAGACAAGGTGGCCTAAAAGAGGAGGGAAGCGTATGGATATACGCGACCGACGATTGAAGGCCAGATTGTCCAAATGGAGCACTTGCAGCGTCGAGACGAAACGCGGTTTGGTAAAACCGCGTAAGGTGACTATGTTTAAGAGGTTTCTTTCTTACTACGAGCCCCAGATGGGGCTTTTTGTTGCTGATACTGTTTGCGCTCTGGTGCTTGCCGCAATTGACCTGGCGTTCCCCATTATCCTGCGCAATTTGACCGGTGGGCTATTTACTCAGGGTCAGGCTGCCATTATGCAGGCGCTCGGCATGATCGCGGTGGGCTTGGTGTTGATGTATGCCGTCCGCTGCGCCTGCCGCTACTTTGTGAGCTATTGGGGTCACGTGATGGGCGCGCGCATGGAGTCCAAGATGCGCGAGGACCTGTTCGACCAGTATGAGCGCTTCAGCTTTGCGTACTTCGACCGCAACAGCTCGGGCGACATGATGAGCCGCGTGGTCAACGACCTGTTCGATATCTGCGAGGCGGCGCATCACGTGCCCGAGTGGATCATCATCTGCGGCATCGAGATTATCGGCTCGTTTGTGATCCTCTTTACCATCGCCCCGGTGCTGGCGCTCGCCATGGCCGTGGTGACGGCGGCGTTTTCGGCCATCATGTTTTGGCAGAACATGCGCATGCGCGAGGTCTTTAGCGACAACCGCAAAAAGATCAGCGGCATCAATGCGCAGCTGCAGGATTCGCTGGCGGGCATGCGCGTGGTCAAGAGCTTTGCCAATGAGGAGACCGAACGCTTCAAGTTCCGCGCCTCAAACAATCGCTATCTTTCGTCCAAGGAGAACATGTATCACGCCATGGGCGTCTATACCGCGACGTATGGCCTGCTTTCGGGTGTGCTCTATGTGATCGTGGTGCTGCTGGGCGGCTGGCTGGTCGCCCAGGGGCAGCTGCAGGCGGTCGATATGGCGACCTTTGCACTCTATATTTCGCTGTTCTGCACGCCGCTCGAGACACTCGTCAATTCGGCCGAAACGTATCAGAAGGCTATCGCCGGCTTTAAGCGTATGGACGAGGTGCTCTCGACCGCGCCGGATATCCAGGACAAGCCGGGCGCTACGGATCTGCAGGTGACTGCCGGCGCCGTGGAGTATCACGACGTGTGCTTTAACTACGAGGATGTTGAGCTGGGCGAGGGCGATGCCGACGAGCGTCCCGTTATCGACCATATGGACCTGTCCATCAAGCCCGGGCAGACCATCGCTTTGGTTGGCCCTTCGGGCGGTGGCAAGTCCACGACCTGTTCGCTGCTGCCGCGCTTTTATGACGTGGCCGCCGGATCCATTAGCATCGACGGCCAGGACGTGCGCGATGTGACGCAGCAGAGCCTGCGTCGCGCCATCGGCCTGGTGCAGCAGGATGTCTATCTGTTTGACGGCACGATTGGCGAGAACATCGCCTACGGCAAGCCGGGCGCTACGGCAGGAGAGATCGCCGAGGCCGCCCGTCGCGCCAACATCGATGCCTTTATCGAGTCGCTTCCACAGGGCTATGACACGGTCGTGGGCGAGCGCGGCAGCCGTCTTTCGGGCGGACAGAAACAGCGCGTTGCCATCGCGCGTGTGTTTCTCAAGAATCCCAAAATCTTGATCTTGGACGAGGCGACGAGTGCTTTGGATAACGAGAGCGAGGAGGCGGTGCAGGAGTCGCTCGAAGAGCTGGCACGCGGCCGCACCACGATTATCATCGCCCACCGTCTTTCGACCATTAAGCATGCCGATGAGATCGCGACCGTTGAGCATGGTCGCGTTGTGGAGCGTGGCACGCACGAGGAGCTTCTCGCCCGTGGCGGCACTTATGCCCGTTACTATCGAATGCAGTTCGAAGGTGCGCGTGCGCACGAGCTCGACTGATTGATATGACAGGAAGTTTATGGCTGACAAGAACCCTTTGACTCCGGAAGAAGTGACGGAGTTATTCTCCGAAATCGATGCATCCGGTGTCTTGGATCCCACGCTTGCCAAAAAGCGCACCGAGCGCATGCGTGAGAAGGAGGCTGCGGCCAAGCGCGGTGACAAAGCGGCGCTAGCGCAGCTGCGCAGCGAGGACCGCGCGAGCCAGGCAAAACATATCGACCCGCTGTCCGAGGACGACCCTTCGGGCTCGCAGGTGAGCCATACCATTACGAAGACTGCCATGGCCGTGGTCATTGGCATCTTGGTGCTGATTGTGGGCATGCAGATTGGCTACGGCGTGATGCGACGCCTGAACACCGCCAACCTGTCCGAGAGCGTTTCGGTGGATACCGTTTCGACGGCGCTGAAGGGCGGCCTTGAGTGGGGCAACGGCTTTACGCAGTTCCCGCTCGACTTTACCGTCGATGAAGCTGATGAGCGTACGGGCACGGTCGAGGTGACGGTGTTGGACACATCGTCTGCCAACGAGCTCGAGCTGCTGTCCAACGGGCAGATTCAGGCCGCTGCGCTTGCGACCAACGCGCTGCTCAACGATAAGATCGACCGCGTGGTGTATAACGTTCACGCCTATATCGACGAGGATAGCAACATTCAGCACGATTCCTTCTTTGGCATGTTTCCCGCGCGGGGTCATCAGAGCGCCATTTTGACGTTTGTGTGGACCAAGAGCTCATCCAACGCCACGAGTATCGACTGGAAGATGCGCATCGTAAGCATGGACGACACCATTGCCGAGCGCATTCAAAAACAGGTGAACTCGGTTTCGTCGCTGATCGAGGACCCGGTGGTGAGCCAGACCAAGATTGACGAGGAAAAGGCCGAACGTGACCTGGAGCATCGTCTGCATGGCCGCGAGATTTTCCGCGGCGGCAAGCCCGATCGCTCACCGTCCGATCTGCTGGAACAGGACAAGCAAAAGTAAGAGGCCATTATCCCGCGTGAGCCACAAGCCCACGCGGGATAATTTTTCTGGGACGGGGATTAAATAATCATTATGCATAGAAAGTCATAATTATCATTTCGTAAACATTTCGATGAAATTAACGCCATGAGGCATGCTTGCGGTTACAATACCGCGAGGCCTAACTACACACCTTTAAGCCGGTCCTGTGAGACCGGGAAGGAGAATTATGGCGAACAACCATACCGCGGGCGCTGCCGCCCGCACCTTCGCGCCCAGCGAGCTTTGCCAGCGTATGCTGGCCAAAACCAGCAAGGGCACCTGCGGTCCCTGTATCCTGTATCTTGAGGATGGGACCATTTTTTATGGACGTGCATGCGGCGCCGAGGGCACCGCGACCGGCGAAGTCTGCTTCAACACCTCGCTCGAGGGCTACTTTGAGGTCATGACCGACCCGAGTTATGCCGGCCAAATTGTAACCATGACCTATCCGCAGATCGGCAATTACGGTATCGACGAGACCGATGTCCAGTCGGCCTTCCCCGGCGACGCCGTGCGCCCTGCGAGCGCTCCGGCTATGCGCGGCATGATCGTTCGCGATATGTGCGCCACGCCTTCTAACTGGCGCTCGGCCGTCAGTGTGCCGGAGTACCTGCGCGCTCACGGCATCGTCGCTATCGAGGGTATCGACACCCGCGCTCTGGTGCGCCATCTGCGCGACAATGGTTCCAAGATGGGCATTATCTCGACCGAGATCTTCGACGTCGACGAGCTTGCCGAGCGCTTGTCCGCTGCGCCCACGCTGGTAGGCGAGAACCTGGTCAAGACCGTAAGTTGCCCCGCGCCTCACGAGTTTGTGGCCGCCGACCTGCCTGCCACGCATGACTTTGCGCTTGCGGCTGCCGCTCCTGCCCGTCACAAAGTGGTCGCCTACGACTGCGGTGTGAAGCGCGGTATTCTGGAGGGCCTGGTCCGTGCCGGCTGCGATCTCACCGTCGTGCCGTGGGATACGCCCGCCCAGCAGGTGCTCGACATGAATCCCGATGGCGTCTTTTTGTCCAACGGCCCCGGCGACCCCGATGCCGTGGTGGAGACCTATGAGCAGGTACAGCAGCTGATCGGCAAGGTGCCGGTCTTTGGCATTTGCCTCGGTCACCAGATGATCAGCCTGGCCTGCGGCGCCCAAATGGAAAAGCTTAAATTCGGTCACCGTGGCGGTAACCAGCCGGTTATGAATCTGGTGAGCCGTCGCGTGGAGATCACCGCGCAAAACCACGGCTTTGGCCTGCTGTTCCCCAGTCTGGGCAAACTGATTCCGGAGCTTTCCGGCGGCGAAACCGAGCATGCGGCCGACGGTGACCTGCGCGCCTGGGTGCGTCGCGGCATCGCGCCGGTCGTGATGAACGAGCGCTTTGGTCGCATTCGCCTGACACATGTGAACCTCAACGACGGCACCGCCGAGGGCATCCAGCTGCTCGACGCCCCGTGTTTCTCGGTCCAGTACCACCCCGAGGCTTCGCCTGGCCCCACCGATGCCCACTATCTCTTTACCGCCTTTACGCGACTCATGGACGGCGAGGAGAACTACCTGGACATCGACACCGCGAAGGACCGCCTCGCCGGCTGGAATTTCGCCGAGTCCGAGAACGCTGCGACCGAGGAGAACTAACATGCCTAAACGTACTGACATCAAGCGCATCCTCGTTATTGGTTCGGGCCCCATCGTTATTGGCCAGGCCTGCGAGTTCGACTACTCCGGCGCCCAGGCCTGCAAGGTGCTCAAGGAGGATGGCTTTGAGGTCATCCTGGTCAACTCCAACCCGGCGACCATCATGACCGACCCGGGCTTGGCCGACCGCACCTATGTCGAGCCCATCACCGCCGAGTTTATCGAGCGCGTAATCAAGAAAGAGCATCCGGACGCGCTGCTGCCCACGCTGGGTGGCCAGACCGGTCTGAACGCCGCTGTTGAGCTGGCGAAAGACGGCACGCTGGACAAGTACGGCGTCGAGATGATCGGCTGCGACCTGGCCGCTATCGAGCGCGGCGAGGACCGCAAGCTCTTTAACGAGGCCATGGCCGAGATCGGCCTGGAGGTCGCGCGCTCAGGCTATGCCTACAGCGTGGCCGACGCCGAGGCTATCGCCGAGCGCGTGGGCTATCCCTGCGTGCTGCGTCCGAGCTTTACCCTCGGCGGCGCCGGCGGCGGCATCGCGCACACCCACGAGGAGCTCGTCTCCATCGTGAGCCAGGGCCTTGAGCTCTCGCCTGCCCATGAGGTGCTGGTCGAGGAGTCCATCGAGGGTTGGAAAGAGTATGAGATGGAGGTCATGCGCGACCACGCCGGCAACGGCATCATCGTGTGCTCCATTGAGAATCTCGACCCCATGGGCGTGCACACCGGCGACTCCATCACCTTGGCGCCGGCGCAGACACTAAGTGACCTTGAGCACCAGCGCATGCGTGTCGCGTCGCTCGCCATTCTGGAGAAGATCGGCGTCGAGACCGGCGGCTCCAACGTGCAGTTTGCCGTGAACCCCCAGACCGGCCGCCTGATCGTCATCGAGATGAACCCGCGCGTGAGCCGTTCGTCCGCACTGGCCTCCAAGGCCACGGGCTTCCCCATCGCCAAGGCCGCCGCTCGCCTGGCCGTGGGCTACACGCTCGACGAGATCGTCAACGACATCACCAAGGCAACGCCCGCCTGCTTTGAGCCCACGATTGACTACTGCGTGGTCAAGGTGCCGCGCTTTGCCTTCGAGAAGTTTAAGGGTACCGACCCCACGCTCACCACGCGCATGAAGGCCGTGGGCGAGATCATGGCGATCGGCCGCACCTTTGAGGAGGCCTTCGGCAAGGCCATGCGCTCACTGGAGGACGGTCACCAGGGCATCTGCGCCGGTGGCAAGGAGGGTGCCGACAAGCTGAGCGACGATGAGCTCGCTCAGGCCGCGGCAACCCCGACCGAGCACCGCATCTTCTTTGTGGTCGAGGCCCTGCGCCGTGGCTGGGACATCGCCCGCATCCATGCCATCTGCGGTATCGATCCGTGGTACCTCAATCGTATCAACGACATGGTGCAGGTCCAGGAGAGCATCCGCGGCCTGCGTGTGGAGGATATCGACGCCGACGCGATGCGCCTGCTCAAGCAATACGGCACGAGCGACGCCGAGATTGCCGCGCTGACCGGCTCGGACGAGCGCTTTGTGCGCGCCTATCGCAAGGGTCTGGGCGTGGTTCCCAGCATGAAGACGGTCGATACCTGCGCGGCCGAGTTCTCGAGCGCCACGGAGTACCACTACAAGACGTACGAGAACATCTACCGCACGAGCCCGGATGCCAAGAAGTGCGTGGCTCCCGACGAGACCACGCCGGCGGACAAGCCCAAGGCGATGATCCTGGGCGCCGGCCCCAACCGCATTGGCCAGGGTATCGAGTTCGATTACTGCTGCGTGCACGCGAGCTACGCGCTGGCGGCCCGCGGCTTCGAGACCATCATGGTCAACTGCAATCCCGAGACCGTCTCGACCGACTATGACACGTCCGACCGTCTGTACTTTGAGCCGCTCACCTACGAGGACGTCATGGACGTTATCGATGTCGAGCGCCCCGACGGCGTCGTGGTGACGCTCGGCGGCCAGACTCCGCTTAAGCTGGCGCGCATGCTCGAGGAGAGCGGCGTGAACATTATGGGCACCAAGCCCGACGCCATCGATTTTGCCGAGGACCGCGAGCGCTTCGCCGCTCTGCTCGACAAGCTGGGCATCATGTACCCGCCGGCGGGCCAGGCCACCTCGTTTGAGGAGGCCGAGGCCGTGGCCGCGCACATCGGCTATCCGCTTCTGGTGCGTCCGAGCTATGTGTTGGGCGGCCGCGGCATGATGATCGCCTACGATGCCGAGCATCTGCGCGATTACATGGCCGAGGCCGCGCGCATTAGCCCCGACTACCCGGTGTACCTCGATCGCTTCCTGGAGGGTGCGATTGAGTCCGATGTCGATGCCCTGTGCGACGGCGAAGAGGTCTACATCGGCGGCATCCTGGAGCATATTGAGGAGGCCGGTATTCACTCCGGCGACTCTGCGACCTGCATCCCTCCGTTTAGCTTTAGCGAGAGCCTGCAGGCGAAGCTCCGCGAGACCACGCGCCGCATCGCGATGGCGCTGGGCGTACGCGGCCTGGTCAACGTGCAGTATGCCATCAAGGGCGAGACCGTCTACGTGATCGAGGCCAACCCGCGTGCCAGCCGTACCGTGCCGTTTATCTCCAAGGCCACCGGCGTGCCGCTGGCCAAGTGCGCGGCGCGTATCATGGCGGGCGATTCCATCGCGAGCTTGGGCCTGCCGAGCGATGAGCGTCAGCTGGACTGGTTCTGCATGAAGGAAGCCGTTATGCCCTGGGGCCGTTTCCCGGGCGCCGACGTTATCCTGGGGCCCGAGATGAAGTCGACGGGCGAGGTCATGGGTATCGCCAAGAGCTATCCCGAGGCATACGCCAAGACGCAGCTGGCGATCGACTACAAGCTGCCCGACCCGAGCGCCGGCAAGGTGTTCATCAGCGTGTGCGACCGCGATAAGCGGCATATTCTTTCGGTCGCCCGCATCCTGCGCTACCTGGGCTTTGATATCTGCTCCACCGAAGGTACGGCGCGCGTGCTGCGCGGCGGCAATGTGACCTGCGAGATCGTGGAAAAGATCAGCGGCCCACACGACAGCGAGCGTCCCAACATTGGTGATTTCATCGCCGACGGCAAGATCGCGGTGATTATCAACACGCCGTATGGTCCGGGTTCGCGCGGCGACGGCTACCTGCTGCGTACCGAGGCCGTGCGCCGCGGCGTGACCTGCGTGACGGCGATGTCTGCGGCCAACACGTACGTGAGTGCCATCGAGGCGGTGCGCGAGGACCAGCAGGGTCACGGCAGCGCCAACGACATGGGCATGGACGTCATCGCCCTGCAGGACCTGCCGCAGTACACGGTGTAGTTGACCTGGCCGGCCGGGGCGGGAGCCGGACACTTTCTCTCGGAAACTGGGCTCCGCGAAGTTTTCCGAGAGGAAGGACCGGCTCCCGCCCCGGCCTGCGGTGACTTGGCTGCACCGTGTGCTGCCGAAGGGGCTTTGTGCGATGACTAGGGCTGAATAGAAAATGAGTGTGGGCGCCGTCGTTCGTTTGAACGACGGCGCCCGCGTTTTGGATTTATTGGGCTGTGGCGGTGAAGGTTGTTTTGTCGGCGGCGATGTGCACGTGCAGCTTTGCCTGACCGTCGCAGCTGATGAGCACGCCTACCTCGAACGGGGTCCCCGTCTTGTCGTAGGTCGAACGCACGATGCGCATCGCCGCCTTACCGGTGTTCTGTCCCAAAAGGCGCGCCTCATGCTTGTCGAGGTTGACCGTCTCGTAGACGGCATCGACGCTTGCGGGCAGGATGCCGGTCTTTTCCGCGATGTAGGCGTAGAGCGAGCCATCCACGTCTTTGCGTGTGAGCTCGGGGCAAAGTGACACGGGGATATAGACGTAGTTGAGCTCCATGGGTTTGTCGTTGGCGAGACGCAGGCGGCGAATCTCCCAGACGGGTGTCCCTTCGGACACTTTGAGCCCAGAGGCGATGCCGCGGACGGCCGGTATGCTTGAAAAGGCGAGAATCTGCGAGCTCGGAACCCGTCCCGCTTCGCGCATCCGCGCGCTGAAATTCAGGGCCAGGTCGATGCCGGGTGCTGAGGTTTGGGGCTTAATGAACGTGCCCTGCCCACGTTTGCGCACCACGCGCCCCTCGATGACGAGATCCTGAAAGCAACGGCGCACGGTCGCGCGCGATAACTCCAGCCGCGCACAGATTTCGAGCTCGCGTGGCAGCGGCGTCTTGGTGTCGAACGCCTGGCTGGCGATAAGCAGGGCGATTCGATGTTTAAGTTGGACATAGAGCGGCGTATCACCGCTGCGATCGAAGGGTTCTGAGGCGAGAAACGAGAGCATGTCCATGGGGTACCTCCATGTCGTGAGCATACGTGACATGGTCTGACACTGTGGGGCAAACCGGTGATGTCAGGCCCGATTCTTGTTGGTATGTATGGTACATAAGGAACATAAAATATTTACCAGGCAATCTACCTGCCATTTTAAAAATAGTTGGAAGAAAAAATAATTTAGGCACAAAAATAGTTGCTACCGTTAACCGATGAATAGTTGCCGTTCGCGACTATTTTCTTGTACCGAACATGCCCCAGCGCAACAATAATCTCGGCAAAAAGCAAAGCCGTGCGATACACGGCAGGTCGAGAGGAGACCGCATGCGGTATCTGGTAATGGTCAGTCACGGAACGCTCGCTCCCGGACTGCACAGTGTCCTCAAGATGCTCGGCAATGACGCCCCGAACATCTTGTCGACGAGTCTCGTGGACGGCATGGGCGCTGACGAGTATGTCGAGAACGTCAAAGCGATGCTCGCTCCCGTTACCGCCGATGACGAGGTTGTCCTGCTCGGTGACATCCTGGGCGGATCGCCGCTCACCAATGCCATGAACACGCTGGCCGAGAAGGGCCTGCTCGCCCATACCATTGCCTTCGGCGGCATGAACCTGCCCATGGCTATGACCGCCATGATGGGGCTTGCCACCATGGACCTGGATTCCCTCAAGCAGATGATGCTGCAGGAGGGCAAGAACGGTATGTCCGAGCTCGTTGTCCCGACCGATGGCGCCGACGACGAGGACGACGACATCTAGGCAGCGCATCCGCCCAAATTTTTGTGATGGAGCGGGGGTTAAGAGGAAAGACCCCCGGTGATAAAGAAAGGGAGAACGCATGATTTCGTTCATCCGTATTGACGACCGTATGATCCATGGACAGACCGTTACCCGTTGGGCCCTCGAGTATCCCTGCGACGGTCTTATCGCCGTCAACGACGCCGCGGCGTCCAACCCCGTGCTCAAGGAGGCCTACAAGAGTGCCTCGGGCAAGAAGACGTTCGTGTGGACCAAGGAGCACTTTAAGGAGGTCTCCGAGAAGGTTCTCAAGTCCGACACCAAGTACTTCCTGATCACCAAGAACCCGCTCGACATGAAGGAACTTCTCGTCGATTTTGGCTTTAAGCCCGGCATGGACCGCATCATCGTCGGTCCCTGCAACGATCGTCCCGGCGCCACCAAGCTCGGCAACAACCAGTCGATCACGCAGGAAGAGGCCCAGGCGCTCGAGGATCTCACCAACGCCGGCTACACGGTCGAGTTCGCCCTTATCAAGGAGAAGTCCATCGGTGAGTGGCCCAAGTTCCGCGGTCAGTTTGGCTTCTAGTTAGGCGCCAGCCGCATTTTGGTATCTACAGCCCTTGGTGAAAGGGGCTGAGGAATAAAGAAAGGGGAAAGCATGGCAATCAATGCATTCCAAGCCGCGCTGTTCGGCCTGTTCGCCTGCCTGGCATCACTGCCTGGCATGGGCGGCACGACGATCGGCAACTACACTCTGGGTCGTCCTCTGGTCGCCGGCCTCATCGTCGGCATCATCATGGGCGATATGCAGACGGGCATCCTCGTCGGCGCTGCCATCCAGGTTGTCTACATCGCTCTCGTGACCCCCGGCGGAACCGTCTCCGCCGACGTCCGCGCTGTGTCCTATATCGGCATCCCGCTGGCAATCCTCGCCATCAAGAACTCGGGCATCGATCCTGCCTCCGCTGAGGCTGCCGGCATGGCCGCATCCCTCGGTGCCGCCGTCGGCACGCTCGGCACTGTGCTCTTCTATGGCACCGCCACTATCAACCTGGTGTGGCAGGGCATGGGCTGGAAGTGGCTCGAGAAGGGCGATCTCCACAAGCTCTACCTGGTCAACAACGTTCTGCCTTGGATCGGTCACATCGTCTGCTCGTTCCTCCCGACGTTCATCATCACCATGGGCGGCACCGCCATGGTCGACCTCATGAAGACCTACATGCCCATGGACGGCATCGCGATGAAGACGCTGTTCACCGTCGGCTCGCTGCTGCCTACCGTCGGTATCGCCATCCTGCTCAAGCAGGTCATCTCCAAGCCGACGGACTTCCTCACGTTCTTCTTCGGCTTCACCCTGTCCGCTGTCATGGGGTGCAACCTGATCGCCGCTGCCGGCATCGGCTGCTTCTTCGCCCTGATCAACTATGAGATCGCTTCGCTCAAGATCGACCTCGCAAACGCTCCCAAGGCAGCTATCGCCTCGGGCTCAGATGATGAGGAAGAGGAGGACATCTAATGGCAGAGAAGAAAAAGCTCTCTAAGAAAACGCTTGCCAAGTCGTTCCGTAACTGGTCCTATGGCAACCTGACCTGCTTCTCGCAGGAGCACATGCAGACCTTCGGTTACCTGTGCGCCATGCTTCCGATTGTCGAGGAGCTCTACGACACGCCCGAGGAGCAGAAACAGGCCCTCCAGACCTACTCCGCGTTCTTCAACACCGAGCCGCAGATCGGCACCATGATTGTCGGCGTCACCGCCGGCCTCGAGGAGGCTCGCGCAAACGGCGAGGCCATCGATGACGACGCCATCAACGGCATCCGCGCCGGCCTCATGGGCCCGCTCGCTGGCCTTGGCGACTCGCTGATCGTCGGTACCCTGATCCCGATCCTGCTCGGTATCGCCCTCGGTCTCTCGACCGGCGGCTCTCCGCTCGGTGCCATCTTCTATATTGTCGTGTGGAACCTGCTCATGTTCCTTGGCATGCGCTTTGCCTACAACCAGGGCTATGAGCTCGGCGGCAAGGCGGTCGAGGCCCTCGTCGGCCCCAAGGCAAAGGCTCTTCGCGATTCCATCGTGATGGTTGGTACCATGGTCATCGGTGCAGTCGGTGCTACCTGGGTCTCCATCACCTGCAGCCCCAACCTGGTGCTGCCCGGTGGCGGCAAGTTCCAGGACACGCTCGACGGAATCTATCCGCACCTGCT
>CABUDQ010000013.1 GCA_902490365.1 uncultured Collinsella sp. | reverse complement strand
CAGGGTTTGGGGCAGGCACGCCCCAACAAGAAGCTGTCCCAAAGGGGCAAGAATGGGGACTGCGGATGATTTCATGGACCGTCACGCGGCCCTTCCCAGCGCGGAGCGGAACTCAGCCGGCGTGCGGCCACCGAGCGCATCGCTGCGCCTCTCCGTATTGTATCGACCGATCCAGCCCCCGAGCTCCTCGATGAAGCGGGCGGGGGGGGTCCAGTCCGACCAGTCCCGGCCGTGCCAGAACTCCTTCTTGAGCAGGCCGAAGAAGCCCTCCATCGCCGCGTTGTCCGGGCTGCAGCCCTTTGCGGACTGGATTGGCTACACTGATGTGGACAGTTCCGGGAGGGGCGCAAGAGACGGGAAGGCCGCGTGCGCGTTCCTGCGCGAGGGCCGCGGGGAGGGGCTGCCTGGGTACGGCGCCTGTCAACTCGGTCTACGTCTTTGATGACCGGGTCGTACTCAATATCAACTTCACGGATGATGCCAAAACGGTCACCCGTGAGGAAGTGTTGGGTTCGAGTGCTATGGACAATGCTCCAGCATGCTGGGATCGAACTCGCTAGCCGGAATCACACGGTACCCGTGACGCAGCAACAGATCGACGAAAACGCCGTTGCCCGCTGTAAGGGTGCCGCTGAATGTTCCGTCGTAGATGCGGCCCGCGCCGCACGAGGGACTACGGTCCTGCAAGATGCACGCAGCGATCTCGGACGGGCCGCCAAAGTGCTCGCACATATCGAGCGCGCGTTGGGCACCATGGCGAAACTCGCGATCAACCGACACGCCCTCGCGGGTGCGAACCTCACAGCCCACGATCTCGGACGGGTCGCGCGGCGTTGGCAGACCGCCAAAAACCTCGGGGCATACGAGGAGCACCTCGGTCCCCGTACGCTCGCAAGCCTCGACCAACGCGCGGTGGTAATTGTCGAGCCCGTTATACTTGCAGCTCTCGCCCATCAAACAGGCGCTTACCACGATCTTCATTTCCATCCCTCTCAAGCAAAACGCCCCATTTGAGAAAGCTGCTCAAATGGGGCGTCGGCGTTTACTGGCTCGGCCGCGGCTTTACTGCTGCTTTGGCATCAGTGGATTCTCGCGCGTGAGGAGATTCATGAACTCCTCGCCCGTGATCGTCTCCTTCTTGTACAGATAACGAGCCAGCTCATGGAGCTTAAACTTGTTCTCCTTGAGGATCTGCAGGGCGCGGTCGTGCGCATCCTCAATCAGCTTGGCGACGATCGCGTCGACGCGCTCGGCCGTACCGGGGGCACAGGTGAGCGACGTGTCCTGGTTGAGGTAGGCATTCTGAACGGTACCGAGCGCCATCATGCCAAACTCTTCCGACATACCAAAGCGCGTCACCATGTTGCGAGCGAGCTTGGTGGCCTGCTCGATATCGTTGGCAGCGCCGGTCGTCATCTCACCAAAGATGAGCTCCTCGGCAGCACGTCCGCCGCAATAGACGGCGAGCTTGTCCAAGACCTCCTGGCGCGTGGTCAGGAAGCGCTCGTCCTCCTCGACCTGCATGGTGTAGCCCAGAGCACCGCTCGTACGCGGCACGATGGTGATCTTCGTAACCGGCGCAGAACCCTTCTGGCGGGCGGCAACGATGGCATGGCCGATCTCGTGATAGGACACGACCTGTTTCTCGTGATCGGACAGCACCGTGGACTTACGCTGCTGGCCGGCGATGACGACCTCCACCGACTCCTCAAAGTCATCCTGAGTCGCGCGCTTGCGACCCTCGCGGACGGCGCGCAGGGCGCCCTCGTTGATGATGTTGGCCAGGTCGGCACCCGAGGCGCCAGGCGTGGCGCGGGCGATCGCGGTCAGGTCGATCGGCGGCTGCGTCTTCACGCTCTTGGCGTGCAGTTCAAGGATATTCTTGCGACCGGTCAGGTCGGGCAGCTCAACGGGGATGCGGCGGTCGAAGCGGCCGGGGCGCAGTAGGGCCGGATCAAGGCTGTCGGGACGGTTGGTCGCAGCGAGGACGACGATACCCTTGTGGTTATCGAATCCATCCATCTCGGTCAGCAGCTGATTGAGCGTCTGCTCGCGCTCGTCGTTGCCACTAAAGCCGCCGCCATCGCGCTTCTTGCCGATGGTATCGATCTCGTCGATAAAGACGATGCACGGGGCCTTTTCCTTGGCCTGCTTAAACAGGTCGCGAACCTTAGCGGCGCCGCGGCCGACAAACATCTCAACAAACTCAGAACCAGAAATACTAAAGAACGGCACGCCCGCCTCGCCGGCCACAGCCTTGGCGAGCAGGGTTTTACCGGTACCCGGAGGGCCGACAAGGAGAGCGCCGCGTGGCAGTTTGGCGCCGATCTCCTCGTAGCGTTGCGGCTTCTCCAGAAAGTCGACGACCTCCTTGAGGGACTCCTTGGCCTCTTCCTGGCCGGCGACATCCTTAAAGGTCACGCCCACGTCCTTGGAGGCGATCACGCGCGCGCCGGACTTGCCCAGTCCACCGCCGCCAAAACCACCGCCGCCAAAGTTCATCGACGGACCGTCATCACCCATGGCCTTCTTCATGCGGCGGTTGAGCCACCAGCCAATCAGGAAGAAAGTCACCATGGGAAGAATGAGGGTGAGCAGGTAGTAGGTCATCAGGCCCGAGTTCTTATCGGGAACGACCGACTCAAGCGAAGCACCGGACTCAAGCACGCGATCGGTAAAGCCCGCGTCATTCGGCACACCGGTCGTCTTGTAGGCGATATTCTCGTCCTCGCCCTTCTTGGTGTAATAAATCGTGTAATCGTCCGTGTTGTACTCGACCTTGTCGACGCTCTTCTTATCGAGCGCTTTGACAAACGTCGAGTAATCGGTCTTCGTAATCTGCTGCGTGTGACCGATGTTGGGGAACAGAACGGTCGAGAGCACGAGGTAGACGACGAAGGCGATGAGCACGTAGAGGATCATATTCCGTCTACGTTTGTTGTCATCCATCTCCATCTGCTTGAACTCCATCTACTGGGGTTGATAATGCTATCTAGAATACCCAACCCGAACGGCGATAAACCGACGCCGGGCACGAAAGGACAGAGATGGCATCACTGGAAGTCGGCAAGGTTCAAATCTATACGGGCGACGGCAAGGGCAAGACGACGGCTGCGCTGGGGCTCGCGCTGCGTGCCACGGGCTATGGACTTAACGTGCTCATGCTTCAGTTTGCCAAGAAGCTGCACTGCGCCGAACATGACGCAGCTCCTCGATTGGGGCTACGGATCGTACAAGCCGACCGCGACACGCCCGAGACTTGCGCCGCGCAGATCATGGAGCTCGCACGCGAGCAGATTAGCCAGGTCGACGTGCTGATCTTGGATGAGCTGGGAGAAGCCATGCGCCGCGGCTTTGTGACGCGCGAAGATGTCGAAGCGTTGATCGCGATGAAACCAACCACCACGGAGCTCGTGCTCACCGGCCGGGGCTTGCTGCCCCTCGCCGACCTTGCCGACCTGGTAACCGAAATGCGCCCCGTCAAACACTACTTCGACGAAGGCCTCCTAGCTCGCCAAGGCATCGAATACTAGTCATTGCGGACGTCCCCAATGACTAGGCGGTGGCGCGACCGAGCCAGTTGCCGCTGTGATGGTAGACGGTGAACATCGCGGCGGTGATTACCCAGGTCATGGGGTAGACCAGCAGCAGATGCTCGAGCGAGGGGTCGAGCGGCATAATCGCGAACACCCACGCCACGCGGAGCACGACGGTGCCAAAAATCGTGAGCATCATAGGCTGGAAGCTCACGCCAGCGCCGCGGATGGAGCCGGACGCGTTTTCGATAATCGAGAAGATCGCGTAGAACGGCGCGATGAAATGAAGAATCGTCGTGGTGTAGGCCGAAATCGAAGCATCGTCGACAAACAGACGCGACAACGGACCCGAGAACACCAGTAGCACGGCAGACAGGCCACCAATGAGCATAAACGACAGCACAAGCGACGTATGGTAGCCCTTGCGCATGCGCTCGTAGTTGCGCGCGCCAAAGTTCTGTGCCGAGAACGTGGTGATCGAAACGCCAAGCGCCTCGGTAACCATCCAGACAATGCCATCCAAACGGCCCGAAAGACCCCACGCCGTGGTGACATCGGCACCAAACGAGTTGACCGACACCTGAATCAAAACGTTGGAAATCGAATACGCAGCAGACTGAAAGCCAAGCGGCAGACCACACGAGATCATGCTCTTACAAATGCCAGGATCAATGCAGAGTTTGGACAGTGAAAGCCGCCACGCACCCGGAGCGTGCATCATACGAATCACGATCATCGTGGCGTTGGAGCAAATGGTCAGCGCCACCGCGATGCCGCAGCCCAGAGCCTCCATATGAAGCACGGCAACGAAGATGACATCCAGCACCGCATTAACAAGGCAGCCGGAAGCAATGATCACAGCAGGACCGCGTGTGTCGCCCACGGCGCGCAGCAGCGCCGTTCCCATATTGAGCAGCAGCGCCGCAACCATGGCGGCAAAATAGCAACGAGCATAGGCCACGCCCTCGGCCAATAGTTCATGCGGCGTGTTCATAAGTACCAGCATGGGCTCAACGAACACTATGCCAAGAATCGAGAAAACGATACCGCCCACCAGCGCGAGCGTCATGGCCGTATGGACCGAACGACTCAATCGCTCATCATCGTGCTGACCAAAATACTGACCGGTAATGACCGCGCAGCCAGCGCCAACGCCAACGCAAAAGCCAATGCAGAGCTCGGTGAGCACCATCGTGGCTTGAATGCCACCCAGCGCGAGCTTGCCGCCAAACTGGCCGACGATATACGTACCAATAAGCGTGTAAGCCTGCTGAAAAAACGAGCTAAAGAAGATAGGGACGCACAGCGACAGCAGCTGTTGCCAAATGACACCCTGCGTTACATCGATAGCCGTAGATTTCTTAGCCACACGCCCTCCCCACCAGCGTACGTCAAACAACAAAACGGCAATTTAAGACCAAAGCCAATACCAGCTTAGCACCGACCGACGTCGGCCGAAACGCCCCGAACCAGAGCCCGGTGCTAACTATCTGCCTAGTGATACAGCCCCGGCTGGTAGTGGTACTCGTTGCTCACATGCGGGCACAGCTGCCAAAAGGCAACAGCGCTTGCCGCGGCCACGTTGAGTGAATCGACCCCATGCGCCATCGGAATACGCACGGCGCGGTCGCAGCCTGCAATGGTCTTGGCGCCCAAGCCAGCACCCTCGGTGCCCATAAAGATTGCCAGGCGGTCAATCTCCTGGAGCGCGGGATCGTCCAGCGACACCGAATCATCCGTCAACGCCATAGCGGCACACGAAAAGCCGGCATCGTGTAGCACCGCCAGCCCATCATGCGGCCATACGCGCGCTTCGCTGCCAATGCGTGTCCAGGGCACCTGGAACACCGTGCCCATGCTCACGCGGGCCGAACGACGATACAGCGGATCACAACACGTAGGACTGACCAAAATGCCGTCAACGTTGAGCGCGGCCGCCGAGCGGAATATTGCGCCCACATTGGTATGGTCGACAATGCCCTCGAGCACGCACACGCGCACCGGGCGCTCCCCCGCCGCCTCGACGACGCCGCCCAAGAACTCATCAACCGGAATCTGTCGCGGGCGACGAAATGCCGCGAGCGCACCGCGCGTCACGTTAAAACCCGTCAGACGCTCCATAAGCTCCATCGAGGCAACGAGCACGGGAACCGGACCCGCGCCCTCGCGTACCGCCAGGCGCTCAAACAGCGGCATCATCTGGTCGAGCCAGCGCTCGCCCAAAAGAAAGCTCACCGGCTCGTATCCGGCGCGAACCGCACGTTCGATGACCTTGGCACTCTCGGCGATAAAAATGCCCTTCTGCGGCTCCAGCACGCAGCGCAGCTCACGCTCGGTCAGTCGCACGTAGGCATCAAGCCGCTCGTCCTCGAGCGAATCGATTCGCAGCACCTCAACGGCATCAGTCATAGCAGCCAGCCCGCACCTTTCTTTACAGCGCATCTATACCAAACGAGGCGACGCTAAGCGCCGCCCCATGCATTCAAACAATCCGATGATACCGTTCACGCCGGACGATTTACGCCTCAACGCGACGATACGTTACGAACTCATAATCGACACCCTCGTCGCCCTCGCCCGAGGCAATCGTGGCAACACCGCCACGCCGCGCAATCTCCCACGCGGGATCGGCATCCAAATCGGGAAAATACGTATCCACGTCATGCACGCAATGGTCATGCGTAACCTCGGCCTCCACGCAATACGGCAAAAACTGTCGATATACCTCGCCGCCGCCAATCACCCACGCAACGGTCTCATCGGCAACCGCGGCGAGCGCCTCGCCGATACTATGCACCACGTCGACACCTTCGGGCGAAAAATCCTCGTCGCGCGTGAGCACGATATTGCGACGATTCTTGAGCGGCCGTGCGCCGGGAAAACTCAGCAGGGTCTTGCGCCCCATAATAACCGGGCAACCTTTGGTGCACGCCACAAAATGACGCATGTCGGCACGGTTGGACACCACCATGTCGCCCTCGCACCCAATACCCCAGTCATCGCACACGGCGACAATGGCAGAAAGCTTACACGTCATGCACGTCACCTACACCGCAATGGGGATGTTCTTGACCTGCGGGCCGTGCTCATAGCCCTCGACAATCAGGTCGTCGGTCGTAAACGCATAGAAGTCATGCACATCGGGGTTAAGCGTTACCTTAGGCGCGGCAAACTGCGGACGCTCGATAAGCTCGCGGACGATATCGACATGACGGTCGTAAATGTGGGCATCGGCAATCACATGCAGCAACTCTCCGGGAATCATATCGACCGACTGCGCGACCATCATCAGCAAAATGGCGTACTGGCACACATTCCAGTTGTTCGCAGCCAAAATGTCCTGGCTGCGCTGGTTGAGAATCATGTTGAGCGTCGGTTTATCATCCTGCGGGCGTTGCGTCACGTTATACGTCACGCTGTAGGCGCACGGATACAGGTGCATCTCGGACAGGTCGCTAAACACGTAGGTATTCGTCATAATGCGGCGGCTGTACGGCGTGTTCTTAAGGTCGTACAGCACGCGATCCATCTGATCAAAGTCACCCTCGGCATAATGGCTCTTCTGCCCAATCTGATACCCGTAGGCCTTGCCGATGGAGCCAGTCTCGTCGGCCCACTCATCCCAAATATGGCTGTTGAGGTCATGCACGTTATTGGACTTCTTTTGATAGATCCACAGGATCTCATCCATGGCAGATTTGAGGGCCGTACGACGCAGGGTAAGCGCCGGAAACTCCTCACGCAGGTCGTAGCGTGCCGTGACGCCAAAGTTTTTAATGGTATAGGCAGGGGTGCCGTCCTCCCACACCGGGCGGACCTTTTGGCCCTCGGTGGTGGTGCCATGGTCCAGAATATCGCGGCACATGGCTACAAACTGTTGATCAGCCTTGCTCATTGACCCTCCTGTCAGTCGCCTATAAGCGAGATTCATTGTAGCCCAGGCGCAAGCGGCCCCACAGCCCTAACATAAGCCCTCATTTTCTGACATATGCCAGAAATTCCTTGCGTAAATCCGCACGGTCGTTATTCTATTGTTGACATATGTCAGATATGGAGAGTGTATGGCAGGAAGACGTGAAAAATTGCGCCGCGTCGGGATCATCCCCGAATATCGCGGTTTTACCCCCGATGGCCTTGCCAGCGGAGAGGCCATCGACATGACGGTCGACGAACTCGAGGTCCTGCGGCTATGCGACCTGGAAGGCCTCAATCAGGAGGCCGTCGCAAAGCACATGGGCATCGCGCGCGCCACGGTGGCGGCAATTTGCAGCCGAGCGCATCGCAAGGTGGCAAATGCGCTGGTCAATGGTCGGGCGCTCATCATCGAGGGCGGCAATATCGCGTACTCCCCCATCACCACAACGACGGCCGTATGGCCAGCAAAGGAGATCGGCACCATGAGAGTGGCAACCACGTATGACAACGGCAACATCTTTATGCACTTTGGCCGCAGCGAGCAGTTCAAGATCTACGACATTCAGGACGGCAAGGTGCTCAGCGAGCAGGTCGTGGGCACCGGCGGTACCGGCCACGGTGCCCTTGCGGGCCTGCTCGCCAACGGCGGCGTGGACACGCTCATCTGCGGCGGCATCGGCGGTGGCGCTATCAACGCGCTTGCCCAAGCCGGCATCACGGTATACGCGGGTGCCCAAGGCAGCTGCGACGCTTGCGTCGAGGCCCTTATCGCCGGCACGCTCGCACAGAACGGCGAGGCCACGTGCGGCTGCCACGGCCACGACCACGAGCACACTCACGAGCATGGCGATTCCTGCGGCTGCCACGGCCATCACGAGCACGAGGGCCACGAGGGCTGCGGCTGCCACTAACGGCACGGCACCGCGAGCTCGGGGCGCGACGCCAAACGCAACCCAACAAACAAAGCCAACAGCAAAGGCCACCCGGTAGCTTCCGAGCGGCCTTTGCCATATCAAGCTGGAATTACAGCTCTATTTCTTATTGCGCATCTGCGCTTCCATCTGGCGCAGCAGCTCCATATCGGACTTGGGACCGCCCATTCCCAAGCCGCCCATGCCGCCCAGACCCATAGCATCCAGGCCGGGGATATTGGGCATGCGCATCTTCTTGCCCTTCTTACCCTTTTTGCCCTTTTTGCCGCCGGCCTGTGCCTGATTGGCCATCGTGCGCATGCGGCCCATCATCTTATTCATCTCGCCCCACTGCTTCATAAGGCCGTTGACCTCGGTGGGGGTTACGCCGGCTCCCTTGGCAATGCGGGCGCGGCGCTGGCCGTTGATGATGGAGGGGCGCAGGCGTTCCTCCTTGGTCATCGACATAATGATGGCCTCGTTCTTGTCGAAGATGCCCTCGTCCAGGTTGCCGCCCATCTGGTTGAGCGCGCGCTGGCCACCGGGGAGCATGCCGAGAATGCCCTTCATGCCGCCCATCTTCTTAACGGCTTTCATCTGGTCGAGCATGTCGTTCATGGTAAAGCCCTCGCGCAGCATGCGCTCGGCGGCCTCGAGCTGCTCGGCATCGGCGGCCTCCTGGGCCTTCTCGATGATGCCGACGACGTCGCCCATGCCCAAGATTCGCTTGGCCATACGGTCGGGGTAGAACGGCTCCAGCGAATCGGGCTTCTCGCCCATGCTCACGAACTTGATGGGCTTGCCGGTCACCTGGCGCACGGAAAGCGCGCCGCCACCACGGGCATCGCCGTCGAGCTTGGAGATGATCACGCCGTCAAAGTCGGTGCGCTCGGCGAAGGTCGAGACGACGTTGACGATATCCTGGCCGGTCATGGCATCGACGACCATCAGCACCTGATCGGGCTTGACGGCCTTCTTGATGTCCACGGCTTCCTGCATCATCTGCTCGTCGATCTGCAAACGACCGGCGGTATCGACGATGACCACGTCACGCAGGTGGTCGACGGCCTCCTGAATAGCGCCCTTGGCGATGTCGACCGGGTGTGCACCGTCGCCACGGAAGACCGGCACGCCGATCTCTCCGCCAAGCGTGGCTAGCTGGTCGGCTGCAGCGGGACGGTAGACGTCGCACGCGGCGAGCAGCGGCGAGCGGCCCTGCTTCTTGAGCAGGTAGGCCAGCTTTACGGCCGCCGTGGTCTTACCGGAGCCCTGCAGGCCCACGAGCATGATGACGTTGGGGATACGGTTGCTAAAGACGAGCTTACTCTCGGTGGAGCCGAGCATCTCGGTGAGCTCGTCGAGCACGATCTTGACGACGTTTTGCGCCGGCGACAGCGACTCCATGACCTCTGCGGTCATGCAGCGCTCCTTGGTCTTGGCGACGAACTCCTTGACAACCTTAAAGTTGACGTCGGCTTCGAGCAGCGCCATGCGAATATCGCGCATGGCCGAGGTGATGTCGGCCTCGGTCAGCTTACCCTTGCCGCGCAGGCGGTCAAATGTGTCATTGAGGCGATCGCTCAGAGAATCAAACACTAGTCACTCCTTAATTGGACTCGCCCACCAGGGCGCGGCAGAAATCTTTGGCATTGAACTCCTGTAGGTCATCGACCTGCTCGCCCACGCCCACGCGCAGAATCGGGAGATTGAGCTTCTCGGCCACGGCCATGGCGATGCCGCCCTTTGCCGTACCGTCGAGCTTCGTCATGATGATACCGTCCAGACCCAGCGCCTCGTTAAACTCGAGCGCCTGGTTCAGACCGTTCTGGCCGGTGGCGGCATCGATCACGAGCACGACCGAGACGGGCATGGGGCCGGCGGCCATATTGGCGGCGCGCTTACGCGTCACGTTAACCACCTTGGCAAGCTCGCGCATGAGCTCGGGGCTCGTGTGCAGGCGGCCGGCGGTGTCGATCAGCACCAGGTCGCTGCCGCGCTTATCGGCCTCATCGAGCACGTCGTAGCAAACACTTGCCGGGTCGGAGCCGCGATCGCGCTTGATGACGGGGACGCCGGCGCGCTGACCCCACACATCGAGCTGCTCGATGGCGGCGGCGCGGAAGGTATCGGCAGAACCGATCACGACATTCTTACCGCGGGCGGCCATGGCGCTCGCGATCTTGCCGACCGTCGTGGTCTTGCCGGCGCCGTTAATGCCTACAAACAGCACGCAGCTCGGCGTGTCGGAGAACGGATCGCGCTCGGCGGGCACAAAATGCTGCTCGAGCTGCTCAGCCAGGGCGCGACGGAGCTGCGGGGCGGTCTTGAGGTTCTTCTTGGCGGCCGTCTCGCGCAGATCATCGGAGACCTGAATGGCGACCTCGGCGCCCATGTCACCCATAACGAGGGTATCCTCAAGGTCCTCCCAAAAGTCCTCGTCGACCTCGCCGCCAAAGTAGAAGACCTCGTTGAGGGCCTCGCGGCTGCGCTCAAGTCCGCGCGAGAGAGCGTCAAAGAATCCCATTATGCATTCACGACCTTTCCGGTTTCGCGATCGAGTTTTTGCGAGACGACGCGGCTGACGCCGTCGGCTTGCATCGAGACGCCATAGAGAACGTCAGCGTCCTCCATAGTACGGCGCTGATGCGAAATGACCAAGAGCTGCGTATCGGAACGCAACACGTCGAGCGCGCCGATGAGCTTGGACAGGTTGGCGTCGTCAAGTGCCGCCTCGACCTCGTCCAGCACATAGAACGGCACCGTGCGCGTGCGGTACACGGCAAAGAGCAGGGCGAGTGCCGTCAGACTCTTCTCGCCGCCCGACATGAGCATCATCTTGGTGATGCGCTTGCCGCGCGGCTGCGCCACGACCTCGATACCCGTCTCGGCCGGATGCTCAGGATCGGTCATCTCCAGATGAGCCTGGCCACCCGGGAACAGCATAGCGAAGATCTCGCGGAAGTTCGCGTCGACCTTCTCAAACGTCACAAGGAACGCCTTGCGCATCTTGCGATCAATAGCCACCGTGATCTTGGTGAGCGCCTTACGCGCGCTCACCAGATCGGCCAGCTGCTCCTCGATGTAATCGGCGCGGCGCTTGAGCTGCTCGTACTCCTCCATGGCAACTTGGTTCACGGGACCAAGGTTGTTGATCTGGCGCACAAGCTGGTTGAGCTCGCGCTCGGCGGCATCGCGGTCCGTGGGCGCGGGAAGCATGAGCGCTTCCTCGAGTACCGTGTTGCCATCGGCGGTAATGGCCTTAATGGCGGCCTCTACCTGCACCTCGAGCTTGCCACGCGCGACCTTAAACTCGTTTTGCGTGGCGGTGGCGGTATCGACCTTCTCCTTAGCGCGGGCAACCTCTGCCTTGGCATCCTCGATGGTCTTCTTGAGCGAAGCGGAGTCCGCCTCCTCCAGAGAGGCCTGGTCACGCAGACGCGCTGCCCAATCCGACGCGCGCTCCAGCAGGGCCGAATAGCGCTCGTGCATGGGATCGACGCGCAGGCGCAGCAGCTCGAGTGAGCGCGAGGCCTGGCGTGTTCCGCGGATACGGCGGTCGATGCCCTCCAGGCGATGCTCCAGATCGGGCACGCGGCCCTTCAGAGAACGAAGGCGCTCGCTCGTCTGGGCCAGGCGGACCTTGGCATCGGCGAGCTTGCCGGCGGCCTCGGAATCGTCACGGCGAACGCGGTCGAGTTCGTCGTTGGCTTCGGCAATCTGAAGGCCAAGATCGCTTGCCTGCGCTCGGGCCTCGTCACGCGAGCGGGTGAGCTCGTCCACGCGCGGGCGCGCAGCGCGAACGGCCTCGGCGGCCTGCTCGCGGCGCTTGGAGATGCGCACGCGCTCGACCTCGGCGTTGTTGGCGCTTTGCTCCAGGCGGCCAATCTCGGAGAGCAGCGAGCGGCGCTCGCCCTCAAGACGGGCGATCTCGCCGGCGGCATCGCCCTCAGCGGCACGCGCCTCTTCGACGGCCGCATTGGCCTCGACGACCTGATCCGACACATGCTCAAACACAGCAGCCAGATCGGGTTCCAGGCCCTCGAGCTCACGGATGCGGCGCTTGCGCTCCAAGGCACCCGAAGCCTCGCCGGCATCGAGCCCCACGCGCACCAGACCACCACAGCTCACGCGGGCGCCATCGGGAGTCACGTAGGTCACACCGTCAACAACAGGGGCAGCCAACGCGGCAGCCAAGTCATCGACCACGTAATAGCCGCCGAGAAGGGCCTCGACAACCGGGCCATAACCGGAGCGCACGGACAGGCGATCGACCAGGCGGGAACCGGCAGCGCCCTTAGCGGCAGCAGAGGCGCTCGCACCGCGCGCCACCAGCAGCGCCTCGCCCGAGGCCTTCTTCTGGTCCAGAGCGGCACGACCGGCACGCTCAAGCGCGGACGTATCGTCGAACAGCAGCGCATCGATATCGCCGGCAAGCAGCTGCTCCACCAGGCCCTCGAGCTCACGAGGGGCCTCGAGCACGTCGCCCAGACGACCCGAGACATCGTCGCCCAGTACACCCACCAGACAGCTCACGAGCGGCGAGCTGTCGGCCATGCGGGCATCGAGTTTCTTTTGGCTAGCAAGCTCCGAGCGCACCTCGGACAGTTTGTTGCGCGCCTCGCTCTCGCGGGCACGCAAGTCCTTAAGGGCTGCACGGGCGACCTCGGTAGCCTCGCGCGCATCAATCTGGGCTTGACGGGCCTGATCGAGTGCACCCTCAAGCTCCTCGGCGCGGTCGCGACGGCTCTCGAGTGAGGCCGTGACTTCCTCGAGCTGGTCATCGATCTGCTCCAGGCGCGAGGCATACATGTTGTCCTCGACCTCGGCGTTGCTCAGCGAGTCCTTCACCTTGGCGAGTTCGAGCGCCGCGTTATCGGCCACACGCTGCACATCGCGTTGCTCACGCGTAAGCTGCGAAATCTGATTGTCGAGCGTCACGCGCCGCTCGTGGAGCTCGGCGGCGGCAGGTCCGGCGGCGTCAACGTCCTCCTGGGCCTGCATGTGCGCGCCGGTCACTTCCTCAAGCTGCGCACGCGCGTCCTCGAGCTCCTCTACCACGCGACGACGCTGATGCTCGGAGCTCGAGATCTGGCCGCGCATGTCGGACAGGCGCGACACCATGTTGTGGCCCTTTTCCTCGAGCAGGCGCATATCGGAGTTAATGCGGCCGACCACGTCTTGCATATGGCGGCGCTGCTCGCCCAGATCGCCCACAAACAGGCCCTTTTCCTCGAGCATGACCTGGAGCTTCTCGAGCTCGCGTTCCTTTTCGCCCAAGCGGTACTGCGCAAGCTCCAGCTCGGCGGCACCTTCCTTGGAGCGGCTCTCCAAGTCGTTCCACTGCGACTGCAGCGAACGCAGCTCGTCGACGGCCAGCATCTGCGTAAGCTCGTTCGCGCGCGAGGACAGCTCTTTATACTTGCGCGCGCGATCGACCTGACGCTCCAGCGGTCGCAGCTGACGGGCAATTTCCTTATTGATGTCGCGGGCACGCGTCAGGTGCTCGTCCATCGATTTAATCTTTCTGAGCGCACGCTCCTTGCGGCGCTTGTGCTTGGAGATGCCGGCGGCCTCCTCGATGAGGGCACGGCGCTCCTCGGGGCGGCTCTGCAAAATGGCATCGAGCTTGCCCTGGCTGATGATGGAATGCGTATCCTTGCCCAAGCCCGAATCGTGCAGGATGTCCTGAATGTCCATCAGGCGGCACGGACTCGAGTTGATGAGGTACTCGCTTTCGCCCGAGCGATACATACGACGGGTGATGGCGACCTCGTCAAAGTCGACGGGCAGCATATGGTCCGAGTTATCGAGCGCCAGCGTGACCTCGGCGACACCCACCGGCTTGCGCGCTGACGAGCCCGAGAAGATGACATCCTCCATGGCCTGGCCGCGCAGCTGCTTGGCGCTCTGCTCGCCCAGGACCCACAGAATCGAGTCAGAGATGTTCGATTTTCCCGAGCCGTTGGGACCGACGATGACGGTCAGGCCCGGCTCAAACGTCATATGGGCGCGGTCGGCAAACGACTTGAACCCTTTGAGCGTGAGGGACTTGAGATACACGGTTCCTCGCTTAAACAGGCTTCTTGTTGAGAATCACGCCGTTGGTGGTGTAGCCCATGCGGTCAAGTGCCTCAAGTGCAGCGGCTCCCTCGGCTTCCTTCTTTGAGGAGCCGGAGCCGCGACCCTGGCGAATACCATCGATCAACACCACGGCGGTAAAGGTGGGCGCATGCGCCGGGCCCTCGGAGCCAACGAGCTTATACGCCGGGGGTTCGTGACCGTCGGCTTGCACGCACTCCTGCAAGAACGATTTGGGGTTCGCGGGGTGCTCGGCACGCTCGGAGGCCAGGTGCGGTTTGAGCGTACGATGGATAAAGTCCGCCGCAACATCCCAGCCGGCATCCAGGTACAGCGCACCCACGAGCGACTCGTAGACGTTCTCGAGCGCCGAGTGCAGGCCGCGCGCGCCGGTACCGGTCTCGGAGGCACCAAAGATGATGATGTCGTCGATGCCCAGCTCATGCGACACCTCGGATAGCGTAGCGCCCGAGACAAGCGACACCTTCAGGCGCGTGAGCTTGCCCTCGTCAAACTCGGGATAGGACTCAAAGAGCGAACGGGCGACGACGGCGCCCAAAATGGAATCGCCCAAGAACTCAAGGCGCTCATAGCTGGCAGAAACCGGCTGGCCCTCGACTGCCGAGGGATGCGTAAGCGCCGCGCGCAGCAGCACCTTATTATTGAACTCGTGGCCCAGAATTTCCTGGGCACGCGTAAGTCGTTCAGACAAAGCCAAGACCTAGGCCTCCCTGGCGTTTTCAATCGCGTCGACGGCGTCGGCGACAGAGTTGAGCGAGAGCAGAGTCTCGTCATCGATCTCGAGGTTGAACTCGTCCTCGATAGCCGTAACCAGCTGCAGGCGCTCGAGCGAGTTGGCATCGAGATCGTCAAAGGTGGTCTCATCGCTAATTTCGGCAACATCGACGCCCAGAACGTCAGCAGCGACCTCGGCGATCTTGTCGAAGATTTCGGAGCGGTCCATAGCGCTTCCTCTCATAGTGCATGAATACCAAAAGAATGGTACCGCCCGGGCGGTACCAAGACACGGTTCTGATTCTACCCCACGAAGCAGGCCGCGAGGCACATAACAGCGCTCTAACTCGCTCTTACAAAACGATGCCGTCCATGGAGTTGGCGACATTCTCGACCAGCCCGGCGCGCACGGCTTCGGCCGCCGCAAGCGTACCGTTTTTAACAGCTTCGACCGAGGTGGCGCCATGGCCGATCAGAACCACGCCGCGCAGGCCCAAAAGAATCGCGCCGCCCTTGGCGTCGCCAGAGAGCTTGGCCTTTATCTCACGCATCTGCTTTTTAATGAGCAGCGCGGCGATCTTGGTGCCAAGCGAAGACATAAAGACGCCCTTGAGCTCCTGCAACAAAAACTTGGCAGCGCCCTCGGTGGCCTTGAGCGCAATGTTGCCCGACATGCCGTCGGCGACCACGACGTCAAAATTGCCCGACGTAAGATCGGTGCCTTCGCAGTTACCCACAAAGCCGGGAACGGCGGCTTTCATGGCCGGGAAGCAGGCCTTGGTAAAGTTGGAGCCCTTCTCGTCCTCGGTGCCATTGGCAAGCAAGCCCACGCGAGGATGCTCGATGCCCAGGACAACGCGGGCATAAGCGCTACCCATCTGGGCAAAACGCACCATGTCGTCCACCTCGACATCGGGGTTGGCGCCCATGTCGCACAGCACCGTCAGGCCGCCGGCACGATTGGGCAGCGCATTGGTCAAACAGGGGCGCACCGGCTGCTTCTTGCCTTCGGCCATATATCTAAACGGTGTGACGTAGGCGGTCGCGGCAGCGGTCATGGCGCCGGTGGAGCCGGCGGAGAAAAACGCGTCCGCGTTGCCCTTTTTGATGGCGCGGCAGGCAAGCACGATCGAGGACTTGCGCTTGGTCATCACGGTGCGAATGGGATCGTCATCCATGGCGATAACGTCGGGTGCCTCAAGAGCCTCAACACGTGCATGGGAAGCAGCAAAGGGATTGACGATTTCAGCGGGGCCAGCTGCCAAGACCTCGATATCGGGATCGGCGGCAAGCGCAGCCTCGATACCATCGAGAACAACCTGAGGTTTCTCGTCTCCGCCCACAACGTCTACACAAACGCGAACGTTACTCATATACATGCTCCTTATACAAAAATGGCCGACTCATTGAGCCGGCCATTGTGGTTCCATTTGGAACGGCATCGCATCCAGAGTATAGCGTTACTCGGTAACGATAACCTCGCGGTCCTTGTAGAAACCGCAGCTGGGGCACACGTGGTGCGGAAGCTTGACAGCGCCGCAACGGGGGCACGTGGACTGAGCCGCAGCCGAGATCTTCATGTTGGCGGAACGACGGGTGTGAGTGCGGATACGACCCTGCTTTTGTTTAGGTACGGGCATAGTGACCTTCCTTATGAACTATCCAGTGTGGCGATTACGCGCAAGTAGCGATACTACCACAGTTTTACTCATCGAGCTTGAGATTCTTCAATGCTGCAAATGGATTTTCCGTGGCAGCGGCCCATTCTGCCTCTGCCTGAGCGGCACAATCGCATTGCTCGACGTTGAGATTGCAACCGCAAGTGGGACACAGACCGCGGCAATCAGGCTTGCAGAGCACCACAAACGGCGTGTCCATGACGACCGCGTCGTTGATGGGCTCACCCAGATCGACGATGCGGTCCTCACCCAGGAGCTCGTAGCCGTCCTCGTAGGCCTCGGGATCCTCGGGCTCCTCAAAGAGGTAGAACTCCTCGATCTCGCCGGCGATATCAAACGAGGCGGGCTCCAAGCAACGGTCGCACTCGCCGGTGGCGTGCGCGCGGACCATGCCCGTGAGCAAGACACCGGTACCGGCATTGGTAAAGACAACGTCGTAGTCGATGCCGTCCTGCAGCTGGTACTCCTTCTCGCCCACCGTGTAGGTGGCGACATCGACCTTACCGGTCAGCGGATACGAATCTCCAGGAAACTCGAGCTGCTCAGAAAGATCGACGGTAACGCTCGGGAACTCAGCCATTACCACTGACCATTCTGCTGGGCGGCACCCTCGTTGAGCTGCTGACGGCAACGGGTAACGGTGCCGGTCAGGCTCTTGAGGTTCTCCTCCAGGTGCGTAAAGACCTGCTCTGCGTAGTCCTCGGCAGCATAACGCGTCTCGCGCTCGTACTGCTGGGCACGATCACGGATGTCGTCGGCCTGCTGCTGCGCTAAGCGGACGATCTCCTGCTCACCGGCAATGGTGAGGGCCTGCTGCTGAGCGTCGGCGATGATGGAATCGGCCTGGGCGGCGGCGGAAGCCATAAGCTCCTCGCGCTCCTTAAGGATACGGCGGGACTTCTGCCACTCCTCGGGATAGCTCATGCGGATCTCGTCGAGGATGTTGAAGAACACGTCGGCGTCGATGACCTTGAACTGAGCGTTCTTGCCGAAAGGCGGCTTGGCTTCCTCGATCAGCCCTTCGAGCTCATCGACCAAGCTGACGATCCTATCGCCAGGAAAATTCTCGCCCGGCATCCGGTCTCCTTTCATAGGTAACATATCATCGTGCTAGTTTACCACATGCCACCAGGCAATAAAAAACGTCACGAAAAGCGATGTCTGAGCGCTTCGACCACGTTGGGCGGAACAAACGTCGATACATCGCTGCCGAGCGAGGCGATCTGGCGAACGACCGAGCTCGAGATATAGCCGTACTGCGGCGCACTCATGACAAAGATGGACTCCAGCTCGTTATCCAAGCGGTAGTTGAGGTCTGCCTGCTGCAGCTCGTACTCAAAGTCGGTCATGGCGCGCAGGCCCTTGACAACGGCCCCCGCCCCCTGCTCGCGAGCGAAGTCGACCAAGAGGCCGGTAAAGGGCAGGACCTCGACGCCGTCGATATCACCGAGCGCCTCGCGAGCCAGCGCCACGCGCTCATCGAGCATAAACGTGGTACCCACACCGTTTTTACCCTGCGACTCGGCAACAGCGACGATCACACTGGGAAAGATGCGGCGGGCGCGGCGGATGACGTCGATATGGCCAAACGTGATGGGATCGAAGGTGCCCGGGACGATCACGCGGTTGATGGTGTCATTCATGGTCGTCCTCCTGAACCGTCGTGGCATCGTTGTTGTGAGCATCGGTGCCAGCGCAATCTTCCTCACCATCGTCATCGCCGACCCAACGAAGCAGGTCGACCGAGGTAATGCCGTAGCGTTTCTCGCGCACGATCTCAAAGCCTGCCGGATGCGCGCCCGCATCGGCGGCGGCATGCTCAAACAGGGCATAAGCGCCAGGTGCAAGCAGACCCTGCTGAGCCAGGTTCTGCAGCAGCACCTCGACCGGCTCGGCGCCAAAAGCATAGGGCGGGTCGAGCAGGACCAGATCAAAGGGGCCGCCCGGCACACGACCGCGCGAGGCACTCACCAGCATATCGCCCGAGACCACGCGCCAACGCGCACGGTCACGACAGAGCGACTCGATATTCTTGGTAATGAGCCGCGCGGCATCCCGATCGATCTCGAACGTCGTGAGTGAGCGGGCACCACGTGAGAGCATCTCTAACCCTAAGGCACCGGAGCCGCCAAAGGCGTCCAGCACGCGGACCTCGTCCAGATCGAAGTCGAATGCCGACATGACCATAGATGCGCATGCCTCGCGCACGCGATCGGTCGTGGGGCGGGTGACATCGCGACCACGGGGCTCCTCGATCTTACGACCGCGCCATTCGCCGCCGATGATTCTCATCCTCCGCTGACCTCCTTAAAAATGTGTCGATATCGCATGGCGACCGCATCGCGCAGGGGGCGCGTCGCCACGGAGTCAAGGTTGCAAGCATACCGCAAGAGCTCGACCGCGTCCAAATGGGCCCACTCGATCAGCTCCTCGTCGGCATCCAGGTCGACAAAGCGCAGAGTCACACCGCCATGCTGGCGGTACCCCAGGATTTCGCCCTCGTGGCGCAGACGAAGGTCCATCTGGGCGAGCGTAAAGCCGTCCGAGGTCTTTTCGAGCGACTGGAGACGGTCTTGCGCCGCCGAAGCGCCGCCGTTGCCCTTGGAGTGCGTCATGACCAGGCAGGTGCCCGACACGCTGCCGCGGCCCACGCGGCCGCGCAGCTGGTGCAGGGCCGCCAAGCCAAAGCGCTCACCGTTCTCGATGACCATGACGGTGGCGTTGGGCACGTCGACGCCCACCTCGACCACCGTAGTCGAGACGAGCACGTCAATCTCGCCGCGCTTGAAGGCATCGATAACCTGGTCCTTCTCCCCCGCTGGCATGCGGCCGTGAAGGCGCTCGATGGCAAGACCCGGCAACGCCAGACGCAGGCGATCGAGCTCGGTCGCCGTATCGTGCAGCGGCACGGGGACCGTCACGCGGCCCTCGTCGTCGCGGACGATACCGGGCACGTCCTCCAGATCATCGGCCGAGTCACTCGGCTCCACGAGCGGGCAAATCACGTAGGCCTGCTGACCCTTTTCATGCGCCTCGCGGATGGCGCCATAGGCAAGGTCGCGACTCGACTCGGTAAGCACGCGTGTCGTCACGCCAGCGCCAGGGACGGGCCGATGGCGGATGATACTCGTGTCCAGATCGCCGTAGACCGAAAGCGCCAGCGTACGCGGGATGGGCGTTGCCGTCATAACGAGCAGATCGGCACCGGGGCCCTTCGCGCGCAAGGCATTGCGTTGGCCGACGCCAAACCGGTGCTGCTCATCGATGACTACGAGCGACAGATACTTAAACGCCACGTTATCCGAAAGGACCGCATGGGTTCCAAAGAGGACGTCGAGCTCTCCGGATTCCAGCTGTGCATGGATGCGCTCGCGCTCTGCGGCCGGCGTGGCACCCGTCAGAAGCGCCCAAGACATGCCGGCCTGCGAGAGCAGAGGGCCGGTCTTATCGGCATATTGACGCGACAGCACGCCCGTGGGCGCCATAACGCAGGCCTGTGTGCCGCTATCGGCAGCCACAGCCAGCGCGCAGGCGGCAACGGCGGTCTTACCGGTACCGACATCGCCCAGCAGCAGGCGGTTCATCACGCGCCCGCCATCGCACATATCGCGCAGGATGTCTTGGAACGCGGCCTCCTGCTCGTCGCTCAGCGAAAACGGCAGGGCCTGCTTGAGCGCGGCCAGGTGCTCGCCCGCGGCGTGGGCGTAGGGAGCGACTTCGACCAAGCCACCGTCGTTGCGCAGGCGCAGCGCCAGCTGCAGGTAGAGGCACTCCTCGTAGGCAAGCCGTGCGCGCGCGATATCGCGCTCAGCCATGCTCGAGGGAAAGTGGATCGATCGAAGGGCACAGGCATGGCTCATCAGGCGACGTTTAACGCGTAAGCGTGCCGGAATGGGATCAAAGGGATTGCCGACGACCTCGAGCGCGCCACTTACGATACGGCGCATCCATGCCTGACTCACGCCGTCACTCACGTAATGGACCGGCAGGATAGTGCCCGCGGCGCGCCCTTCCTCAAGCTTTTCAAAGTGCGGCGAGGCCATCTGCTTAAAACCGTAGGCAAACTCGACCTTGCCCATCACGGCCAGGCGGTCGCCCTGCTTAAGCTGCTGGGCAATCCAAGGCTGACGGAAAAAGGCGACCTGCAGCACGCCCGTCTCGTCAACGAGTGAGACCTCGGTCACCTGCATGCGCGGACGCGGCTTCTTTTGAACGATACGGTCGACCGTGGCGATGATGGTGCACACGGTACCGATGGGCGCCATCTCGATGGACCAGGAGCGCGTAAAGTCCAGGTATCGATGAGGGATATGGAGAAGGAGGTCCCCCACCGTCCGAATTCCCAGACGGCGAAGGGCCTCCTCACGTTTACCCGAAACATATTTGAGTCGCGCGATATCCTCGTCGAGCGCATTGCTCTGGGCAAAGCGATCCGAGACGCGCGGCACGGAGCAGAGCTCGGACATGGGCAGATGCCTACTCGATCGAGAAGATCACGGGATAGAGCGGCTGCTCGCCACGATGGGCGTCGATCTCCAGGTCGGGCTGAGCCTCCTCGATAGCGTCGACGATCTCCTGGAAGGCTTCATCGGACAGCTCCTCGCCGGCCAGAATCGTCAGCGCGTCGCCCTCCTCTTCCTCCTGCATGCGGTTGATGCAATCGAGCGTGACCTGCTTCACGTCGGAGCCGACCACATCGATGGAGCCGGCAATGATGCCCATGACGTCACCGGAGTGAATTGGCGAACCGTCGGAGGCGCTGGAGTCGCGCACGGCGCGGGTGACCTCGCCATCGCGGACCTCGCTGATGGCGTCGACCATAGCGGCGACGGCATCCTCGAGCTCGGAATCGGGCAGGACCGCGAACAGCGCGGAGAAGGCCTGCGGAACGGTCTTGGTGGGAACGACGGCGACCTTCTTGTCGGTGCAGGCTGAGGCAGCGGCCTCGGCGGCCATGCGAATGTTGCCGTTGTTGGGCAGGATGATGACCGAGGTCGCGTTGACCTGGTCAACAGCGCCCAGCAGGTCTGCAGTCGAGGGGTTCATGGTCTGGCCACCCGACACGATCACGTCGACGCCGAGGGACTTGAGGATGTCTGCCTCGCCGGACCCAGCGGCAACGGCGACAAAGCCCAGCGCCTTGGCAGGCTCGGCGGCCTTTTCCTGGTCCTCATGAATCTTGGCGGTACGGTCGTGGGCCTCCATCTCCATGTTGTGGATAAAGACCTCGTAGATCTGACCAAGCTGAAGCATGTGCTCGAGCACCAGGTTGGGGGTGTTGGAGTGCACGTGGATCTTGTAGTCGGGATATGCGCCCACGAGCAGCTCACAGTCGCCCATGGAACCCAGGAACTTAAGGCACTCGTCCTCGTCAAACGGGGCGTCGGCCTTAAACAGGAACTCATTGCAGTAACGGAATTCCGAGCCCTCCCAGTCGTCGTTAGCCTCGATCTCAACGCGGCCAAGAGCGGCATCACGGGCAGAGCCGGCGGAGTCAAACGTAGCGGAGAAATCCTCGACAACGGTGCTGCGGCCAAGAGCGGCAGCTACGAAGTTCTCGAGGAAGATGGCAAAGCCAAAGGCGCCGGAGTCGACCACGCCGTTCTCCTTCAGAACGGGCAGCAGGTCGGGCGTGCGAGCGACGGACTGGTAGGCCTCGACGACGATGGCATCGAGCGCGTCCTCGGCCGAGAACTTCTTCTTTTCGCACTCGTCGGCCTTGGTCGAGACATCGCGCAGCACCGTGAGAATCGTGCCCTCGATGGGCTTACGGACGGCCTGGAAGGCGACCTTGACGGCGCGGCGGAACGCATAGGCGATGTTGGCGGACGTGATGGGCTCATCAGCAGAGACGAGACCCTCGGCCACGCCGCGCAGGATCTGAGAGGTGATGACGCCGGAGTTGCCGCGGGCACCCATCAGGGAGCCGTGGGTGATGGCGCCGGCGATGGCCTCCATATCGGCATCGGCGGGAAGGGCGGAAAGCTCCTTGGTCACCGAGGCGAGCGTGAGCGACATGTTGGTACCGGTGTCGCCGTCGGGTACGGGGAAGACATTGAGCTTGTTGATCTCCTCGGCCTTGTCGGAAACAGCAGCCGCAGCGATCGGAAAACAGGTGCGAATGGTCTTTGCAATCATGGGTATTTGAATCTCCGTTTTCGGATGCTAGTTCAGACGGCTCTTGAGCGCGTCGATGTGAATGCCGATCTTAAGGCTGGCGGGATCGATCTGGGCGATCTCCTGCAGGGTGAAGGCAACGGAGCTCGAAAGATTGTGGCAGACGGACTTCATGTTGACGCCGTTCTCGAGCACGACGTGAAGATCGACCGTAAGGCCGTTCTCGTCGGCGGAGACAAGCACGCCCTTGCGGAGGCGCTGACCGGCAAGCAGGCGCACGCTCTCGGCGCCCTGGAGCTGCTCAGCCATACCGACGACGCCATAGCACGTCATCGCGGCATAACCGGCAATATCGGCAATAACGTCGTTCGAGACGCTCAGGCTGCCGTTGATGGTCTCAGACACAAGAATCTCCTTATCTGGTGCTCACGGCACCATGTCGTGGGAGCAATCATTGCAATATTCTACAACGACCGCGCCATGTTGAGGTGATGGGTCGCGGGATTACATCCTCGACACGAAATGTTGATATGGCAACGTTCGAGTCAAGTGGTCGCGGCATGAAAAAACCCGCCGCATAAGCGACGGGTTTTACAACCTGGCTCCCCGGGTAGGACTCGAACCTACAACAGCGCGGTTAACAGCCGCGTGCTCTACCATTGAGCTACCGAGGAATTTAAAAGCCCAGCGGATTGGGCTGAGAAATTCTGGCTCCCCGGGTAGGACTCGAACCTACAACAGCGCGGTTAACAGCCGCGTGCTCTACCATTGAGCTACCGAGGAATAGGTGCGTGCTCTCAAGCAACGAAGTTTATTATACGGGCGAATCAGCTCAGGGCAAGAACTTTTTTAAGAATTTTTCCGACCTAGTCATTGGGGACGTCCCCAATGACCACATGAAAGCGCCCCCAAGAGGATGTGCTTGAGGGCGCTTCTTGCTTGCGAGGTTATGACTCGATGTAGTCCTTCAGCTTGCTGCTGCGGCTCGGGTGGCGGAGCTTGGCCAAGGTCTTGGACTCGATCTGGCGGATACGCTCGCGCGTGACGCCAAACTCGCGGCCGACTTCCTCGAGCGTGCGGGGATGCCCGTCGACAAGGCCAAAGCGCAGCTCGATAACCTTGCGCTCACGATCGGCAAGCGAGTCGAGCACCTGGGTGAGCTGCTCCTGCAGCATGGAGAAGCTGGCGGCATCGGGCGGAACGATAGCCTGGGAGTCCTCGATGAAGTCGCCCAGCTGGGAATCCTCTTCCTCGCCGATGGGGGTCTCGAGCGACACGGGCTCCTGCGAAATCTTCTGGATCTCGCGGACTCGGTCGGCGCTCATGTCCATCTCGGCACCGATCTCCTCAGGGGTCGGGTCGCGACCCAGGTCCTGAAGGAGCTGGCGCTGCACGCGGACGAGCTTGTTGATGGTCTCGACCATATGCACGGGAATACGGATGGTACGGGCCTGATCGGCAATGGCGCGCGTAATGGCCTGACGGATCCACCACGTGGCGTACGTGGAGAACTTAAAGCCCTTCTGGTAGTCGAACTTCTCAACAGCGCGGATCAGACCGAGGTTGCCCTCCTGGATCAGGTCAAGGAACAGCATGCCGCGGCCGACATAGCGTTTGGCGATGGAGACGACCAGACGCAGGTTTGCGCTGATGAGTGCCTGCTTGGCTTCGAGGCCCACGTTCTCAATGCGCGTAAGACGACGCATCTCGGCACGCGTGAGCTCGAGCTCGCCGGCATCGGCAGCCTCGAGCTTCTCGGTGGCCTCGAGACCGGCCTCGATCTTCATGGCCAAATCGACCTCTTCGGAGGCGGTCAGCAGGTCGACCTTGCCGATCTCCTTGAGGTACATACGAACCGGATCGCCGGTCAGCATCACCGTGGAGGTATCGATGCCACGCACGCGGGAGCGTGAACGGGACGTGCGCACGGTGCGCTTCTTCTTGCTCTTGGAAGAACCCATCTCGGCGTCGGCCTGACGGGCCATCTTGAGCTCGTGATCGTCGAGCGAGCCGGAATCGTGCTCGTCGTCGTCATCGAAATCGTCAGTATCGGTATCGTTATCGTCATCGTCGACGTCCATGGGGGCGTCGTCGTTTCCGCTCGCGGAGATAATCTGGATGCCGCTGTTGCGCAGCGCGGAATACACCGCGGTGAGCTGCTCGTCAGAAACATCGATATCCTTCAGGGCGACCTGAATCTCGTCCTCGGTTACCGAAGTCCTGTTTGAGCCGTTGCCCATGAGCTTTGCAACGTAGGATTCCAGCCCAGTACCCGTGCTCTCAGTCTTTTTTGGCACAGATTCTCCCTTCATAGTCCACAGGACTCAATACTTTAGCACACACATAGGCGTCTATACCCAAAAAGAGGACTGGATATAGGCGAGAATACGCTGGTTGACCACAACATCTAGGCCTGTTCGGTGCCTGCGGCCTCCAGACCGATCAAACGGAACGGGTCCGCCACGCCGCCGATAGACTTTTGCAGCTCGCGTTGACGCTGCGAATCCTGCGCGGCCTGCACGGTCAGCGCGCGACGGGCCTCATCGTCGAGCGAACGGTCCTGGCGCAGCTTGGCCTGTGCGGCACGCATGCGGCGCTTGATGGTGTAGAGCTCGAGCGTATCGAGCATAAACACGATGTTCGTCTCGGTGGGGTGCTTGCTCGTCGCCGAGATGCGCCCGGCACTCACAAGCGTTGCCGCCTCGGGACACACCGAGCGCGCCGCATCCATGCAGGCTGCAGGATCGGTTCCCGGCGGCGTTGCCAGAACGGCCCATGCGATGGACTCGTGACGTGGGTCAACCCACTCGATGGAGCAGATGCGGTCGGCATACGTGCGGAACAGGTCGGGGTAGCTCGTGAGCATGGTCAGCAGCTCACGCTCCCCTGCCAAGGACTTACGCTCAAGATCAGTAAGAACCATCGGCGCCGCCGCAGCCGGAGCACCCGAACCATCAGTCGCAGGTACAGCACCCATACCATCAGGCGCGTCGATCGGCGGCAGGTCGTCGACGACCTCCACGGGCGCGGCGCCGTAGGCATCGAGCGGGACGTAGTCATACGGCTCTTCTTCGACCGGCGCGGACACCGGCGGCGTCGCGCCCGATGCCCAAGCACCGCTAGATGCCCCCTGCGAACCAGACGTCCGACCGCCCGCGCTACCAGAGCGCTCAGCCTGTGCCCGCTGGCGCTCATAGTTCTGCTCACGACGTCGTTCCGCATCCTCGCGCTTGGCGACATCGCGAAACACACGGCCCGAGCTCGCACGCACTGTCTCCAGATCCAAACCCAACAGGTCGGCAATTTGAATAAAGTACGTGTCGATCATATAGCTGTCGCGCAGCGGATAGATAAGCGTCAGCGCATCCTCCAGCGCCTTGGCGCGACCGCCCGGCGTGGAGATGTCGCTCGACTCCTGCAGCGAACGGTACACGAAGTCCATGAGCGGCTCGGCGGCGTCAATGCGTTTCTGCAGCTCCCCTCCGCCGTGCGCCGTGATGAACTCCATGGGATCGTTACCGTCGGGCAGCACCACGCAGCGCAGGTCCATAGAATCCTGCTCGATAAACTGAATCGCACGGCGAGCGGCCTTTTGACCGGCGGCATCGCCGTCAAACATATACACGATGCGCTTGGCAAAGCGGGTGAGCGTCTTGACGTGATGCTCCGTGAGCGCGGTGCCCAGCGTGGCGACGACGTTTTTAATCCCCGCCTCCCAACAGGCGATGCAGTCGGTATAGCCCTCTACCACGATGGCGGTATCCTGCGCGACGATAAACTCCTTGGCCCAATTAAAGCCGTAGAGGTTTCGCTTTTTATGAAACACGCTCGTCTCGGCGGTGTTGAGGTACTTGGGTTGGCCGTCTCCCATGATGCGACCGCCAAAGGCGATGTTGTGACCCTGCTCATCAAAAATGGGGAACATCACGCGGTCGTAGAAGCGGTCGGCAAGCTGCCCGCGCCCGCGGCTCACGGCAACGTTGGCATCGATCATCTCCTGCGGGGTAAAACCCGCCTGGGACAGGTGCGACACCAGCGCGTTGCGGCCAGGCGCAAAGCCCAGGCAGTAGCGGCGGCAGACGTCGCCACCCATGCCGCGGCTGGCAAAGTACTCGCGCGGACGGCCGTCCTTACCGCGCATAAGCATGGTGTGATAGAACTGGGCGGTCTCGGCGCACAGATCGTAGATGCGGGCACGCTTGGTACCGCGCTCGCGGCGGTCTCCGGTGTCGTGCAGCTCAATACCCGCGCGATCGGCCAAATAACGGATTGACTCGGGAAAGCTCAGGTTCTCGCGCTTCATGATATAGGTGAAGACGTCGCCACCCTCGCCGCAGCCAAAGCAATGCCACACCTGCGTGGCGGGAATAATGTGGAAGGACGGAGTCTTTTCGCCATGAAAAGGGCAGCAACCCCAAAACTCATGACCGCGGGGCTTGAGCTCAACCGTTTCCTGCACGATGGCGACTAAGTCGGACGCAGCGCGTACCTGGTCTTTTTCCTCATCGCTAATCACGGACACTCACCCCCTGCTCGCCCAAGTTGTGACGAATATCTTCGATATTACCCTCGACGGTCGCGATCAACTCATCCAGCGAATCGAACACGCGCGACGGACGCAGCCAGCGCGTAAACGCCAGCGAAACGGAAGCGCCGTACAGGTCGCCCGTATAACCAATTAAATTAGCCTCGAGATGCGCAGATGCCGCATCGTCGGCATACGTCGGCGGCAGTCCGACGTTAACGGCAGCGGGCCACACGATGTCGTTTACCAGCAACAGGCCCTCATACACGCCATCGGCAGGCACCTGAATGCCGTCGGGAACCTGTAGGTTTGCCGTGGGAAAGCCCATGCCAGAGCCCTCGTGACGGCCGCGAATAACACCGCCGCGCACCATATACGGGCGTCCGAGTAACCCAGCAGCAAGCCCCACATGGCCCTGTCTCAGCTCGTGACGAATGCGGGTGGCGCAAATGGCCTCACCGCCCTCGCAAAGCAAGTCGTGCCCGTATACGTCAACGCCGCGCTCGGCACCCCAGGCGCGCATCTCGGCAACACCAGAAGCACCGCCGCGACCCAGCCTAAAGTCGCTGCCAACGCGAATCGAGCGAATGTCGACCACGCGTGACAACAGTGCGAGAAAACCGACATGGTCGAGCGCCGCGACCTCAGGCGTAAAGGGAACGGCCACCACTGCATCGACCCCGGTTTGAGCCAGGGCATGCAGACGGTCGGCCGTCGTCATCAATTTTTGAGCGGGCGAAGGGCTCACCACGACGTCCGGGTCGGGATCGAAAGTGACCACGACCGCCTTGCAGCCATGGGCACGGGCATCACGGACAAGCGCTTCGATGAGTTCCTGGTGTCCACGGTGCACACCATCGAACACGCCGATGGCAATCGATGCGGCACCCAAGTGCTCGCACTCATCAAACGCATCGGCAGTAACGATGCGAGCCTCGTCCGACTCGCCCTCGAAAAAGATACGCGCGAGCTCGCGAGCGGACAACATCATCGAACACCGCCGATTGCCTGCGGAAACACGTGCTCCATGACAAAGCGGCCACTCTCAATGCGGGCGAGCGCCTTGAGTCCCCCATCGAGCACCAACGAAAAAGGCGCCTTCGCGGTATCGAAATCGGCAAGCGCACGCTCAACGGGAATGCGTCGGCCACAGAGCAGGTCGTCGGCAAGATTGCCCGGCAAGTCAACACGCGTGGCGCCCAGGGCCGCAATGGGATCCAGGGCAAAGCCAGGCGCGGACTCGGGAGAAAGCTCCTCGACCGCATGACAAGCGCCAATGGAAACAACACCGGAGGCCGTGCGGCGCAGCGCGGAAATGTGCGCGGCGCTCTCGCAGGCGCGGCCCAAGTCGCGAGCGAGCGCACGGATATAGGTACCCTTGCTCACTGAGAACGCCACGGTCCACACACACGTATCACCTTCGCCTCCCACGGCGATCAGGTCGGCGGCATAGACCTCGACGGGGCGCGGAGGTAGGTCCACCGCATTGCCCTCGCGAGCAGACTTGTAGGCGCGAACGCCATTGACCGAGATAGCCGAAAACGCCGGCGGCACCTGCATCTGCGGACCCAGCATGGCGGCCAAGCGCTCACGGGCATAGGCAGGATCGCGGAGCTCGTTGGCAACAGCCACGGTGCGGACCGCCTCGCCCTCCGCATCATCGGTATTGGTCTCGGCGCCAAACGAGATGTCGGCGACATAGCTTTTGGTATCGAGGGTTAGCATGCCCAGCAGACGGGTGGCCTGGCCAACACCCACCACCATGACACCCGATGCCATGGGGTCGAGCGTGCCGGCATGGCCGACGCGACGCTCATGGAGGGCGCGCCGACATTGCGAGACCACATCGTGGGACGTGCAGCCCACCGGCTTATCGACGGCGAGCAGCATATTCAGTTGAGAAGGCGTACGACGAGCCATGTACCATCCAAAAAGTTAAAGCTCGACGGTCACCGAAGCGGGATCCTCCCCCACCAGCTCGGCCAGCATGGGAAGTGCCACGGTAAGCGTCTCGAGAATCGTTCCGTTGTTGGAGAAACCGGCGGCAGCGGGATGTCCGCCTCCGCCAAAGGCAGCAGCGATCTCGGACACGTTGAGGTCGCCCTTGGAGCGCAGGTTGCCGCGCACCTTGGTATCGCCCTCAATGCCCTTCAGGAACAGACAGACCTCGACGCCCATCACCGAGCGCACCACGTCAACCAGACCGTCGCACTCGTCCGAGGTGACACCGCAGGCCTCAAGGTCACTCTGGTACGCGTAGCTATACGCGACGCGCCCGTGGGCCACCGTCTTAATGCGGCCCATAACGATGGACTTGAGGTGCAAAAACTCAACGCGCATGCTCTGGTAAACCTCGAGTGCCACACGCGCCGGATCGGCACCGTGGGCAACCAGACGCGAGGCTGCATGGAACGCGGCTGCATCGGCGTTTTGGTACTGAAAACGGCCGGTATCGGTAACCAAGCCACACAGCAGGCAGGTCGCAACGCCATCACGTGCGACAATGCCGCAATTGTCCAAGAAGCGGTCGATGATCATGGCGCAGGCTGCAGCTTCGACGCGCCTCAGGCTGAGCTCGGCAAACTCCTCGCGCGCCGGATGGTGATCGAAGCACACCACATGCTTGGAGCGACGAAGCACCTCGGCGGAATTATTGAGACGCTCGACGACCGGCACGTCCACCGAGATGAACAGGTCCGGATTGCCGGTATACGCAGATGCCGGTACCAGGCGATCGGAGCCTTCCATAAAGCGGTAAATGCGCGGAACCGGATCATCGTCTGCCAGCAGCAGGGCAATGTCCTTGTTAGGGAAAAACTTCATAAGCGAGAGGCCCAGACCCAACACGGAGCCCAGGGCGTCGCCATCGGGAGAAGTGTGCCCCGAAATCGCAATGGGGGACGCACCCTCGATGAGCTCGAGGATGCGTCGCTGAATATCTGCAGACTCGCACGAGGCGAGGTCGGCGGAATTAGTCATCTAAAGCTGCCTCCTGGGCGGCATCCGCTATCGGATAGCCGTCCTCGTCCTTTTCGATCGCAAGCGTGGCGGGAACGTTTTCCAGCGCACGCGTGATGCGCTCGGCCTCATCGGTCGAGCGATCGATGCGAAAATCGAGCTCGGGCGTAACACGCCAATCGAGCGAGCGAGCCAACAGGCTGCGAATACGGCCCTTAGCGCTTGCGAGCGCCTCCATGACCTCGTCGTAGCGGCTCGCATCGCACGACACGAACACACGCGCGAACGAACGGTCCACCGCGACCTCGACCGCGGTCAAAGTAACCAGGTCGAGACGCGGATCGGAAACCTCAAAGAGCAGGATATAACCGAGCTTCTCGCGAAGCTGCTCGCCCAGACGGCGGGTTGCCTGCGTTTGCTTCATAGCGCTACCCCCTACTCGGTACGGGCAACCTGGTCGATGCGGTAACCCTCGATCTGGTCGCCGGGCTTGATGTCCTGGAAGTTCTCCAGGCCAATGCCGCCCTCGGAACCGCTCTTGAGGCTCTTGGCCTCGTCCTTGTAGTGGCGCATCGAGGCGATCTTGCCGTTGAAGACCACGATGCCGTCGCGCACCAGACGCACGGAATCGGTCGCGGCGATCTCGCCCTCTTCGACACGGACACCGGCGGCGATACCGACTTTGGGCACCTTGAAGGTGTCCAGGACGGTCGCGGTACCCGTGGAGACCTCGACCTCGGTGGGCTTAAGCATGCCGATACGGGCAGCGTCGAGTTCCTCGAGGCACTTGTAGATGACGTCGTAGCAACGGATCTCGACGCCCTCGCGCTCGGCAGCGGAGCGGGCCTTACCGTCGGGACGGACACCAAAGCCGATGATGATGGCGTTGGAGGCGTCGGCCAGAACGACGTCGGTCTCGTTGATGGCACCAACGGCGGAGTGGATCGTGTTGATGCGAACCTCGGACTGATCCATCTTGTCGAGCGAGTCCTGAAGGGCCTCGATGGAACCCTGGACGTCGGCCTTGATGATCAGGTTGAGCTCCTTGACCTCGGCGTCGGCAATGGTCTCGAAGAGGTTCTCGAGCGTGACGTGCTTGACGCGGCTCTGCTCCTCGATACGGGCCTTGAGCGAACGCTCGTCGGCAAGGGCACGAGCCTCGCGCTCGTCCTCGAACACGCGGAACTCGTCACCGGCGTTGGGCACGGACTGCAGGCCCAGGATCTCGACAGCGTCGGAGGGACCGGCCTCGGTGACGGCGCGGCCCTTGGGGTCGAGCATGGCGCGGACGCGGCCGTAGGTGAGGCCGGCGACCAGCGTATCGCCCACGTGCAGGGTACCGCGGGTCACGAGCACGGTAGCGACCGAGCCGCGGCCCTTGTCGAGCTTGGCCTCGAGGACGTTGCCGGAGGCAAAGGTGTCCGGGTTGGCCTTGAGCTCGAGCACATCTGCCTGGAGCAGCACGGTCTCCAGAAGGTCGTCGATACCGATCTTCTGCTTGGCCGAGATGTTGACGAACATGTTCTGTCCGCCCCACTCCTCGGGGATGACGCCGTACTCGGTGAGCTCCTGGCGCACACGGTCGGGGTTGGCGCCCGGCTTATCGATCTTGTTGACGGCGACGACGATGGGTACGCCGGCGGCCTTGGCGTGGTTGATCGACTCGACCGTCTGAGGCATGACACCGTCGTCGGCGGCGACGATCAGGATGACGATGTCGGTCACCTTGGCGCCACGGGCACGCATGGCCGTAAAGGTGGCGTGACCCGGGGTATCGATGAAGGTGATCTTGCGGTCGTTGATCATGACCTGCGAAGCGCCGATGGCCTGCGTAATGCCGCCCGCCTCGCCGGCAGCCACGCCGGTGTGACGGATGGCGTCGAGCAGCGACGTCTTGCCGTGGTCGACGTGGCCCATGACGGTAACGACCGGGGCGCGCGGCTTAAGGTCGGCGGGATCGTCGTAGAACGAGAAGGTGTTCTCCTCCTCGGGGGTGATGATCTTGATCTGACGACCCAGGTCGTCGGCGACGAGCTCGACGAGGTCGTCGGACATGGACTGCGTCATGGTAAGCGGCGTACCCAGCAGGAACAGGCGCTTGATGATGTCGTTGGCCGGAACGTCGAGCGCCTCGGCAAGCTCCTGGACGGTAACGCCCTGGGAGACCTTGATGGCGTCGAGGTCCTCGGGGTTCACGCCCTGGGCCAGCGCCTCCTCTATCTTGCGCTCCTCCTGAGCCTTGGCTGCCTCGCGCTCGCGCTTCTCCTTGCGTTTCTTGCGGCGACCGGTGGACTCGCGAGAGGCCTCCTCGACGGCGGCACGAGCCTCCTCGAGCACCTTCTCGCGGCTGTACTCCTCGGCCTCGCGAGCCATGCGGCTGTAGTGGTCCTCTTCGTTATTGTGACCGCCCTTGCGCTTCTTGCCCTTGCCCTGCTTGTCGGGGTTGGGGAAGTCCATGCCGGCAGCGACGTTGTTGCTGGCGTTGGTGCGATGGCTGTGCGGACGGCTCTCGGAGGCGTTGCGCTCGGAGTTGTTGTCGGAGGCGTTGCGATCGTTACGACGGCCACCGCGGCGGTCGTTGTTGCCGCCACGACGGTTACCGCGCTCAGCGGCGCGCTCGGCCTTGGCCTTGTCCTCGGCGTCCTTCTTCTCCTTGAGCACGGTCTCCTGTGCGGCGATCTGGTCGAGCAGCGAACGGAAGCGCGAACCGGAGTCGGAAGCGGGAACGGCGCGGCGCTGGGCCTCGCGGGCAGCCTCCTCCTTCTCGCGGGCAAGGCGCTCCTGCTCGGCCTTCTTCTTGGCCTCGGCCTCGGCGCGGGCAGCCTCCTCGGCAGCCTGGGCTGCGGCAAACTGGCGGCGCTCCTCCTCGCGTGCCTTCTCGGCCGCGATGCGCTCGCGCTCGGCCTCGGCGGCGCGTGCGGCCTCCTCGGCGGCAGCTGCCTGCTCCTCGGCCTGCTTGGCGGCCTCGACTTCCTGGGCGCGGGCCTCGATCACCGAGGCGAGCTGCTTGCGGACCATGGCGACATAGGCGTCCTCCAAGGTGGAGGAAGCGGACTTAGCGGGAATCTTCATATCGGCGAGATGACCCATCAGTTCCTTGGAGGTCATGCCGAACTCTTTGGCCAGGGTGGACACACGGACTTTTGCCATATGACTTCACCTACCCTTTCTGGCACCTTGGGTGCCTAGAGACTGAACGAGCGTGGGAGATGCGCCGGGACCCGCCCGGCGCGACCGCGCGCTAGATCAGGTCCTCCGCATCATCGAAGGCGTCGGTGTCGTGGACACCGCAGAAACGGGAGCCGGGACGAGCCTGGTTGCGGCACTGGATGCCGTCCTCGGACACGTACTCGCAGCGGCGGACGTCCTCGTCCTCCTCGTCACCGATCAGGTCGGCGGCGGGCTCCTCGTGAACGGGAACGTTCTTGAGGATGTCGGCGGCAAGCGTCTCGGACTTGATGTCGATGTGCCAGCCGGTCAGGCGCGCGGCGAGGCGGGCGTTCTGGCCCTCCTTGCCGATGGCGAGGGACAGCTGGTCGTCGGGCACGATGACGCCGGCGTAGGCCTTCTCCTCGTCGATGAGGACGCGGGTGACCTTAGCAGGCGACAGGGCGTTGGCGACGTAGACGGCAGGATCGGCATCCCACAGGATGACGTCGACGCGCTCGCCACGGAGCTCGCCCACGACAGCGCGAACACGGCTGCCCTTGGGGCCGACGCAGGCGCCCACGGGATCCAGACGGTCGTCGAGCGAGTGGACGGCGACCTTGGAGCGCTGGCCGGGCTCGCGGGCGATCGACTTGATCTGGACGGTGCCCTCATAGATCTCGGGCACCTCCTGCTCAAACAGACGACGCATGAGCTCGGGGTGGGTGCGGGAGATGACAATCGGCGGACGGCTGTGCTCGCCGCGAACCGGTTGCAGGTTGGAGTTGGGGTCGCGTACGTCGATGATCACGGCCTTGATGTGCTGGTTGTGCAGGTAGCGCTCGCCCATCGGGCGCTCGTTGCGCTCGTTCTCGTAACGGCGCTGGTCGAAGTGCGGCAGCTCGGCCTCGACGCCCTCGCGGATCTTGACGATCGTGAAGTCGGGCGTGGACTGCAGCACGGTGCCGCTGATGAGGTCACCGATGCGGCCGGAGAACTCCTCGTAGATCTGCTCGCGGGCGGAGTTGCGCACGATGGCGTTGATCTCGGCCTTGGCGTGCTGGGCGGCGATGCGGCTCGTGTTCTTGGGGGTGACGTCGATCTCCTCGAACTCGGTGAAGTTGCCCTCCTCGTCCATGGAATCGTCAATCGGCTCCAGGCGGTAGACGTAGATCTTGCCGGTGGTGCGGTCGATTGTCACCTTGGCGCCCCACTCAAGATGCAGAATCTCGGCATAGCTCTTGGCGAGCGACTGCTCCAGGCGGTCGATCAGGTAGAGCTGGTCGATGTGCTTCTCCTGGCAAAGCTCCATCAGGGCGGACATCATGTCGGATGCTGCCATCTTACTTTCCTTCCTTCGCGGGCTTGAAGTCATAGGTGGGCTTCAACTTGCACTTTTTAACATCAGAGAAATCGAGGGTAACGGACTCGCCGTCCTCGAGCTCGAGGGTCACGTTCGTCTCGGTGGCGGTGGCAATCTTGCCGGCGTACTTGCGACGGCCCTCGGTGGCGGTAGAGGTGAGCTCGCAGTTCTCGCCCACAAAGCGGGCAAAGTCACTCGGGCGGCGCAGCGGGCGCGCCATACCCGGGCTCGACACCTCGAGCGTATAGCTCGAAGAGATGGGGTCGAGCTCCTCAATCACATCGCCGACCCACTTGGTGTTGGCCGTGACGTCGTTGAGCGACAGGCTCTGACCCTCGGCACCCTCGATACGCACGCGCACGCAGGGGGCTTTGGTGGCACCCACGAGCTCGACGTCGACGATGTCGACATCGTGCTGGGGAGCGATGGCCTCGAGCGCGTCGATGATCGCCTGCTCGGTCTTGGTCTTGACCATTGCGGCACCTCCATCCATACAAAAAAGAAGCGGGGCCGAAACCCCACTTCTTTCAATTACAACTTCATTTGCAAGCAAACTATAGCAATACCTGCGAAAACGTGCAAGCAAAGCACGAATCTGCAGGTCAGCGTGCGCACAGCTTCTCCACAAGAATAGGACAATTGACCGCGGCCAGGCTAAACAAAACGAGGGACGACCCAACCTGATCGCCCCTCGTCTTTAATGCGTCAGCTAAGCGCGCAGCGCTTACTTGACCACCAGGTTGACCAGCTTGCCGGGCACGCAGATGGCCTTGACGACCGTCTTGCCCTCGAGCCACTTAGCGACGGCTTCCTCAGCGGCAGCCTGCATCTCCTCGTTGGAGGCGTCGCGGGCGACGTCGATGCGGCCACGGACCTTGCCGAGCACCTGTACGACGATCTGCACCGTGTCCTCGATGGACTCGGCCAGGTCGAACTCGGGCCAGGCGGCGGTGTAGGCGTTGCCCTCGCAGCCGAGTGCCTCATGCCACAGTTCATCGGCCCAGAACGGGCAGATGGGGGCAAGGACGCTTACGATATCCTTGGCCACGCCGTAGCACAGCGCCTTGTCGCGGGCGGCACCCTCGGTGGCGTTGAGGTAGGCGCTCGCCGCGTTGACGAGCTCCATGACGGCCGAGATGGCGGTGTTGAACTGGCCGCGATCGAAGTCCTCGGTGCACTTGGCGATGGTCCGGTGACGCTCGCGATAGAGCTTCATCGCGACCTCGTCGAGCGCGGACTTGTCGAAGGCCACGTTGGCGTCGCCGGACTGGACGAGCTGCCAAACGATACGCCAGGCGCGCTTGATGAAGCGGTTGGCGCCCTCGACGGCCTTGGGATCCCAGTCGAAGTCCTTCTCGGGCGGGGCGATAAACAGGATCGCCAGACGCATGGTGTCGGCACCGTAGGGTTCAATGACCGAGCTCGGGGGCACGACGTTGCCCTTGGACTTGGACATGGTGTCGCCGTTCTCGTCCTTGACCATGCCCTGGCACAGCAGGTTGGTGAAGGGCTCGTCCACACTCAGCAGGCCCAGATCGCGCAGCGCCTTGGTAAAGAAGCGGCTGTAGAGCAGGTGCAAAATGGCGTGCTCGATGCCGCCGATGTAGTTATCGACGGGCATCCAACGATCGGCAGCCTCGCGGGAGAAGGGCAGCTCGGTGTTATGCGGGTCGGTATAGCGCAGGTAATACCAGCTGGAGCAGGTGAAGGTGTCCATGGTATCGGTCTCACGCTTGGCCGGGCGGCCGCAGACCGGGCAGGTGGTCTCGTAGAACTCCTTGCACTCGGCGAGGGTTTCGCCGGCGCCCAGGTCCAGGTTCTCGGGCAGCGTCACCGGCAGTTGATCCTCGGGCACGGGCACGATGCCGCAGTGCTCGCAGTGGATGGCCGGGATGGGATTGCCCCAATAGCGTTGGCGGCTGATGAGCCAGTCGCGCAGGCGGAACTCGACCTTGCGACGACCGCAGCCCATGGCCTCGAGGTCGGCCACGATGGCAGCCTCGCCCTCGGAGTGCTTACCACCGCGCATGCCAGTGTACTTGCCGGACTGGACGAGCGTGCCCTCGGCAGCGTGGGCGCAATCCCAGTCGACAGTCTCGGCGTGGAAGGTATCGATGGTCTCGCCGCTGGCCTCGACGGCAGCGCGATCCTCATCGTCCAGGATGATCGGCACGATCGGCAGGTCGTACTTGCGGGCGAACTCAAAGTCGCGCTGGTCGCCGCAGGGAACGGCCATGACGGCACCGGTGCCGTAATCGGCTACGACGTAGTCGGCAACCCACACGGGGATCTTCTCGCCGTTGACGGGGTTCACCACGTAGCGGCCCGTAAAGGCGCCGTGCTTCTCGAGGGTGCCCTGGGCACGCTCGACGGCAGAGATATGCTTGGAGTCCTCGACAATCTTGGTGACGGCTTCCTCGTACTGAGTGCCCTCGACGAGCTCGTGCAGACGGGCGTACTCAGGAGCCAGGACAAAGAAGGAAACGCCAAAGAGCGTGTCGGCGCGCGTGGTGAAAACGGTGATCTTGCCCTCGTCGCCCTCGATGGGCTCGCCATCCTGGTCGCACAGGGTAAAGTCGACCTCGGCGCCCTCGGAACGACCAATCCAGTTGGCCTGCATCTGCTTGACGCGCTCGGGCCAGCCGGGGAGCTTCTCCAGGTCATCGAGCAGCTCCTGAGAGTACTCGGTAATCTTGAAGTACCACTGCTCCAGGTCGCGCTTCTCGGGCTCGGTGCCGCAGCGCCAGCACTTGCCCTCGGTGACCTGCTCGTTGGCCAGAACGGTCTTACAGGTGGGGCACCAGTTGACCGGGTTCTTCTTGCGGTAAACCAGGCCCTTTTCCCACAACTTCTCAAAGATCCACTGGCCCCAACGGTAATAATCGGGGCTGCAGGTCTTGACCATGCGATCCAGATCGTAGGAGAAGCCCATGCGCTTCATCGTGGCGAGAGCCTGGTCCATGTTCTTATACGTCCAGGCGGCAGCCTGCGTGTTGTGCTTGATGGCGGCGTTCTCGGCAGGCAGGCCAAAGGCGTCAAAGCCGATGGGGTGCAGCACATCGTAGCCGCGCATGCGGGCCTGACGGGCCATGGCATCGCCGATGGTATAGTTGCGCGCGTGGCCCATGTGCAGGTCGCCCGACGGATACGGGAACATCTCGAGCACGTACTTCTTGGGCTTGCTGGCGTCGGTGTCGACGGCAAAGAGGTTCTCGTCGTCCCATGCCTTCATCCACCGGGACTCAATGGCTTGCGCGTCGTAGGCGGGAATCTCGTCCTTATGATCTGTGCAATCGCACATATCAGCTCCTTTAATCTTAGCTGGGGTCGGACGGCTTAGCTTTATTCGCTACTGCGGACAGTCCTGCGCAAGACGAAGAGCACATTAAGTGCTCTTCTTTGCGTGCGGAACTTGTAGCGAACAAAGCTAAGCCGCCCGACCCTAAGGTTAACTTGGTTGATAATAGCAAATACGACAAGCGAGATGCCTGCGACTTGCAGGCATCTCGCTTTATCTAAATAACGTGGTTGTGAATCAACCGCTATTTGTTACCCGCCCAAGCATGGTCGGGTTTTCCAAGTGCCGCAGATTGCCGTGAAAGAGGAGCGACGCGTACTTTGGTACGCGAGCGACGGTTTGAGGTCCAAGGTGCGGTGCTTGGGAAAGCCGCTTATCGATAAGACACAGACTGCTGAGAGTCTTTCACCACGACGTCGTGGGCACCGCCTTCGACGATGGAGGTGGAGCTGACCAGGGTCAGGCGTGCCTTTTCCTGGAGCTCGGGGATCGAGAGGGCGCCGCAGTTGCACATCGTGGACTTGACCTTGTAGAGCGTGCCGCCCACGCCGTCCTTGAGGGAACCGGCATAGGGAACGTAGGAGTCAACGCCCTCGACGAAGCTGAGCTTCGCCGCGCCGCCCAGGTCGTAGCGCTGCCAGTTGCGAGCACGCGCAGAACCCTCGCCCCAGTACTCCTTCATGTACTGGCCGTTGACGTTGACGCGCTCGGTCGGGCTCTCATCGAAGCGGGCGAAGTAGCGACCCAGCATCATAAAGTCGGCACCCATAGCAAGGGCGAGCGTCATGTGGTAGTCGTATACGATACCGCCGTCGGAGCACACGGGCACGTAAACACCGGTCTCCTCGTAGTACTCGTCACGGGCGCGGCAGACGTCGATCAGCGCGGTGGCCTGGCCACGACCGATACCCTTGGTCTCGCGAGTGATGCAGATGGAACCGCCGCCGATACCGACCTTGATGAAGTCGGCACCGCAGTCGGCCAAGAAGCGGAAGCCCTCGGCGTCGACGACGTTACCGGCACCGACCTTGACGTCCTCGCCGTAGTTGGCGCGAATCCACTCGATGGTGCGCTTCTGCCACTCACTGAAGCCCTCGGAGGAGTCGATGCACAGGACATCGGCGCCAGCCTCGATGAGCAGCGGCACGCGCTCGGCATAGTCGCGGGTGTTGATACCGGCGCCGACCATATAGCGCTTGTCGTTATCGAGCAGCTCGTTGGGGTTGGTCTTGTGGCTGTCGTAGTCCTTGCGGAAGACGATGCCCATAAGGTGATCGTTGTCGTCGACGATCGGCAGGGCGTTGAGCTTGTTGTCCCAAATGACGTCGTTGGCAACCTTGAGGCTGATGTTCTTGTCGCCCACGATGAGCTGCTCACGCGGGGTCATGAACTCGGAAACCTTCTTCTGGTGGTCATCGCGGCTGGGGCGATAGTCACGGCTGGTGACGATGCCCAGGAGCTTGCCCTTGGGAGTGCCGTCGTCGGTGACCGGCATGGTGGAGTGGCCGGTCTTCTCCTTGAGCTCGATGACCTGCTCCATGGTCATGTCGGGGGTCAGCGTGGAATCGGACTGAACGAAACCAGCCTTGTGATCCTTAACGGCCTTAACCATAGCAGCCTCGGACTCGGGGGTCTGAGAACCGTAGATGAAGGACAGGCCACCCTCGGTAGCGAGCGCGACACCCATGTCGACGCCCGAGACGGACTGCATGATGGCGGAAACCATGGGGATGTTCAGGGTGATTGCCGGCTTCTCACCGCGCTTAAAGCGGGTTAGCGGCGTCTTAAGAGAGACGTTGTTGGGGATGCACTGCGAGGACGAATAGCCAGGGACCAGCAGATACTCCGAAAACGTGTGGGACTCACCGGGAAAGAACGTAGCCATGTTTCTCCTTTTTCCATGCGACCGGTCGGCTGCAGGCCTCATAGGACCCAGCCCAACCTTGGGCGCCCAATACTGGGGAAGTATCTTAACGCACTTTGACTGCTACAATGCATGATTTAAGAAGAGCACACGAGGGTTTGACGCAGGCTTTGCGTTTGCCCAGCAAACACTTTAGCGGGGAGACGTGGAGCGTATGAAGTACAAGACGACGGCAAAGTTGGTCATTCAAGCGTGCGACAAAGACCTGCCGGGCGTGTTCGGCCACGGCTGCGTCTTGCTGCTGCAGGGTATTGCCCACGAACACTCGCTCAACCGTGCCGCCAAGAGCATGGGCATGGCGTATTCCAAGGCATGGCGCATCGTAAACGAGGCTGAAGGGCAGCTGGGCTGCAAGCTCATCGAGCGCGACGGCGCCCGCGGATCCACCCTCACCCCCGCCGGCGAGCGAGCCATAGCAGTCTACGAGGAGCTGCAGGCCGATATCAACCAGGTCATCGCCACTAAAGCCGACGCCCTCATCGCCTGCATCAAAGACTAGCCAATTTGGGACGGGGCTTTTTTAGCTACCCATCCAGAGCATTCTTGACTCATAGCCAAAATTGACATTGGGTAGCTAAAAAAGCCCCGTCCCAAATTAGCTACTTGCGGAGGGCATTGTCTAGGGTGGCGGCCACGATCAAGGGGTCGTCGGTGCCGGCGAAGAGGTGAATGGTGCCCCCCTGCTTACCGCGTGGGACCGAAAGGCGCGTCGTTGCGCCGCCGGCGGGCGATGTACGAAACTCCCCCGGCAAAGCATCGAACAGGTCATCCGCACTACGCTCGATAAGGTCAAATTCAACTGCCGGGCCAAAACCGTGCTCCAGGATGCCGGTCGCGATGGCATGGTCGGAATGCGAGGTCAGCCCGGGATAGCGAACGTTGCGCACCATCTCATTTGCGGCCAAGTACTCGGCCAGTGCACGGGCGCGATCGAAGTGAGCCTGAATGCGAGCGTCGAGCGAGGAAAGCCCACGCTCCAGCACATCGGCCTCGTCAGCAGGCAAATCAAGCTTAGCCAAGCCGCAGCCCTCAAGCAGGGCATGTGCGCACTCGGCAGCAGCATCCACACGATGGCGCTTGAGCTGCGAACGCGTCACCGAAGCGGCAACGAGCTTGCGCGGAGCTTTGCCGGCGCACACGCGATCGAGCGCCTCGAGCGACAGCGCAGCACCCAGCCGCAGCGGATCGCAGCCAAAAGCAGACGCCACGGTGTTATCTACCACAAGCAGCGCGCGGGCTTCGCGAGCCACGCGACCCAGAGCGCGAAGATCGGGGACGCGCAGACCAAACCCGCCGATAGAGTTGACGAACCACCACAGGTGCGGCCCCTCGGCATCAAACGAAGCATCAAAACCCTCGGACGCGGCGGCAAATGCCTCGGCGCACGGCTCCCCCACGAGTACAACGTCGCGGCCATCAAAGCCGTGCGCAAACGCATCGGCAAAATCATCGGCAAGCGCAACCAGGCGATCGCCAGGACGTACAATCCCCAGCAGAGACAGCGCCGCCGGCACATGCGAGGCCGCAAGCAACCGCGCCTCACGCGCGCCGGCCCTTGCAGCCCAGGCCTCTTCTAGCTGCCGCACATCCATAAGGTACCTTCCCTTCAAAACAAAAACCCACGATGCGGATGTTTCCCGCATCATGGGCAACGGCTGCAGTATAGCGCCGATAGGCGACGAATCGCCTAGATGTTGAGCGCGCGGTAGATCACGTAAGCCTAGACATTCATAAGCTGATGGCCGAGCTTGAGGGTCTTTAAGCAGCTCTCCCCTTCCACGCCATCGAGCGTGTCGATCAGCATATTGGTGGCCTCGATGCCACTGGTCAGGTAGCCATAATGCACGGTGGGAATACCGCCCGTCAGCGCACGCAAAAACGCGTTGTCGCCAAAACCACTCACGCGGCGCATGCCCTCGCCAAACCCACGAACCTCATCGATGGCGCGCTATAGCCCGAATCGAGCGTAAACGAGCCCATGCGAATCAACGCGGCATCGAGCGGGTTGCCCGCGGCGCGCAAGCCGGCCTCAAAACCGCGACGACGGTCGAAACCGGCCGCGCGGTCCTCATCCGTAACTCCGATGTAGGCAATCTTGCCATCCACGCGACCCGCAAGCGCATGGCCCAGCTCAAAGGCGGCCTCGTAATCGTCGTGATACACGCACGCCGCGCCATCGACATGTTGGCCGATCAGCACAAGGGGTACGCGACAAGACTCAATCGCGCGACGGTGTGCCTCGGTGATCATGGTCGCCACCAGCACAATGCCATCGACCGGATGGTTCTGGAACAGGTCGAGGTATTCGAGCTCGCGCTCGGCCACGTTATCGGTATTGGCGAGCAGCATCTGGTAGCCACGGCGGCAGAGTACCTGACCAATACCGGCGGTAATACGGCTCACCGACTCGGAATTAATCTTAGGCACGATGACGCCGATGAGCTTGGTGGAACCGGTTCGCAGCGCGCGAGCCTGGCTGGATCGCACGTATCCGGTCAGCTCAATCGCCTGCTTAATGCGCTCGGCCTTGTCCGCCGAGATATACCCACCATTGAGGTAGCGCGAGACAGCGGCGCTCGAAACGCCCGCCAGCTCGGCCACATCTTTCATCTTTACCACGAGCACCCCTGTCGTTGAAATCGCTTTCACCATAATACCCGTGCGGAGCTACATGCGTGTCGCAAGACGGGACGTCACGGTCAATTTAGCTGTCGTAGCACGGGCATCGCAGGACTTCAACTAGAAACTTCGAAATAAAAGTGCCGAATCAGTCAAACTACCGATTCTGCACCTCGTTACATTTGCACACAGTGGCAGGCAAAACCCAACTCGAGAACAACTTACTCACTTTGGAAAGACGCATCGCTGTCCGCTGCCAATTCCGAAGGAAGAATTGCCGGCAGCGTCAAAGCCCCCATGGGCGAAAGTCCAGTAACGACTATCAGATAGCTCTTAGCGTGACCATACGCCATGGAAATCGCATTAGAGAGAAGATAACGGCGCGCTTCATCGTCTGAAATGTCGAACGGCATTTTTGTTGACACCGAAATAGCAACCGTCACATCAGCGCGCATTTTTTCCTTTGCATCGTCCCTATCAATCAGACTGCCACACACATACAGCTTTAAGTCTGCACGCTCGCCCGCCTTGTTCCTCAATAGATGGACGTCCTGATAGCTAACGTCAACTTTTAAATCCATATTCTGGGAGGGCTCATTCTCGATATGAAAAGTTGAGTCGACAACAAACAAATGAACAACCTGAATAGGCGCAATGAAATCCTTGCTCATGCAGCCAAACCTCCCGGAATCATCTCAAAGTTCAATCGTTTCGCCGAGCAGTCGCTGTTAAATGAAGACCATTGTTCTCGGACAGAATTATTAGACGAAGAAAACGGCGCCTCATTCGAATAACCGGAAATGGCCTGAGGAATGATTTTGATACCCAACGCAAGCTCAAACTTTGCGATTGTTTTCAGCGTCATGTTGGGCTGAGAATTCAACAATTTCGAAAGCGACTGAAGACTCACGCCCATACGCTTTGCCAGCTCACTTTTACTCAAGCCCGAGCGCTGCATCTCGCGATGAACAATAAACTCAATATCTAGTGCGTGCTCATAGGCACGGGTTTCGCTCGTTTCCGTTTCCGCGTAAAAGTCTGATAAATCGACCTTAACCATTACAAGTCTCCGTTTCGTAAGCGGGCAAAAAGCCGACGCTATGACTCCAAAAGCTGCTTTGCTATCGGGGCCAACTGTTTTGCGCGTTTAATTTCTTTGGAAATATTTCCCGAGCCTTGATGGCCCTAAAACCAAAAAAGCAAAACAATCTTGTCCACGCCTTGGCAAATCGCGTAGACCATTTCTCGATTAACCCCATCAAAACCCTTGAGTTCGTATAGCCCAATCTTAGGCTCGATACATCGAAGCTTTGACGTTCCAGTGACATCCTTTAGTCCGTAATCATAGATTTTTGAAATCTGATTGATCATTTTACGAGCGGTAAACTTCGTTTTAGGATCAGACATCATCTTCTGAAACTGAGAGTTCTCAGGGGAGGTGGTTAGTTCCCAAAAAGGTCGTCCCTCGGGATCAGCATATTCGACAAGCTCATAGTCACTAGCCAAAGGCCACCCCCTCCGCTTCAGATGAAACCAAATTTGGTTAATTTATAAGTTAAGTTTAGTCAAATTCAAATACATGGCAAGCCACAAGCCGAGTTCAAGCAATCTGCATTATTAATTCAGAGAAATGTGGGAAAGAAGCGGCAGAAACTACATTGGCAAATAAGGCCCTCAGCGAAGTGCCCGAACTTTTATGGTGGCCAACAACATACCTAGGAAGACGAGGGCAAGGCACGCAACCGCCCAGTCACCGTGGCCGGTCTTAGGGAGCGCGGCGGCTTGCGTTGTTGCGGGCTTGGTCTTTTTGGTGGTCTTGGTCGCAGGCGTCTTGATAGACGCGGGCGCGGGCTTGGCGTCCGACTTGGGCGACGAATCAGGCGTGGGGGGCGGGTTTTCACTGGGCTTGGTCTCATCACCGGGCTTTTCTTCGCTACCGGGCTTTGTATCCCCCGCGGGATTGCCACCGGTGGGCTCATCGATACCGGGCTGGGTCTTCCCCGCCGGCGGCTGGGCGCCTGTGGGTTCAATTACCACATGCTGAGCAACGACCCCACTGACGTCAATCACGCTGGAGCTACCAAAGGCCCCGCCCGTCGGCGACACAAACAGTGCAGACGTAAGCGAGCCGCTCTTGCAGGCAACGCCCGCGCTGGCGCCGGTCGCATCCACCCAATGGGCATCCACGACAAACCGGCCATCGGAGGCGTACACACCAAAGAAGCGACAATCATCGACCGATCCGTCGCCAGCAGCAACAACGTGCGCGCCACCCAGCCGGGGCCCGAGACACCCGGCTCGTCGAAGGTCTGCCCCACAATGGTAAGGCTATCCACACCCGCGGCATAAGAAGGCCCGCCTAGCAAAACGCATAGGCAGGCCAGGCGAGTCTCGAAGAAGCGCGAGACGACCTCATGCTGGAGCTGCCGCATCACGTATAGCCAACGAAGCGCGGGCGGGACGCCACCAATGGGCAACGTCCCGCCCGCGCTGCGCAATCTCATGCGCATCCAACTTGTAGAGTAAATTCATCGCTCGCGTCGATTACGACCCCAATATTTCCCTAGGAAACACACTCGATAAATCGTTAACACCCATAGCGAAAAGCACCTTTGCGCTGGCATCGTTGCTGAGCTCGTCGCTCAACTTAAGTGCATCAAGCACACTGAATGATATTATCCCGGGAGAGAAACAAACTCCTCTTCCAATCAGTCTGT
>CABUDQ010000012.1 GCA_902490365.1 uncultured Collinsella sp. | reverse complement strand
ACCAGTGGTACAATTACCTTTTTACCTTTCAGCCATTGGTTTTTCGGGTCATTGCTGCCCCCTTAGCACACGGACTTTGGAATAAAGTCTAGTGTTTTACGCCTTGCCAGAGGTGTACAGGCTCTCGGTATGCACGTACGAAGCAATTGCCATCAATGCCCCATATAAGTGGCGATCAAGTTCGCATAAAGCGACCTTGATCCCGCAAAACAAAAGGCAGGATACCATCACCACGATGATGCCCTGCCTCTGTTCGTTCCTGTTTACCGTTCCGAGTAGTCCTTCCGCAGAATTTCCGATAAACAAAAAACGTACCCGAACCCTTTCTCGTAAAGAATCGGGTTCGAGTACGAACTGAATGCTGGAGCAATAAAAAACCACCAGAAAGGTGCCTGTCCCCTTTGTGGTGGTTTTGGGCCAGCCCTAGAGCGTGTGGCCGTAAGCGTCGGCAGCCTTGATGGCGGCGGCGAACTTTTCGTCGGTGAAGGGCTCGGGGTTGCCCTGCTTCCACTCGTTGGTGGCGTGCGCGAACTCGCACAGGGCAGGGATGTCGGCCTCGGAAAGGCCGACCTGCTCAAGCGTCACGGGCAGCCCCATCTGCTTGTTAAAGGCGGCGTAGCGCTCAAGGTTCTTGGTATCGCCCGTATAGGCAAACAGCACGAGCACGCCCAGGCTCACGACCTCGCCGTGCAGGTAGGAGCCCTCGCGCGGGATGCTGCACGTGGCGTTGTAGAACGCATGCGCCACGCTCGAGTTGTAGTAGTAATCGTTTTGGTTGGTCAGGTTCGAGACATAGCCCGTGTTGACCACGATGTCGAGCGCGATCTGCTTGACGGCCTCGCTCGACAGGTCCTGGCGCACGTCCTCTAGACCCTGCACGCCATAGGTAAACAGCGGCTCGGAGCAGGTGTGGGCGAGTGCCAGGCCAAGTCCGGCGGTGTGCTCCAGGTTGCCGGCGCTCGTGGCGTACTCGACCTCGGGCTGCTTGGACAGGGCATCGCCCACGCCCGCCCAGAAGTACTCCGCCGGAGCCTCGGCGATGATCTTGGGGTTGATGAAGATGTGCGCGGGGCGGTTTGGGTACGAATAGCCCTCGAGCGAGCCGTCGTCGTTGTAGACAACGGCAATGGCGGTCGCGGCCGAGCAGTTGGAGCAGATCGTCGGTACCGTAAAGACGATCTTCTTGAGCTCGATGGCCGCTGTCTTGACGGTGTCGAGCGCCTTGCCGCCGCCGCATGCGATAAGAACGTCGGCTTCTTGGCAGACAGGGGAGTTCACAACCTTGGCGATATTGGCGCGCGTACTGTTGGTGCCGTAGACGCGCGTCTCCAGAATCTCGACGTCGGTGCCCTCCAGCGCCGCTTCGATACCGGGAAGCGCCGCTGCCAGTGCTCGTTTACCACCGATAATCGCGACCTTGGTCGCTCCGTACTCGTCCAGTGCGCCGGGCAGCTCGTCAAAGCAGTCCTCGCCGACGGTGTAGTCGCTCATTCCAATCGTGCGCATAGCAGCCTTCTTTCGTTAGATAAAGTGCTTTCAGGTATTTTGCTCCAAGTGAGTGCTTGCGATCGCGAGAAGTTTCTAAAGTATGAAACCGATGTTGAGGGTTTTTCGCCGGCGTTGACCGTGTTACCATACAGCGCATAAGCGTTGATGGGGACGAGTAGTCGGCCGTCCGCATGCTACAGAGAGCGGGGAGCGCTGAGAACCCGTGCATGCGACCGATGAAAATCACCCCGGAGCTGCGGTCCCAACGGGCGCGCCGCACAGGCACGTCTTAGTAGACATCGCCGAGATGGTCGTCGATGCAGACCAGCCGAGTAACGGATGCGAGCGCGCGAATACGCGGGCGAGGGCATCTAAGCTGGGTGGTTAAACGAAGAGCTTTTGCGGGCGTGCAGCCCGTTTGTGGCGCTTCGTCCCAGCTTGTAGGGACGGGCGCTTTTTTGGTGCCCAGAGGGCGTGCGCGCCCATGACAAGAAAGGGGTACCGTGGCAAACGAGTACAAGCAGACGATGAATCTGCCCAAGACCGGTTTTCCCATGCGTGCCGGTCTTTCCAAGTCCGAGCCCAAGCGGCTCAAGGACTGGCAGGACAACAAGGTCTACGAGCAGGTTCTGAAGAAGAACGAGGGTCACAAGAAGTTCGTGCTGCACGACGGTCCTCCGTACGCCAACGGCCCGATCCACATCGGCCATGCCATGAACAAGATCTCCAAGGACATGATCAACCGTTACTGGATGATGCAGGGCTATGAGGTTCCCTATGTCCCCGGTTGGGACTGCCACGGCCAGCCGATTGAGCACAAGGTCGAGGAGAAGCTCGGCACCGAGAAGTTCAACCAGACCTCCACGGCTAAGATCCGTGAGCTCTGCAACAAGTTCGCTGTCGAGAACATCGAGCTGCAGAAGGCCGGCTTCCGTCGTCTGGGTGTGCTCGGCGACTGGGACAATCCCTACCTGACGCTCTATCACCAGCACGATGCCGCCGATATCGAGGTCTTTAAGGCCATGTTCGATAAGGGTATGATCTATCGCGGCCACAAGCCGGTTCACTGGTGCAAGCACTGCCATACCGCGCTGGCCGAGGCCGAGATTGAGTACTCCGACGAGACGAGCCCGTCCATCTTCGTGCGCTTTGAGATGACTTCCAAGCCCGCCGGCCTCGAGGACTTCGACGGCCCGGTCGACTTTATCATCTGGACGACCACGCCGTGGACCATCCCCTCCGACCAGGCCGTTTCCCTCAAGCCCGGCGCCGCCTATGTCGCCGTTGAGCACGAGGGTCGTGCCGAGGTCATGCTCGAGGACCTGGCTCCCAAGTGCTGCGAGGAGTTTGGCTGGGAGTACACCCCGGTTATGGTCGACGGCAAGCCCTATGTGGTTCCCGCCGAGACCTTCCACCACATCCACTACAAGCAGCCGATCTTTGACGGCGTTGAGGGCGTGGCGCTGCTGGCCGATTACGTCGGTGTCGATGACGGTACCGGTATCGTCCACAACTCGCCCGGCCACGGCGTCGACGACTACTTTGCCTGCCTCAAGGAGGGCATCACCGACATCTGCATGCCGGTCGACGACGACGGCAAGTTCTACACCGGTGAGGAGTTTGGCACCGGTGGCCCCTTCAGCGGTATGGATACCGACGAGGCCAACCCTCACATTATCGAGTTCCTGCGTGAGCGCGGCACCCTGGTCCTCGAGAAGAAGATCACGCACAGCTATCCGCACTGCTGGCGCTGCAAGCACCCGGTGCTCTTCCGTGCTACCGACCAGTGGTTTGTCTCGATGGACAAGACTGGCTTGCGCGAGCAGGCTGGCAAGGAGGTCCGCGAGAACGTTAAATGGTATCCGGCGCATGCCGCCAACCGCATTGGCGCCATGGTCGAGCAGCGTCCCGACTGGTGCATCAGCCGTCAGCGCAACTGGGGCGTGCCTATCCCCAGCTACACCTGCGCCGACTGCGGCGAGAAGGTCATGAACGACGCCACGCTCGACGCCGTCATCAAGCTCTTCCACGATAAGGGCTCCGACGCCTGGTTCACCGACGCTCCCGAGAGCTACCTGGGCGAGGCCTGCGTCTGCCCCAAGTGCGGCGGCCATCACCTCAAGGCCGATAAGGACATCCTCGACGTGTGGTGGGATTCCGGCGTTTCCTGGAAGGCCGTCTGCGAGTACCGTCCCGAGCTGGAGTATCCGGCGGATGTGTACCTCGAGGGCTCCGACCAGCACCGCGGTTGGTTCCAGAGCTCGCTGCTTACCTCGGTGGGCGCCAACGGCCACGCTCCGTACAAGGCGGTCGTCTCGCAGGGCTTCACCCTCGACGGCCAGGGCCGTAAGATGTCCAAGTCGCTTGGCAACGTCATCGACCCCAATAAGGTCTGTGACGAGATGGGCGCCGACATCATCCGCCTGTGGGTCGCCTCGGTCGACACCAGCTCCGACGTTTCCATCGACCACGAGATTCTCGCTCGTACGTCCGATGCCTACCGTCGTTTCCGCAACACGCTGCGCTTCCTGCTCTCCGAGCTTGAGGGCCAGTTTGAGCCCGAGACCGACGGCGTCGCTTTTGCCGACCTGCTGCCGCTCGACAAGCTCATGGTTGCCCGTCTGACCCAGGTCCAGGCCGAGGTCGACGATGCTTACTCTTGCTACGAGTTCCCGCGCGCTTACCGTGCGCTTTACGACTTCGTGGTTACCGAGCTTTCCAACGTGTACCTCGACGCCCTGAAGGACCGTCTGTACTGTGAGAAGCCCGGCTCGCTCGAGCGTCGCAGCGCCCAGACCGTGCTCGCCGAGCTCTTCTCGATGCTCATGCGCGACCTGCAGCCGATCTTGTCCTATACGGTCGACGAGGCCATGGCCTATGCGCCCGCCGGCTGCGTCGATCACCAGAAGTACGCCGCGCTGCTCGATTGGTACAAGTCGCCCATCACGGTCGACGAGGCCAACGAGTTTGAGGGCGTGCTCGAGGCTTCACTCGAGCTCCGTAGCGTCGTGACCAAGGCCCTTGAGGATGCCCGCTCCGCCGGCACCTTCACCAAGAGCCAGCAGGTCCGCGTCAAGGCGGTCGTTCCCGCCGAAATGTATGCGCTGCTGACCGGCGACAAGGCCGTCGACCTGGCCGAGTTCTACATCGTCTCCGATGTTGAGCTTACCCAGGGCGAGGAGCTTTCTGTTGCCATCGATGCTGCCGAGGGCGAGTGCTGCGACCGTTGCTGGAACTACCGCACCACCGTCGGCGAGTACAACGGCCACGCTCACATTTGCAAGCGCTGCGCGAATGCCCTTTAAGGCACGGTAACTCGGCATTTTATTTATAGGGAGAATTTAGGCGCCTTCGGTCCATTTGCTCCGCTGAAGAAAAGCGACATTCCGTTATCCGGAATGCCGCTTTCTTTTATGCTGGTTATTTATCTGACGTTAGCGAATGTGTCGTGCGCTCTGCGTGTGGCAATATAAGATGGTTATTTGCGTTAAACGGAATTTGATTATCTGAGGGTAGGGGATTTCTTTGGGTCGTGGTGCGGATATGACGCCGCCTTTGCGTTGGCGGTTGGGTGTTGCTGGTGGGGTGGCGTTGGTTGTGCTGCTTGTTGACCAGCTGACCAAGCTTGCGGTTCGTGCCGTGGGCGACGCCTTGCATGTGACCGTCATCCCCGGTGTTTTCGACTTTATGTTTGTCCGCAATATCGGTGCTGCCTTTAGCATGGGCGAGGGGCATGGCATCGCGTTTGCCGTGCTGGCGTTGGCGGTCATTATCGCTATTGCCGTGTACCTCGTTCGTGCACCTCAGCTCGCCCATCTTGAGGTTGTGGGCATGGCGATTGTTGCGGGTGGTGCTATCGGCAACGCTATCGATCGTTTGGCCTTTGGCTTCGTGACCGATTTTATTGCCACCACCTTCATCGACTTCCCCGTCTTCAATGTGGCCGATATCGGCATTACGGTCGGTGTGGTGCTGGCGCTCTTCGGTTACATGTTCTTGAGCCCCGCGGCTCGTGAGGTCGATGCGACCGCCGAGCTTAACGCCCGTGACGAGGCCCGCGCCAAGCGCAAGGCTAAACAACGTGGGGAGCGTGCCCGCAAGATTCGCGAAAGGACTGAGCGCTAATGGCCGACATCCATATCCTTGTTGCCGACGATGCCGCTGGTCAGCGTCTTGACGCCTATCTGGGCGCCAATGACGGCTGCCCTACGCGCTCTGCCTGCGCACATCTGATTGAGGGTGGGGTCGTAGTGGTCAATGGCGAGACCTGCCTGTCCAAAAAGTACGCCGTGCGAGCCGGTGACCGTATTTCGGTTGATTTGCCCGAACCGCACGATCCCACCGACGTGATTCCCGAGGCCATCCCGCTCGACATTCGCTATGAGGACGACTACCTCATCGTGCTCTCCAAGCAGCGCGGCCTGGTGTGCCATCCTGCGCATGGTCATGAGAGCGGTACGCTCGCGAATGCGCTGGTCTATCACTGCGGTATCGACCATCTGGGCACCGTGCAGGGCGAGGACCGCCCCGGTATCGTACATCGTTTGGATCGCGATACCTCGGGTCTTATGCTTGCGGCAAAGGACGACGATACCCAGCGCGCGCTCCAAAATCTTATCCGTACGCGCACGCTCGACCGCCGCTACATTACGCTCGTTCACGGTCATATCGCCATGGATGAGGGCACCATTAACACCGGCATTGCCCGTTCTACACGTGACCGTGTCAAGATGGCGGTTTCCGATGATCCTTTTGCACGCCAGGCCATCACGACCTTTAAGGTCCTTGAGCGCTTTGATTCCACGCGCTTTGATGACGGCTACACACTCGTTGAGTGTCACCTGTTTACCGGTCGCACGCATCAGATTCGCGTGCACATGCGCCATATCAACCACGCCTGCGTGGGCGATCCGCTCTACGGTAAGTGCGATGCGCGTGCCGATCAGGGTCTGACCAGGCAATTCCTCCATTCCTGGCGCGTGGCGTTCGATCATCCCGTGACGGGAGAGCGCATTGAGTGCCGCGACGAGCTGCCGTGGGATCTCGCCGCCGTCCTCGACGACTTAGCCCCGCGTTCGCTTGGCCGCACTGCTGCCGGCGACGAAATCGTACCGCAGCTCGGCCTGCTCGAAGCCTAGCCAGTATTAGGTGGTTTCTTGAACTCGGTAAGCCTGCGGTAAGATATACGGTTGTTTACGTAACACGTTCCTGGGAGCCTGCATGCTCGCCTTTTTACAAACCAACACACCCATCGTGATCTTCAACCAGATTGTCGTCACGCTGCTCACGGTCTGCTTCTTGTACCAGGTGGTCTTCTTTGTCATCGGTGCTCTCCGCGGCGAGGTCGCGCCTCCCAAGGCCAAAAAACTCCACCGGTATGCCTTCTTTATTGCAGCACACAACGAGGAGGCCGTTATCGCCAACCTCGTTCGCTCCATCAAGGACCAGGATTATCCGTCCGAGTTCATCGAGGTCTTCGTGGTCGCCGATGCCTGCACCGATAACACCGCGCAGCTCGCGCGCGAGGCGGGCGCTGTCGTGTACGAGCGAAACGACCTGGCCCGTAAAGGCAAGAGCTGGGTCATGGACTTTGGTTTTGACCGCATTCTTAACGAGTATCCCGATACCTTTGAGGGCTTCTTTATCTTCGATGCCGACAACGTTATCTCCCGCGATTACGTCTCCAAGATGAATGACGCCTTTGACCAGGGCTTCCATGTGGTCACAAGCTACCGCAACTCCAAGAACTTTGGCAGCTCGTGGATCTCGGCTGCCAACGCCACTTGGTACCTGCGCGAGGCGCGTTTCCTTAACAACGCGCGTAATATCTGCAAGACGTCCTGCGCCGTATCGGGTTCGGGCTACCTTATCTCGGCTAGCGTTATTGAGGGCATGCACGGCTGGCAGTTCCATACGCTGACCGAGGATATTCAGTTCACCACGTTCTGCGCTATTCACGGCATTCGTATTGGCTATGCGCCGGCGGAGTTCTTTGACGAGCAGCCTGTGACGTTTAAGGCGTCCTGGAAGCAGCGTATGCGCTGGACCAAGGGCTTCTACCAGGTGTTCTTTACCTACGGTAAGCATCTGGTCAAGTCGACCTTCCGCTATCATCGTTTTGCCGCCTACGACATGTTTATGACGATTGCCCCTGGTATGCTGTTATCGCTGATTTCGATGCTCGCCAACGCCACGTTCCTGATCGTCGGCGGTCTTTCGCATGGCTTTTTGGCTACCGAGGTTGAGATGCAGGCTTGTGCCGCCTCGCTCATTATGACCTTCGCGATGATGTATCAGACCTTCTTTATCCTGGCGCTACTTACGACCATCTTCGAGTACAAGCACATTCATTGTGCGCAAAAGTGGCGCCTGGTGACCAACCTGTTTACCTTCCCGATCTTTATGTTCAGCTATATCCCCATCACGGTGGCTGCGTTGTTCCTGAAGGTCGACTGGGTCCCGACGCAACACGCTGTCAACGTTACCCTCGACGAGGTCATGCAGGGCGCTAAATAATCACCACCAAAACCACCACGAAGGGGACAGGCACCTTTGTGGTGGTTTTTGCTTTTGAGTGACTGCCACGGGAGGTGTTCAATGGTCTATATTCCCTTTTGGATCTGCGCCTTTGCCGGTGCGGTGATTGATGTCCGTGAACGGCGGTTTCCCAACGCGCTTGCCGCCGCATGCGCCGTGGCGGCGTTTGCAGGCGTTTGGCTGGACAGGGGCTTGAACACGGCGCTTGACCACGCCGGTCCTGCCGTTATCGTGTACCTTTCCCTTGTGCTGACCGAGTCGCTTTGGCGGCGTTTCCGCCAGGCCCCCGGCATCGGCATGGGGGATGCCAAGGCGCTTTTCGCGCTTTGCACGCTCGACCCTCTGGGCGGCATCGTGGCATTTGCCGTCGCGCTCCTGGTCCTGGCCCTCTCCTGCCTCTTTACAAAATCGCGCTCCCTGCCGTTGCTGCCATTTTTGGTGCCGATATTTGCCATAATCGAGGTCGTGGGCTGGACATTGTAACCGATTGCGCATCCTTTTTAAGGAGCATGCCATGGCAACTAATCAAGAAACGGCCGTCATTAAGGCGCGCATGGACCGCATTCCCGCGGCGTTGTTGCCCGAGCTGGTCGAGCGTATCGCCGCCGACCGCGCCTCGGGTGTCGTTAATCCTTATCGATGCTGCGACGACCAGGTCATTCGTCGTATAGATCGCGCTGCCGACAAAGGCACGCTTATGCGTCCGGCGTTTATGCGCGATACCGAAAAGATTCTTCATCTTCCTGCGTACACGCGTTATGCAGGCAAAACGCAGGTCTTTAGCTTTCGCAGCAACGACGACCTGTCGCGGCGCGGCCTTCATGTGCAGCTCGTCTCGCGCATTGCCCGCGATATCGGCCGTGCCCTGGGCCTCAACTGCGATTTGATCGAGGCGATTGGCCTGGGCCACGATTTGGGCCACACGCCCTTTGGCCATGCCGGCGAGCGTTTCCTCAACGATATCTATCACGAGCGTACGGGTCGTTATTTTTTCCATAACGTGCAGTCCGTCCGCGTGCTCGACGCGCTGTACGGCCGCAACGTGTCGCTCCAGACGCTCGACGGCGTGCTGTGCCATAACGGCGAGTACGAGCAGCGTGTCTTTGAACTCTCGGACATGGCGTCGTTTGACCAGTTCGACCGTACCGTCGAGGACTGCATTGCCACGGGCTATGGCGCGATCGAGCACCTGCGCCCCATGACCCTCGAGGGCTGTGTGGTGCGTATCTCGGATATCCTCGCCTACGTTGGGCGCGATCGCCAAGACGCCATCGCGGCGGGCCTGTTGTCACCCGACGCTTTTGACGATGGCCTGGGCGGGGCTTACAACAGCTGGATCCTCACGCACGCTTCTATCGATATCGTTGAGCATAGCTACGGCAAACCGCGTATCGAGATGAGCGAGGACCTGTTTGAGGAGATCCGCCGGGCGAAGCGCGAGAACTACGAGAAGATCTATAGCAAGGGCGGTATCGAAGGCGATTCTGAGGCAGAGTTGCGTGAGGCCTTCGAAAAGCTCTACGACCGTTGCCTGCAGGATCTAAATAAAGGCGACGAGTTCTCTTACATCTTTAAGCATCATGTTTCGCGCATTGAGCAGCAGCTTTCCTACTACGATCGCACGTATGCCTGGCAGGACGACAAGGATCAGGCCGTCGTCGATTACATCGCAAGCATGACGGATGGTTATTTCTGCGAGCTGACGAGCAAATTGTTCCCAGGTCTAAAGTTTCCGCACCGCACCTATATTAACGAACGGTAGTTCGTATCCTTTCGGTATACTGTTGGTCAACAACGATTTTGATTAATGCACGGGATGGCTATGGACGACCTTTTGATGGCTATGGACGACCTTTTTTCTGCTTCGACGCGCGAGCGCTCCTTTAAAAATGCGCCGCTTGCGGTGCGTATGCGCCCCAATTCGCTCGACGAGTATGTGGGCCAGCAAAAGGCCGTCGGTAAGGGCTCGTGGCTGCGCGCCGCGATTGAGCATGACGTGCTGTCGAGCGTGATTCTGTACGGCCCGGCTGGCACGGGCAAGACGACGCTGGCCCACATTATCGCCAACCATACCAAGAGCGAGTTTGTCGAGGTCAGCGCCGTGACGGGCACTGTGAAGGACCTGCGCCGCGTAATCGATGAGGCTAAGACCCGTCTGAACACCTACGACCGCCGCACCATTCTATTCATCGATGAGATTCACCGCTTCTCTAAGTCGCAGCAGGATGCCCTGCTGCATGCAGTTGAGAACCGTACCGTCATTATGATTGGCGCTACGACGGAGAACCCGTACTTCGAGGTCAATTCGGCACTGTTGTCGCGCGGACGCGTGGTGGAGCTTGAACATCTGAAGGATGAGGATATCGCCACGCTTATTGAGCGTGCGCTCGAGGCACCACAGGGCTTGAACGGAAAGTTTTCTGCCGATGATGATACGGTCAAGACCATCTGCACGCTGGCCGCGGGTGATGCGCGCTCTGCCCTGACGACGCTCGAGCTGGCGAGCGAGATTGCCGTCACGCGTCCCGATACCGAAGGGACGCCAGCGCCGGCGGCGGGGGAGCGTTATCCCATCACCGTCGATGACGTGAAGATTGCCAACCCGCGCCGCGGTTTTTCGTATGACAAAAACGGCGACATGCACTATGACATTATCAGTGCGTTCATCAAGTCCATGCGCGGCAGCGACCCCGATGCCACGATCTATTGGCTCGCGCGCATGATTGACGCGGGGGAGGATCCTAAGTTTATCGCCCGTCGCATTATGATTCAGGCTTCTGAGGATGTTGGCAATGCCGATCCGCAGGCACTTTTGGTGGCACATGCCGCGTTTAAGTCTGCCGAGGTCATTGGCTATCCCGAGTGCCGCATTAACCTGGCTCAGGCTGCACTCTATGTGTGCTTGGCGCCTAAATCCAACGCGTGCGAGGCTTCGATCGATGCGGCGCTGGCCGATATCCACTCTAGTGGGCTTCGCGAGGTGCCGAGTTATCTACGCGATCGCCATCGCCCGGGCAGCGATGAATACGGTGTGTATAAGTATCCGCACGATTATCCCGAAGGCTGGGTCGACCAGCGCTATTTGCCCGAAGGCTTAGAACGCGGTGCATTTTGGCAGCCTGCCGGCCGCGGTTGGGAAGAATGGCGCGTAGAGCAAAGCGAACGCGACCGCAGCGGGAATGCACCGAAGTAGCTGCTGATAATTTTGTCCCACGTTGCTGCTCTTGGCATGTTCGGTCCCCTTTGGGGTACCATGGAAAGCGTTTGTATTTCGATTCCTTTGGGAGGCTTGTATGAGTCCCATTCAAATCGCCTTGCTGCTGCTTGCCGTTGCCGGCGTGTGGGCTATCGTTGAGCTTGCGCTCACCCTGCGCAAAACCCGCACCGTTGTCGACTCGCTCGACAAGACGGTAACCGACCTCAACAATACGATTGCCGAGGCGCAGCCCGTGGTGGCAAAGCTTGATGGCGCCGTTGACGAGCTTACGCCGGCACTTGCCCAGATGGAGCCGCTCCTCAAGTCGAGCAAGACTGCCGTTGATGCTCTGACGTCTAACCTCGTTGAGGTTGAGGCGGTCGTTCGCGACATTTCCGAGGTCACGGGCAGCGTGGCCGAGGCCAGCAATGCCGTATCGAGCGTGACTGATTCTGCTGCTGGCGCCGTGCAGAAGCTCTTCAATAAGGTGAAGGCTCCTGCAGCCGACGCCGATCGCAAGCTCGCCGCTGCCGCTGCCGAGGCCGAGCAGCCCACTGAGCGCGTTCTGATTGGCGACGACGATGCCGCTGCTGACGACGATGATGTTCAGAAGCCCGCTGCTAAGCCTGCTCAGTATTACACCTATACGCCTGCCGAGACCTCCGAGGAGTCCTGCGATGAGTAGCGAAGCAACCTGCCCCATTACGCTGAGCGTTGCTGGTGATCCGCGTCTCGCGCGCTTGGTGCGCATGACGGCCGCCAACGTCGGCGCCCTGTGCTCTATGTCCGTCGATCGCATCGAGGACATTCGTATGGCTGCCGAAGAAGCCTTCATCTTTGGCTGCACGGCTGTTGATTCCGACGATATCTCGATCAAATTCGATGTCGACGAATCGCATGTGGGCATGACCTTTACCTTTGGCGACCAGGCGACTGTCGATGAGGATGACCAGGCTGCCGTGTATGCCGAGCTCATTTTGGCGAGCGTGTGCGACTCCTACGAAAAGACTACAGCGCCCCTAACGCTTTCCCTCGACCTCAAGGCGGATATCTAATATGACCGAACGCTCCCGGAGCGGCAAGACCGCTTGGGACAAGGAGAAAACCCGCGAGCTGTTTCGTCGTTATAAGGAGACCGGTGATCCGGATGCTCGCGAGCAGCTCGTCATGTCCCATATGAACCTGGTAAGGTTTCTTGCCAACAAATTCAAGAACCGCGGCGAGCCGCTCGATGACCTTTTGCAGGTCGGGTACTTGGGCTTGCTCAAGGCAATCGACCGCTTTGATCCCGAGCGCGGACTCGAGTTCACGACGTTTGCCACGCCCACCATCTTGGGCGAGATTAAGCGCCACTTCCGCGACAAGGGCTGGAGTGTGCGCGTGCCGCGTCGTCTGCAGGAGCTCTCTGCCAAGGTTAACCAGGCCACCGACAAGCTCACCAACGAGCTTCAGCGTTCGCCCAAGGTTGAGGAAATCGCCGATTACCTTGGCGTAACCGTCGACGAGGTGCTCGAAGCCATGGAATCGTCCTCGGCCTACACCTCGGTGCCCATCGAGGCTCCCGGTGCGTCCGATTCCGATGATGCGCCTTCGATTCTCGATCGCTATGCCGACGACGACTACGAGCTCGACTTTACCGATGACCGCCTGGTAATCGAGGAAGCTATCCGCGATTTCTCGCCGCGCGAGCGCGAGGTTATCGAGCTGCGCTTCGTTAAGGGCATGACCCAGATCGAGATTGCCAAGAAGCTTGGCATCTCGCAGGTGCAGGTCTCGCGCCTGCTGCGCCGCACGCTTAAGAAGATTCAAGATAAGATTGATCCCGACGGAGTGATGGTTCGTTCATGAGTGAGCACCCCCAACAAATCGACCGCACGCTTCGCGATACCCGCATTCTGACGCTGCGCATTTGGGGCGTCGTCGGCTGCATTGTCATCGCTGCCGTCATCTTTAACCTTATGGGCATCCTGGCACCGGTCATCGAGTTTCTCGCTGTCGGTTCCATCATCGCTTTTGTGATGTCTCCGATCACCAACTGGCTCGAGCATCACGGTGTCGGACGTGGCCTCGGTTCGCTCATCGCACTCATTGTGGTTGTTGCCGTGCTCGTCGGCGTCGTCTGCATCCTATCGCCTATTTTGCTCGGTCAAATCATGGAAGTCCTGAGCCGCCTGCCCGAGCAGCTTCGTGTTGCGGGTGGCGATCTCAACGAGATGCTCTCGCACGCTAAGACGCTCAACAACACGCCGCTCAAGGAGTATCTGGACGACAATCTTTCTTCGTTGGTTACCGTAGCGTCTAAGTACGTCTCGCAAATCGCTGCTGAGCTCGGCCGCGGTGTGTTTCCGCTCATTACCAACACGGCCTCGCAGCTGTTCGTCATCTTCCTGGGTCTGGTGCTTGCCTACTGGCTTGCCTGCGATTATCCCCGCATGCACCACGAGGTCTGCACCATCATCGGGCAGGAAAAGGAGACCTCGTACCGCTTTATGGTGGCCATCCTTTCGCGTTCGGTCGGCGGCTACATGCGTGGCATGGTCATCACATCGATCTGTGGCGGTTTTCTTGCCTTTATTGGTTTTACGATCATCGGCCATCCGTATGCAGCACTCATGGCTATCTTTACCGGCATTATGCACCTGGTTCCGGTTGTCGGTCCCTGGGTGAGTGCGGCGATCGCCACGGTGCTCGGCTTTATGTTCAGCCCCATGCTGGCGTTGTGGACGCTTGTCGTGACCATGGTGGCTCAAAACGTCACCGATAATGTCATTTCGCCTAAGGTCATGCAGAGCTCGGTGCAGGTGCATCCCGTTATGAGCCTGACGGCTCTCGTTATCGGTTCGGCACTCATGGGTCCCATCGGCATGGTTATCGCCATTCCGCTGTGCGCGGCCCTCAAGGGCATTTTCGTCTACTACTTTGAGAACGAGACCGGGCGTCAGCTCGTGGCATACGATGGTGCCGTGTTTAAGGGCACTCCGTATCGCGATACCGAGGGTAACCCAGTTGCCGCCTACGACGCGCTTGGCGACGATACGTTCATCTATGAGTCCGAGCTCATCGGCAACGAGACCGCGCCCGAGGCCCAGGCCATGCCCAAGCCCGAGCTCGATAATCCCTGGATTAAGCTCTCAGGCCTGCAGCCCGACGCGACGGGTTTCTTTAAGAACCCCTTTGCCAAGGACGACGACACAAGCTCTGACGACGACACCAAAACCGGCATCGACGGCTCCATGGACGATTCGGATTCCAAATAGGCCCTGTTAGCGTTTCTTGATGTTGTAAATAACAATAAACGCGATCAAAGCGATTGATAAGGGGCCAGCCACATAGAAAAAGATGGCGTCAATTGCGCTTAGGGTGTAATACGCTTTATCGCCAGATGTTACTGCGTACAATGCGTAGCCAAATCTCGGCTGGTTCACATACCAGCTCGAGTAAGCGAAGATCGCTAAAAGGGCTACCGAGGTTAGTGCATTCACGACAAACCGTTTGCTATTCATCGATCGCTCCTTCCGGACGATTCTTATATGCAATTATACCGAAATCATTTTTTTCAAAGTATTTGACAGACCTAAATAACGTGCACTTTCGCTGGAGGGTCGCTGTTTGGCGGCCCTCTTTTTTGCACAGGCGCGGTGGGATGGTAATATCGTTACGTTTGAACTGTTTCGATGTGAAACCGAGGAGATTCCCTCTATGAGTGCTGACTACCCGTCAATGACTACGGCCGAGATTCGCTCCAAGTTCCTCAACTTCTTTGAGGAGCGCGGTCTTAAGCTCTATCCTTCTTCGTCCCTCGTCCCTGACGATCCTTCGCTGCTGCTTGCCAACGCCGGCATGAACCAGTTTAAGGAGTACTACCAGGGCAAGAAGACCATGAAGGAGATCGGCGCGATCTCCTGCCAGAAGTGCGTCCGCACCAACGACATCGACTGCATCGGCGAGGACGGCCGTCACCTGTCCTTCTTTGAGATGCTCGGCGACTTCTCCTTTGGCGGCGTCTCCAAGCAGCAGGCCTGCGCTTGGGCCTTTGAGCTCATCACCAAGGAGTTCAAGCTGCCGCTCGACCGCCTGTACTTCACCGTCTTTACCGAAGACGACGAGACCCATGACGTGTGGCGCTCCCTGGGCGTTGCCGAGGATCACATCTCCCGCCTGGGCGAGGACGACAACTTCTGGGCCGCTGGCCCCACCGGCCCCTGCGGTCCGTGCTCCGAGATCTACTTTGACATGGGCGAGGAGGTCGGCTGCGGCAGCCCCGACTGCAAGCCCGGCTGCGACTGCGACCGCTTCCTGGAGTTCTGGAATCTCGTCTTTACCCAGTACGACCGCCAGGAGGACGGCTCCATGCCGGAGCTGCCGCACCGCAACCTCGATACGGGCATGGGTCTGGAGCGCATGGCCGCCATCATGCAGCACAAGACCGCTAACTACGACGGCGATCTGATGCAGCACCTCATCAAGCTGGGCGAGAAGATCAGCGGCAAGACCTATGACGCCGACGATTACTCCGGTGCTAGCCGCTCCCTGCGCATCATCGCCGACCACTCCCGTGCCGTCGACTTTATGATCTCCGACGGCATCCTGCCCGGTAACGAGGGTCGCGAGTACGTCCTTCGCCGCCTGCTCCGCCGTGCCGTGTTCCACGGTCGCCTGCTGGGCATCGAGGGCGCCTTCCTGACCAAGTTTATCGACGAGGTCAACGCCCAGATGGGCGAGGCCTATCCCGAGCTGCTCAAGAACGTCGCGCTCGTTAAGGGCATCGTCGCCTCCGAGGAGGAGCGTTTCTCAACGACGCTCGACAACGGCCGCGTTTACCTGGACGAGGCCCTGGCCGCGCTCGCCGACGGCGCTGTCCTTCCGGGCGATGTTGCCTTTAAGCTTCACGACACCTTTGGTTTCCCCATCGACCTGACCGTCGAGATTGCTGGTACCGCTGGGCACGACGTCGATATGGATGGCTTCACCGCTTGCATGGAGGACCAGAAGGCCCGCGCCCGCGCCAACGCCAAGGGCGATGCCTGGGGCAGCTTCAATGACGTGTGGGTCGAGCTTTCGGACAAGGTCGCTGCGACCGAGTTCGACGGCTATGACAACGACGTCATCGAGGGCGCCAAGGTTGTCGCTATCGTTCGCAACGGTGAGTCCGTTGAGTCCGCTGCCGCGGGCGAGGATGTCGAGGTCGTGCTCGACCACACTCCGTTCTATGCCGAGATGGGCGGCCAGCAGGGTGACGCCGGTGAGCTTTCCGCCGAGGGCGTTGCGCTGACCGTTTCCGATACCAAGAACCACAACGGCCTGTATGCTCACGTCGCCCACGTCACCGAGGGTACGCTGACCGTCGGTACTACCGTGACCGCCGCGCTCGACGCCGAGCGCCGTGGCTTCCTGCGTCGCAACCACACCGCCACGCACCTGCTCGACGCCGCGCTTAAGCAGGTCCTGGGCGAGCATGTCTCCCAGGCTGGCTCGCTGGTGACGCCCGAGCACCTGCGCTTTGACTTCACGCACTTCGAGGCCCTGTCCTCCGAGCAGCTCAAGGCTGTCGAGGACCTGGTCAACCAGCAGATCTTCGCCTCCAAGCCGGTCGTGACCCGCGTCATGGGCATCGACGAGGCCAAGGCCGCCGGTGCTGTCGCCCTGTTTGGCGAGAAGTATGGCGACGTCGTCCGCGTTGTCTCCGTGGGCGCCGAGGACCAGCCGTTCTCCCGTGAGCTTTGCGGTGGCACCCATGCCGCCAACACCGCCGAGATCGGCCTGTTCAAGATCATCTCCGAGTCCTCCACGGGCTCGAACGTCCGCCGTATCGAGGCCGTGACCTCCAAGGGTGCTCTCGACTACATGGCCGACCGTCTGGCGCTCGTCGACGCCGCCGCTGCTGCGCTCAAGTGCCGTGTGGATGAGGTTCCCGCCCGCGTGGAAAACCTGCAGGCTGAGCTGCGCGAGACGTCCAATAAGCTTAAGAAGGCGCTGACCGGTGGCTCCTCCGATGCTATCTCCAGCGCCATCGAGGGCGCCGTCGAGCTCGACGGCTACAAGCTCGTCGTCGCTGAGCTCCAGGGCCTTGAGGCTGCTGACCTGCGAAACGTCTGGGATACCGTGCACCAGAAGGTTGCCGGCCCCGTCGCCTGCGTCGTTGCCAGCGTGACCGAGAAGGGCACCCCGGCTCTGCTCGCCGCCGGCTCCGATGACGCCGTGAAGGCCGGTTTCCACGCCGGTAACGTGATCAAGCAGATCGCGGGCCTGGTCGATGGTCGCGGTGGCGGTCGTCCCAACATGGCCCAGGCCGGTGGCAAGAACGCCGCCGGTATCGCCGATGCCCTCGCGGCCGCCAAGACCGCGCTTGGCGCCTAAGAACATAAGTAGTCGCTGTGGTCGCGCTCGCACTGGACATAGGGGAGACCAGGATTGGCATTGCCGTCTCGAGCCGTGATGGCAAGATGGCAATGCCTGTCAAGGTGCTTCCGGCTGCCGAGGTCACTGGCATGGCCAAGACGTTCAGTTACCTGGTTGAGGACTATGAGCCCGATATCCTGGTAAGCGGACGTCCCTTGACCATGGCCGGTGAGCCCGGTCCCCAGGCCGAGCGCGTCGCCGCCGTGGCCCAAAAGATTGCCGACGAGCTCGAGCTTCCGCTGGAGTTTGAGGACGAGCGTCTGTCCTCGCAGGAGGCCAAGAGAATCCTGCGCGAGCAGGGGCTCAACGAAAAGCAGATGAGGGGCAAGATTGACATGATCGCCGCCAGCCTGTTCTTGCAGACATGGCTCGATCGTAAAAACGAGGAGGTTTCGCATGCCTAGCGCTTCCGATCCGCGCCAGCAGAATCGCTATGGGCAGCCTACGCCGCGCCCTGCCCAGCCTGGCCAGCGTCCGGCACAGCCGACCCAGCGCGCAGCTCAGTCTGCCGCGCGTCCGGTGCAGTCCTCCTCTCGTTCGGCCCAACCTGTTCAACGGACGGGTCAGCAGCCTTCTGCTCGTTCGGTTCAGCATCCGGCTTCTCACGCGGCTCAGCAGCCCACTGCTCGTTCGGCTCAGCCCGCAGGCGGTATTCGCTTTAAGCAGCAGGCACCTACCCAGAGAACGCAGGCCCCCCAATCGCATTCGCATCACGCTCGCGGCTCGCATGGCGTTGCTCCGGCGACCCGCTCGAGCTACAACACGCATGCTCGTCGCGGTGCCCAAAAGAAAAGCTCCCTGGTGCCTATGATTGTCGGCGTCGTGGTGGCCGTAATCGCGCTTGCTGCTATCGCTTTCTTTGTCGTGCCTGCCGTCAAGGGCTTCTTTACCGGTGAGGATACGAAGGTCACGGCTGGTCAGCAGGTTACGGTGACCATTCCCGACGGTGCTTCGGGCGATACGATCGCCTCGATTCTCTCCGAGAACCATATCGTCGAAAATCCTAAGGATTACTACGCGGCGGTGAAAAAGCTCAACGCCGATATGTCGCTTAAGCCTGGCACCTACTCGTTCTCCACGCTCATGGATGCGACCAAGGTCGTCCAGCAGCTCATGGAAGGCCCCAACGCGGGCTCCAATGCGCTGACTATCCCTGAGGGCCTGACAGTCGATCAAGTCGCGGACCGTGTGGCCCAGGCCTACGACAGCATCTCTAAGGAAGACTTCCTCAACCAGGCCAAGGCCTCCAACTACGTGGACGACTATAGCTTCCTTAAGGGAGCCGCCAACGACTCGCTCGAGGGTTTCTTGTTCCCCAAGACCTATTCGTTGGGTGATTCGCCGACGGCCGATGACGTGATTCGCGCCATGCTCGATCAGTTTAAGACCGAGTACAAGTCGCTTGACTTTGCGAGCTGCGAAGCCAAGATCAAGGAGCGCTACGGTGTGGAGATGTCCGACTACGACATCGTCAACTTGGCCTCTATCGTTGAGCGCGAGGGCCTCAACGCCGATCAACGTGCACACGTGGCCTCGGTCTTCTACAACCGCCTTGCCGGCAAGCTCGACGGTCTGCGCTATCTCAACAGCGATGCGACCATGATGTATGTCACCGGTGGCGAGGTTACCGCCGACGACCTGCAGAGCGATAGCCCGTATAACACCTATAAGCACGAGGGCCTGCCACCCACGCCCATCTGCTCTCCGTCGCTCGAGGCACTCAAGGCCACGCTTGAGCCAACCGACTCCGATGACCTGTATTTCTACATTACGCAGGACGAGGAGTACTTCTCGCAAACCTACGAAGAGCATCAACTGTCTTGGAATTAGCATGAGGATTTTTAGCCCCAAACGATACGTTGCCTCGGTCGATTGCATCGACCTTGATACCCTGTGGGCCGACGGCAAACGCGCCATTCTGCTCGATCGCGATAACACTCTGGTTCCGCGCGACACCGAGCAGGTTCCCGCCGCGGTTTCCGCTTGGCTCGATACCGCCCGCGCCAAAGGCTTTAAGCTGTGCATTGTGTCCAACAACTGGCATCGCGATCAGGTCATGAGCTCTGCACGCGAGCTGGGACTCGAGGCCATCAGCCACGCCATGAAGCCCGCCCCGTTTGCCTTGAAGGCGGGTCTTAAGCGCCTTGGCGCCACGGCAGACGAGGCGGTGCTGATCGGCGATCAGCTGTACACGGACGTGTGGAGCGGTAACTTTGCCGGCGTTGACACTATTCTGGTCAAGCCGCAGGCAACCCAGGACCTGTGGTACACGCAGATCTTCCGTATCTTTGAGCGCCGGGCCCTGCGCGACCTTCCCTGCGAGGAATAGGTTTCGCCATGTCTCAGCACATCAAACACGGCTGCGACCATATCTTCTTTATCGGCTTTTTGGGCGCGGGCAAATCGACGCTCGCGCGCAACGTCGGCACTATGTTCAAGCGGCGTTTTATCGATACCGATCGTTTGGTTGTGCGTCGATGTGGCAAGTCGGTGACCGAGATATTTGAGACCGAGGGCGAGGATCGTTTTCGCGAGCTTGAGACCTCGGCACTCCGTTCGCTTCAAAGCGAGCGCAGCCTGCTGGTGTCGTGCGGGGGTGGCATCGTCGAGACGCCGGTGAACATTGAGCTGATGCATGAGATGGGTATATGCGTGTACCTCGAAGGCGACTTTGAGGACTCGTTGCGCCAGATTCGCCGCTCCGATACCCGGCCCGATTTCCGCTCGCCCGAGCACGCTGCGCGCCTGTTTGAGCATCGCCGTCCGCTGTATCGCCAGGCCGCCGATATTACCCTTGATATTCGCAACAAGTCCTTCGAGGACGTTTCCTACCTTTGTGCCGAGATGCTTTTGGAGCGTGGACTGCTATGATTCGCCGTCAACTTATCAATTTCCAAAACCGCAGTGTCGATGTCCGCGTTGGATTGGGCGCGTTCGAGGAGCTGTCGCGCATGTTTGCCTCGGCCGTGGGCAAGCCTAAGCGCGCGATGGTGGTTTGGAACGACGCTACATCCGAGCGTTTTGGCGAGGTCGTCGAGCATGCGCTGGTCGACGCCGGTTTTGCCGTGTCGCTGCTCGTCCTCGAGGTTTCTCCTGCCGGTGCTACGCTGGACGATGCCGATACCGTCTTTGGCGCCCTGTCGGCTAACGGCATTACCTGCGACGATCTCGTTGTCGCTGTCGGTGACACGGCGACCTGCTCGGTCGTTTGTTGGTGTGCCAATCAGTGGTGCGGTCGCACCGAGTGCGCCTTGCTGCCGACGACGTTCGACGCCATGCTCACGGTTGCGACGACCATGAAGCCGCTTGTCGCCTCGTCGACGAATGCGCTTCCCGCTATCGCGTTCCGTCCCGAGCCGGGCTTGGTCGTGTGCGACCTCGACCTTGTTCGCGAGGCGGACCCCGAGGACCTCAAGCTCGGCTATGCGGTACTTGTTGGCACCATGCTTTCGAGCAGCAAGTCCCGCTGGAATCAGTTTACTGAGACCGTCCCCGAGATTCTCGCGGGCGAGGAGGTCGCGCTCGTCAATGCCGTTCAGTGGTCTCAGACTGCCCGTAAGGACGTACTGATGGCCACGAACCCGAGCGCCCGCCATGCGCTCGATTTTGGCAAGACAGGGGAGCGTACTCTGCGCGTCTGCCTGGGCAAAGCCGCGGCGCAGGTTCCTGCCTACCAGCTGCTGTCCGAGGGCATGCGCTTTGAGGCGCGCCTAGCACATGATGCCTGCGACTTCGATATCGACTATGTGTTTGATGTCGATGACTGCCTGGAGGACTTTGGCATCGATGAACTTGCCTTCGACCTGCAGCCTACCGCGTTTATCGAGAAGTTCCGCAGGCAGCAGTTTGCGCGCTCGAACCGTAGCATGTTGCCGCTGCCCGCGGCGCTCGGCGCCATTCGTCTAACGAGCGTTGAGGACGAGGTTCTCGACCGCCATGCTCACGCATACTTGGCTTCTCGCAAAGAACTTCTCTAGGATTTATTGACATACATCGTCTTTCGTATCATGTTGAGGGGCGGGTTTCCAATCGGTTGCGAATCGCGCGCGATTCCATCTTTCGATCGAGGCCCGTCCCGCTTTTATGAGGACAATAAGAAAGGAATCTGCATGTCTGAGTTTGCTGCCGGTCCTGCCGGTCGTATCGAGCGTGTCCGTGCCCTGATGGCTGAGCGCGGCTACGACGCTATCGTCGTGCGCGACGAGGCCAACCTTCGTTGGCTCACGGGCGTGAAGGGCGTCTTCGACTACACCTTCGAGTTCCCGCACGCTGCATTTATTACGGCCGACCAGTGCCTGTTCCATACCGACTCACGCTATCTCAACAGCTTTGAGGAGAACACGTCCGCCGGCAGCCCCTGGGTCTACGACATGGACGAGGGCACCATCCCCGGTTGGGTCGCCGGCAAGATCGCGGCTAACAAGTGCCGTGTCTGCGCTGTCGAGGACGACATGCAGATCAACTTCTACCAGGGTATCCAGCGTGGCCTTGAGGATCGTTCCGTCGCCTGCATGCTGCCGCTGATGCATGACGACATTCGCAAGATGCGCGCCATCAAGGATGCCGAGGAGATCGAGCTCATGCGCCATGCGCAGTCGATCACCGACGCCGCCTTCCAGCATATGCTCGGCTTTATTAAGCCCGGTATGACCGAGAAGCAGGTTCGCAACGAGCTCGAGAACTTTATGTTCGCCAACGGCGCCGACAGCTTGGCCTTCGGCTCTATCGTGGCGAGCGGCCCCAATACCGCCAACCCGCATGCCGTCCCCAGTGATCGCGTGATCGAGAAGGGCGACTTCGTCCTCATGGATTACGGCGCGGGCTACTGCGATTATCGTTCCGACATGACGCGCACCGTCGTGATGGGCGAGCCCACGCAGGAGCAGCTCGACTTGTACGCGCTCGTACGCCGCACCCACGAGGAGTGCGTCGCCGCTATCCATCCGGGCGTCGAGGGCAACGACATTTTCAAGCTTTCCAAGAAGATCATCGGCGATGCCGGCTATGGCGATTACTACAACCATGGTCTTGGCCACGGCGTGGGCATTGACATCCACGAGCTGCCCAACTTCAACCGCAGCAAGAATATCATCGAGGTTGGCTCGGTTATCACCATGGAGCCCGGCGTCTACCTGCCCGGCGTGGGCGGCGTGCGCCTGGAGGACTACGGCGTGGTCACCGAGAACGGCTACGAGCCCTTCACCAAGACGCCGCATGACCTCCACGTCATCGATTGCTAGCTCATTTCGATAGATTTTGGGGCGGGGCGTCCGGATCGATTCGGACGCCCCGCATTCTCTTTTTATGCGCTCGCTGCAGGCGCCGTCTGCAAGTGTATAATTTTGGTCGTATGTAATTTGGACGCTTGTGCGTTCTGCCCATAACAAGAAAGGTCGCTATGCCTACCATTTCTACCGCCGACTTCAAGAACGGCCTCGGTCTCCGCATTAAGGACAAGGTCTACACCATCGTCGAGTTCCAGCATGTCAAGCCGGGCAAGGGCGGCGCATTTGTGCGCTACAAGACCCGCGACATCAAGAGCGGCCGCGTTGTCGAGAACACCTGCAACGCCGGCACCAAGTTCGAGAGCGTCATGCTCACCACCCGTGAGTTCCAGTACCTCTACAACGATGGCACCGACTACATCTTCATGGACAACGAGTCCTATGAGCAGGTTCCCGTTCCCGAGGACATGGTGGGCGAGAACTCCAAGTGGCTGCGCGAGAACGACATCTGCCAGCTGCTCTTCGCCGACGATGAGCTCATGGGCGTGACCCCGCCGATGTTCATCGAGACCACCATCGTCCAGACCGACCCGGGCTTTAAGGGCGACACCGTTCAGGGTTCCACCAAGCCGGCCACGATCGACACCGGCGCTGTCATCCAGGTCCCCATGTACCTCAACGAGGGCGAGGTCATCAAGGTTGACACCCGCGACGGCAAGTTCGTCTCCCGCGTCTAGCAACCAACTCTTCTAGGAGGACTCATGCCCCAGGAAATCAAGATTGACGGCATCGGTATTTCGCCCGATGTTCTGACCGCCATCGTCTCGCGCGCCGTGTCGGATGTCGAGGGCATCGCCTCCGTTGGCGTCAAGGACCTTGCCACCAACCTTGTCTCCATGATGCTCTCGTCCAAGGCCCCGGCTTCCGAGCCGGCGGTCGAGGCCGAGGTCGTCGGCGACAAGCTCGCACTCACCGTGCGTGTCGTGGTGTTCTTTGGCTATCCGTTCAAGAAACTCGCCGAGGCCGTTCGCGCAGCCGTGGTCGCCGCCATCGATGCCCAGGTGGGCGTCGAGGTCGAGCGCGTTGACGTTTGCATCGACGGCCTCGTTTTCCCCAAGGAGTAACCTTTGAGCCTTAAGGTTTATCGCGGGCGCACGCTTGCCCGCAGTCAGGCGCTGCAGCTGCTGTTCCAGGCCGAGGCCACGGACAGTCCGCTCGAGCGCGTCCTCGAGGGCGATTTCCTGATCTCGAAGGGTCCCCTCGACCCCTATGCGCTGGAGCTTTGTCGCGGTGCCTACGAGCATATCGATCGCATCGACTGTGCCCTGCGCGCCGTCGCCAAGAACTGGGATCTTATGCGCATGCCCGGCGCCGACCGCAACCTGCTGCGTATCGCCGTCTACGAGATGCGCTTCCTCACCGACGAGGAGGTCTCGGACGCTATTGTTATCAACGAGGCCGTCGAAATCGCTAAGGCTTATGGCACCGACCAGTCCGCATCGTTTGTCAACGGCGTGCTGGGCAAGATCGCTCGCAGCGAGGAGCTGCCGGGTGAGGATTTGTACCAAGAGCTGCTGGCCGAGGATCGCGCTCGCGAGGAGGCACAGGCTGCCGAGGCGGCCGCCAAGGTCGCTGCCGCTCAGGCTGCCGCCGGTGTACTTGCCGAGGATCCGGACGCTGCTGAGGCCGTCGAGGCCGACTCCGTCGAGGAGTAGCCATGCCAGAGGGTTCCGTCCGCAACTTCGATGAGATCTCGGATCGCCTGGACCAGATCATCGCCACCGTTCGCTCCAAGGATACGTCCCTGGAGCGTTCGCTCGATTTGTTTGACGAGGCGATTGAGCTTGGTTCCCGTGCGGTCGATATGGTCGACAAGTTTGAGCTGACGCCGCGTGAGGCCGACAAGCTCGAGCAGGAATACGATGAGGATGCGGCAAACGAGTCCCAAGATAGACAGGCTGCATCCCCGGATACGAATGGTTGATGGCATTCATGAAACGCGTGCGTCTCGATGACGAACTGATTTCACAGGGCATCTGCGCCGATCGCGCGGATGCCCTTCGCACTCTTATGGCCGGCTTGGTCTCGAGCGGCGGTGAGCGTTTGACCTCTCCGGGGCTTAAGGTGATGCCGGGCCTGCCACTGCACGTTAAGGGGCGCATTCCGTACGTTGGGCGCGGCGGCCTTAAGCTTGAGGGTGCGCTCGATGCGTTTTGTATCGATCCCACGGGCCTTGCCTGCCTGGACGTAGGCTGCTCTACCGGCGGCTTTACCGATTGCCTGCTCAAGCGCGGTGCCGCGACTGTTGTCTCGGTCGACGTGGGTCGTGCTCAGTTCGACTGGTCGCTTCGCCAGGACGATCGCGTGACGCTGCACGAGCGCACGAATGTGACGCAACTGCCCGAGCTCGGCTACGGCGACGCAATCGACCTGGCCGTGTGCGACGTGTCGTTTACGAGCATCGCGAACATCATCGACGCCGTGCTGGCGTGCCTGACGCCGACGGGGTCGTTCTGCACGCTCGTGAAGCCGCAGTTTGAGGCTCCGGCGGCGCTGGTGGGCGAGGGCGGTATCGTGACAGATCCCACTGTGCGTGTTGACACGCTCGTGGCGGCGATTGAGCTGTTCGCCGCAAAAGGCTTGTTCCCGGTCGACGTGTGCGTGTCGCCCATCCATGGCGCTAAGGGTAACGTGGAGTTTTTCTTGTACGGCACGAGACTTGCCCCCGGCGAACGCTCCGATGACGAGTTGCAATCCCAGGTATCGGCTTTGAGCGAGAAAGCTGCAACGCTATGAAGGTCTTTCTGGTTCCCAATTACTACAAGCAAGAGGCGGTCGAGAGCGGCCTGATGCTCGAGCTTTGGCTGACGCGCCAAGGCTACGAGGTCGCATGGGCGGCCGACCAGCGCTCCAAGATCCAGAGTACGCCCGACGTGGATGGTGCCGACCTTGTCATCACGCTTGGCGGCGACGGTACGCTGCTGCGCGCTGCCCGCATCCTCAACCATCGCGAGATTCCTATCCTTGGTCTTTCCTATGGTCACCTGGGCTTTTTAACTGCTGCGAGCCCCGAGGAGCGCGACATTCTGCAGGTTGTGAGCGATGCTCTGTCCGGCGAGCTCCACGTGAGCCGCCGCGCCACCATCGCCGCGGATATTGTGTCCGTGCGCGAAGACGGCGCGAAGGATGTCGTGCGCACGTTTGCCCTCAACGATATGGCACTTACGCGCGGCCCCCTGTCCGATATGGTCGAATTTGACATCACGGTGTCCGGCCATCATATCGACCGCCTTCGCGGCGACGGTGTCGTTGTTTCGACGGCGACCGGCTCCACCGGCTACGCGCTTTCCGCCGGCGGCCCCATTGTCAGCCCCGATTACACGGGTATGGTCTGTGTGCCCATCGCTCCGCATACCATTCAGGCTCGCGCTTTTTTGACCTCGCCGAGTGATGTCGTCGAGATCTTTATGTCCGATGATCGCCCGAGCGTGCCGGCGATTGCCATCGACGGGCAGTTTATTACCTGCGATGGCACGGTCGAGAGCGTGGCCGTGCGTCGTGGTCCCGGCGATGTGCTGCTGCTGGATTACGGCCCCGAGAGCTTCTATAACTCGGTGAGCCGCGTGTTCTACGGAGTGCGTCATGATCGATGAGCTGCAGGTTTCTAACATTGCACTCATTCGCGAGGCGACGTTGGTTCCGAGTGCTGGCCTGACTGTCCTAACCGGCGAGACTGGTGCCGGTAAGACCGCTCTGCTTTCGGCGCTCAAGCTCATATTGGGCGAGCGTGCAGATTCGTCGACGGTGCGCGAGGGAGAGGAGCTTGCCAGTGTCGAGGCGCGCTTGTTCGATGGCCCGCACGACTCGGAGGGTTTCACCGTGCAGCGCAGCCTTTCTGCCGAAGGCCGCAGTCGCGTCAGGATCGATGGCCGCATCGCCAGCGTGCGCGAGCTTTCCGAGCGCGTCGGCGTGATGATGGATCTGTGCGGCCAGCATGAGCACCAGCGCCTTCTCGATCCGGCGCATCATGTTGCCATGGTCGATGCCTGGGCTGGGCGCGCAGCGCTTGAGGCGCTCGAGAAGTATCGCGCCTGTTTTAAGGCTTCGCGTGACGCCGCCAAGGAGCTTCGCCGTGTGGAGGAAGCCTCGCGTGCGCAGGGGAGCCGTGTCGAGGAGGCTCGCTTTGCCCTCGAGCGCATCGGCGAGGTCGACCCCAAGCCGGGCGAGTATGAGGAACTCGAGGAACTGCTGCCGCGCTCCGAACATGCCGAGGTACTGGTTGCCACAGCTAACGATGCCCATGCATCGCTTGCCGCCGAAGGTGGAGCGCTCGATGCCGTGAACAGCGCCGTGGCCGAGCTTTCCCGTATGGCTACCGTCGATCGCAAACTGGGCGACATTGCCGATGCGCTTTCGGATGCCTGCATCTCCCTTGAGGATAGCGCGAACGAGCTTCGTGCCTATCGCGATGGCGTCGCCTTCGACCCGCGCGAGCTCGCTCGCATGCGTGAGCGGTATTCCGACCTCAAGGGCCTGTTGCGTCAGTGGGGTCCCACCATGGACGATGTTTTTGCCATGCGCGATCGCTCGCAAGAGCTGCTGTCCCTGGTCGATGATGGCGATGAGCAGATCAAAAAGGCGCGTGAGGCACTCGGGAGCGCCGAGCGCGAGCTGTTCGCTGCCGCCAAGGCGCTTAAGCGCGCTCGCAATACGGCGGCCCCGCGCTTCTGCCACGAGGTTGGTCGTCAGATGGCACGCTTGGAGATGGGCGGCGCCGAGCTCGTTTGGGAGTCGCGTGATCTTCCGCGCGCCGAGTGGACGCCGGCGGGTCCTTCAAGCTACGAGCTTTTGTATCGCAGCGGTGCCGGCTTGACGCCGCGTCCCCTGCGCCGCATTGCCTCGGGCGGCGAGCTCAGCCGCGTCATGCTGGCGAGCAAGGTGGTCTTGGGTAATGCTGACGGCGTCGACACACTGGTATTTGACGAGGTCGATGCCGGTGTCGGCGGCTCCACGGCTCGTGCTCTTGCTGGTGTGCTGGTCGATCTTGCCGCTACGCATCAGGTGATAGTCGTTACGCACCTGGCGCAGGTCGCCGTTATGGCCGATAAGCACTACGTGGTGAGCAAGGAACCCGGCGATGTTCCCCAGACGCATCTGGACGAGGTGACGGGAGACGCCCGTACCGCAGAGATCGCCCGCATGCTCAGCGGCGATCAGTCCGAGGCAAGCTTGGCCCACGCAAAGCAGATGCTCGAAGAAGTTCGAGGCTAGGTCGTATCAGCGGTGTTGGTGGGACAAAATAGACTGAAATTTTTGTCCCACTACGCGTTTACTCAACGACCTTGTCCGGCTGGATGAGCTCCTCGTAGTAGCTGATGTGCTCTCGGGCGTCCTCGATTTCGGGCAGCAGGAAGTTGTAGATGACTTCGATGATCATCGTGGCGCTGATCTTGGAGAACGCAAAGTCACCCGTCGTCAGCAGCGCTTCATGGTTGACGGTATTAAAAGTGTAGTCTGCCAGGCGCGCGAGTGGAGACTTGCTGTCGCTGCTGATGACGACTACGGTGGCACCGCAGTCGCGAGCCGCTTTTGCCATGCGATTCAGTCGGCGCGACTTGCCGGAGTTTGAGATGAGCACGATGACGTCACCCGGGCGCAACGTGAGCGCAAAGCCGATTGATGTCTCGCTAATGGTGCTCGCCATGCAGCGCAGGCCCAGCTGCGAAAACTTAAACGTCGCATCGAGCGCGACCGCGTTCGTATTGCCCACAGCCGCAAACTCAATAACCCCTGCATGCTTAAGGGCATGCACAACAGCCGCCAACGTATCGTGGTCGATCCCGTCGATGGTCGCATTAAGCTCGCTCACCTTGGCAGCCAGGATGTTCTTAAGGCTCTGCTCCATATTGTCGAGCGAGACTTCGTCAGTCAGGCCCTCGTTGCGCTGGCTTTCCAAATCCCTCGCCAACGAAAACTGAAAGCTGCGGAAGCTGCCAAAGCCAAGCTTGCGGCAGAAGCGCGAAACGGTCGCCTCGGACGTGGCGGCGGCGCGCGAGAGCTGAGCCGCCGTGAGGCGTGGCGCCTCGGACTGGTGCTCCAATATATAGTCGACAATACGCTGCTCGGACTCGCTGTATCCCTGATGGGTACTAATGAGGGAAAGTGCGCTCTTGCTACTATCGGTCATGGATGGCTCCTGGTTGGCATGAAAATCGGACTCGTTTTGTAATGTCATAGTATAGGGGGATTTTCAATTACAAGATACACCTTGCCGTTTCAAGTGTTGATGGTAAACTTTCACCTACCGTTTACGGTTATGAAAGAACCTTTCACCGGAGAATTGCGCCTTGTCTCTTCTCACGCGGACGGTAGGTTGGTATCTTTCAGTTGTGGAAAAGCGCGCAAGGACGCGCGTGTAGGGGAGCGCCTGCGGGCGCAAAACTTAAAAAGGAGGGACACATGGCTAAGTTTGACATCATCGCCGCCACCGGTTGCCCGACCGGCATTGCGCACACCTTCATGGCGAAGGAGGCACTGGAGAAGGCAGCTGCCGAGCGAGGTCTGACTATTAAGGTCGAGACCCATGGCCAGGTCGGTGTCGAGAACGAGCTCACCAAGAGCGAGATCACCGGTGCCAAGGCCGTCGTCGTCGCAGCCGATAAGGATGTCCAGGCTGAGCGTTTCGCCGGCAAGCCCATGGTTTCCGTTGGTGTTTCCAAGGCCCTGTCCGTTGAGGCCGCCGGTAAGCTGATTGACCGCGCGCTCGCCGCCAAGGGCGACAACACGGTTGCAGCCGCTGCCGATGTCGAGGACGAGGCCGAGGAGAAGGAGTCCATCGGTCACGTCATCTACAAGCACCTTATGAACGGCGTCAGCCATATGCTGGTCTTCGTCGTTGCCGGTGGTGTCCTGACCGCCGTCTCGTTCCTGTGGGGCATCACATCCTTCGATTCGACGGCTGCTGACTACAACAGCTTCGCCGCCATGCTCAAGATCATCGGCGGCATCGCCATGAACCTCATGGTTCCGGTGCTTTCCGCCTACATCGCCGAGTCCATCGGTAAGCGCCCGGCGCTCGTCCCTGGTTTTGTTGCCGGTATGATCGCCATTCAGGGCCTGCCTGTTAACGCCGAGACCGGCATGATCGACGCCGGTGGCGCCGGCGTGGGCTTCGGCTTCCTGGGCGGCATCGTCGGCGGCTTCCTCGCTGGCTATGTCATCCTGCTGCTCGAGAAGGTCTTTGCCGGTCTGCCCAAGAACCTGGACGGCCTCAAGGCTATCTTCCTGTACCCGCTGTTCTCGACCGCCATCGTCGGTCTGGTCATGCTCGGCATCTCCGGCCCCATGGCTGCCATCAACACCGCCATGATGGACTTCCTCAAGGGCCTGTCCGCCTCTGGCGCCGTTGTCCTGGGTCTTGCCATCGGCTGCATGTGCGCCTTTGACATGGGTGGCCCGGTCAACAAGGCTGCTTACGTCACCGGTACCGCCATGCTCACCGAGGCACTGGCTGCCGGCGTTGGCACCGATACCTACAATTTCGGCACCAACTTCATGGCTGCCGTCTCCGCAGCTTGCATCGTTCCGCCGTTGATCACCACCTTCGCCGTCGTTGTCGGCAAGAAGTACTTCAGCCAGGAGGATCACGACGCCGGTATCGTCAACCTCATTCTTGGTTGCACCCACATCACCGAGGGCGCCATTCCGTTCATGACCAAGAACATCTGGCCGGTCATGCCCATCATGATGCTCGGTTCCTCTATCGCTTCGATCCTGACCATTATGTTCAACGTTCACGATCCGGCGCCTCACGGTGGCTTCCTGGTCCTGCCCGTTGTCGAGAACGGTCCGCTTTGGGTCCTCGCGATCCTCATCGGTGCTGTTGTCGGTGGCATCCTGTTCGTGGCCTTCAAGAAGTACGACTTCGAGAAGAATCAGAAGGCCGCTCCTGTAGCCAAGCCGGTTGAGGCTTCCAAGGCCGCTGCCGTTGAGGCCCCTAAGGCCGAGGCTGCCGACTTCGTGAAGGTTGAGAATGTCTTTGTCGCCGAGGACTTCGCTTCTCGTGACGAGGCTCTGAGCTTCGTTTCCAACCAGGCTGTCAAGGCCGGTATCGCCAGCGACGCCGACGCCGTGATGAACGCCTTCCTGGCCCGCGAGGCCGAGGGCACCACGGGCATGATGGAGGGCTTCGCCATCCCGCATGCCAAGTCCGACGCCATTACCGAGGCTGCCGTCATCGTCGTCAAGGACGAGTCCGGCGTGACCGGTTGGGACACCATGGACGGCGCTCCCGTCAACGTGGCCATCGCTCTGCTCATCCCGGGCGCTCAGGCTGGCACCACGCACCTCAAGATCCTGTCCAAGGTCGCCGAGGCGCTCATGGACGAGGACTTCCGTGCCACCGTCAAGGGTTCCACCGACGCCGCCGAGATCGCCAAGACGATCAACGCCCGCCTGGTCTAATTCCGCAGTACGCGAATAACATCGCCCCCTGTAACAAAGGTGAGGACTCCACCAGGAGCCCCCGCCTTTTTCTATGCCCTCCCATAAGTTGCGGTGAAATGGGGACTGTTTAAACGATTCAACCCCAAATTCAGTCCCTATTTCACCGCAACTTACAAAAGGGCATAGAGTGGGCTGCCTATCGAGTCTTTGTCGCGAACAAGTCATCAGCCAGAATTCCGTTCGCACGATATTACTTTGGACCGACCGAGTTTCCGCAGCTTGCTCGCCCCGGACCCCGCGCGCGGGGGCCATGAGATTTATCGCGAGTTCCGCACGAGCCGAAGAGCACTTAATGTGCTCTTCGTGCGAGCAGGACTGTAGAGCAGGAAATCTCATGGCCCCCGCGCGCGGGGTCCGGGGCGAGCAAGCGGACAGAACAGACAACTGTCCAACAATTCGTGCGAAACACAATGAAAAACCGTTTGATGTGAGTTAATATAAACAACGTCGTGAATCTGACTCCTGCCGCATACATGACAGGGGTTAAACACAAAAAAGGAGTCAATTATGGTTTCTGAGAAGGCTACCCTCGTTAATCCTCAGGGTCTGCACATGCGTCCGGCTGGTCTGTTCGCCTCCACCATGGGCAAGTACGCCTGTGACGTGACGGTCGTCACCCCCGAGAAGGAGGTCAACGGCAAGTCCCCGATGGCCCTCATGGCTGCTGGTATCCCCTGCGGCACCGAGGTCGAGGTCAAGTGCGACGGCGCCGACGAGGCCGAGGCTCTGGCTGCTGCCATCGAGCTCATCAAGAGCGGTCTTGGCGAGTAGAACTCAAACGGGTCGCATGTTGAACAACTAAGTTCATATTTGGGGGCGCAGTGACCTGTCTTAAGGTAGCTGCGCTCTTTTGTCATGGATATGGCAAAACGCTTTATCACATGACACGGAGAGAGGAATGGGAATGTATCAGGGAGTCAACGCTTCCGAGGGCATCGGTATCGGCACCGTTATGGTCGCCGTCGATCCCGACTTGACGTTTGAGCCGCACGAGGTTGCTGATTCGGCAGCAGAGAAGGAACGCTATCAGACCGCTCTTTCGGTCTTCTGCGAGAAGACTCAGGCTCAGGCCGACCACATGAAGGAGACGGTGGGCGAGGCCGAGGCCGAGATCATGAGCGGACACATTGTCCTGGCTCAGGATCCGGGCATGACCGACGCCATCAACGCCGCCATTGACGGCGGCACCTGCGCCGAGCAGGCGCTCATGGACACCTCGACCATGTTCGAGAACATGTTCCTGTCCATGGACGACGAGATGTTCCGTCTGCGCGCGGCCGACATCGCCGACATCCGCACCGGTATTCTGGCCGAGCTGCTGGGCAAGGAGGTCGTCGACCTCTCCGTCCTGCCCGAGAACACCGTCGTTGTCGTGCACGACCTCACGCCGTCCATGACCGCTACGATCGATAAGGCCCACGTTGCCGGTATCGTCACCGAGACCGGTGGCCGCACGTCGCACTCCGCAATCATTGCGCGCGCCCTCGAGATTCCGGCTGTCCTTTCGGTTTCCAACAGCTGCACCGCACTGCGCAACGGCATGACCGTTGTCGTCGACGGTGGCAAGGGTATCGTCGAGGCCGATCCCGATGAGGAGACGCTCGCCGCTTACACTGCCAAGGCCGAGGCTTTCGCTGCCGAGAAGGCGGCTCTCGAGGCCTTCCGCGGCAAGCCGTCCGTGACTGCCGACGGCATCAAGAAGATCATTGCCTGCAACATCGGCAACCCCGATGACGTGCCCAACGCGCTCGATCACGATGCCGAGGCTATCGGCCTGTTCCGTTCCGAGTTCCTGTTCATGGACTCTGCTGAGCTTCCTTCCGAGGAGGAGCAGTTCAACGCCTACCGTAAGGTCGCCAGCGCGCTCAAGGGCGCTCCGGTCATCATCCGCACGCTCGATGTGGGTGGCGACAAGGAGATTCCGTACCTGCACATGGTCAAGGAAGAGAATCCCTTCATGGGCTTCCGCGCCGTGCGTTACTGCTTGGCCAACCCCGACCAGTACAAGGTCCAGCTCCGCGCCCTGCTGCGCGCCAGCGCCTTCGGTGACGTCAAGATTATGATCCCACTCGTCACCTGCGTCGAGGAAGTCTTGGCTGTCAAGGAGCTCGTCGAGCAGTGCAAGACCGAGCTGACCGAAGAGGGTCGCAAGTTCAACGAGAACATCGAGGTCGGCATCATGGTCGAGACACCTGCAGCTTCGCTGCTCGCTGACCGCCTGGCCGAGGTCGCCGACTTCTTCTCCATCGGCACCAACGACCTGATCGGCTACACCATGTGCGCCGACCGTGGCAACGACACCATCTCCAACCTGTACCAGGTTTACTATCCCGCCGTGCTCCGCTCGCTCAAGAACATCATCGAGAGCGGCGTGAAGGCCGGCATCATGGTCGGTATGTGCGGCGAGGCCGCTGCCGATCCGTTGCTCGAGCCGCTGCTGATCAGCTGGGGCCTGGAGGAGTTCTCGATGAGCGCTCCGTCCATCCTGCGCGCCCGCAAGACCATCAGCCAGTGGACCAAGGCCGAGTGCGACGAGCTCGCCGAGAAGGCGCTCGCCTGCAACACCGCTGCCGAGGTCAAGGCACTGCTCGAGTCCGCAGCTCGCTAATTTGGTATCAGAGGTAACCGCGTGGTTGGAATGGGCCGGCCACGCGGCCCTCACATATACAGGGGGTACTGTAAATGTTCTACACGCTAACCGCTAACCCGGCTGTCGACATGACGGTTTCGAGCTCTCCGCTCGAGCCCGACGAGAACGTCCGCACCGGCTCGGCCAGCTACACGGCTAACGGAAAGGGCCTCGACGTGTCCTTCGCCTTTAAGAAGATGGGCGTCGACACCGTCGCTCTCGGCTTCTTCGCCGGCTTCACGGGCAAGTTCATCGTCGAGGAGGTCATGAACCTGGGTTGCCTTTGCCGCCCGGTCTGGACCGACGGTATCACGCGCATTAACACCTACGTCAACGATGGCCAGCACGAGTACGGCATCCTCAACCCTGGTGCTCCGATCACGCCGCAGCACCAGGAGGAGCTCTACAACATCCTGGACACCGCGGGCGACCTTGAGTGCCTGATCGTCTCCGGCTCCGTGCCTCCCAAAGCTACGCCCGACTTCCTGGCTCAGGTCATGGAGCACGCTCAGGCCCGTGGCGCCGACGTCGTCCTGGACCTGTCCTCCGACAAGCTCAAGGAGCTCGCTCACAAGAAGCCGCTGCTCATTAAGCCGAACCATCACGAGATGAAGGCTATCTTCGGCGTGCCGGTCGACACCGACGACGAGGTCCGCGTTGCCATGAAGCTGGCTCACGAGGCCGGCGTCCAGAACGTGCTGCTCACCCGTGGTAGCCGCGGTGACGCTTACTTCTCCAACGGCGAGGACATCTGGTATGCCAAGCGTGAGTTCAACATCAAGCTTGTCTCTTCCGTCTGCGCCGGCGACTGCACCCTCGCTGCGTTCCTGCACAAGTGGTACAGGGATCGCGACAACGTCGAGGAGGCCATGAAGCTCGCTATGGCCACCGGCGCCAACGTTGCTGAGTCCGTCGGCATCGGCGACTTTGGTCACGTCGACGAGTACAGCAAGCGCGTTGCCGTTCGCAAGCTCGATCGCAAGTAAGCGAAACGCGACAAACTCGTGCGCATACGGCGTCCCGGTTTCGACCGGGGCGCCTTTTTTGTTCTGCCATGGGGGAGACATGTTCTGCCGTACTTCATCGCTTCCACACCGTTTACCGAGTTGTCCTAGCCTTTTACCGATGTGTGGAATATACTTTCATTAACACGTTGCTTCGTGAAAGGAACATTCATGATTTATACGCTCACTGCAAATCCCGCTATTGACTACAACATCTCCTGCGATGGCCTGTCCGCCAACACCGTCACCCGCACCCGTAACGCTGTCTACACCCCCAACGGCAAGGGTCTCAACGTCTCTTTTACGCTCGACCACTACGGCGTCGACACCACGATCCTGGGCTTCTTCGCCGGCTTCTCGGGAGAGTTTATCGTTAAGGGCGCCGAGGCCCTTGGCGTGCCCGTCAAGCCCGTGTGGACTGACGGCATCACGCGTGTCAACGTGTTCCTCAACGCCGGTCCCGACACCGAGTACAACATGGTCAATGCCGGTGCCGCCATCAACGCTGCCAACGAGCAGGAGATGTTTGAGCTCATCGATTCACTTGACGACATGACCTGCCTGGTCATTAGCGGCTCGCTGCCCCCCAACACCTCTGAGGGCTTCCTGGCCGAGGTGCTTCGCCGCGTTAAGGCAAAGGGCGCCGAGTTCGTGCTCGATATTTCGAGCCATCAGTTGGCCGACCTCATTGCTATGGAGCCGCTCCTCATTAAGCCTAACGACGACGAGCTGCTCGACATCTTTGGCATTAAGGTGAGCGGTGGCGACGACGAGTCTGTCAAGGGCGCGATGGCCGAACTGCATGCCAAGGGCGCCAAGAACGTGCTGTTGACCCTGGGTGGCGCCGGCGCGTACTTCTCCAACGGCGAGCACATCTGGTTTGCCAACCGCACCTTCGACGTCAAGCTGCTGTCGACCGTCTGCGCGGGCGACTCTTCGCTGGCCGCCTTCCTGTCCGTGTGGCACGACGCTCCCGAGCGCGTCGAGGACGCCCTGCGCCTCTCGATGGCCACCGGCGCCAACGTGGTCGAGTGCCCGGGTCTGGGCGACTTCGCCAAGGTCGATGAGTATCAGAAGGGTATTGCAATCCGTCAGGTTTGCTAGTTCCGGCACCTTGCCTGAATAGTTCAATTATTTCGCATCCGTCTTAGACCAGGACGGATGCGTTTTTGTTTATCTGACTTGCGTGTGCAGTGGAGGCTGTTTCTTGCTAGACTTCTTGCAGACGCAATCGATAGCAAATTTGATAGTCGCAGGAGGCCATAGGCATGTGCAATGTTTCGCTCAACGGTACGCAGCCGACCGATGCCTCTATCCGTGTCCTGCGTGCGCTTGAGGCAGCAGGTCTTGAGGCTTGGTACGTGGGTGGTTGGGTACGTGATGCGCTGATGGGATGCCCCAGCCACGATGTCGACATGTGCTGCAGCGGCCTGTGGCTGGAGTCCAAGGCGGCACTCGAGGGCGCCGGTATTGCGGTAGTTGAGTCGGGCATTAAATTTGGCGGCATTACGGCTATTTGCGATGGCGAGCGCATTGAGGTCACCACCTATCGCCTGGACGGCTTCTATACCGACGGTCGTCATCCTCAGAGTGTGGAGCGCGCCGCTTCGCTTGAGGACGATCTGGCGCGCCGCGACTTTACCGTCAATGCCATGGCGTGGCATCCCGAGCGCGGCCTTGTCGACCGCTACTATGGCCAGGGCGACCTAGACCGCAAGCTGATTCGTGCCGTCGGAGATCCCAAGCGCCGCTTTAACGAGGATGCCCTGCGCATGTTGCGTGCGGTGCGTTTTGCCTGCCGCCTGGACTTTGTGATTGAGCCCGAGACCAAGTGTGCCCTTGCCGAGTGCGCGCCGCTGCTCGATGCCGTGGCGCGCGAGCGTGTAGGTATTGAGCTCGAGGGCATTCTTTCGACCGGTCATGGGGGAGACGCGATGCTGCGCTATCCCGAGCTCATTTGCGCCGCCGTGCCCGAGCTTGCGCCCGCTCGCGGGTTTGATCAAAGCAGTGTCTATCATGCGTTTAACGTCTACGAGCATATCGCCCGCGTGCTGACGGTGGCAGGGGAGCTGGCGCTGTGCGACGGCGTCGCGCCCTCGTCGAGCCTTATGTGGGCGGCGTTTTTGCACGATGTGTCCAAGCCCGAGTGCTTTACGGTCGATCACGCCGGCAGCGGACACTTCTACGGTCATCCCGAGCTCGGCGCCAAGAAAGCGCGCGTCATTATGGATCGCCTGGCGCTCTCGCACGACCTGGTGCGCGACGTGTGCCTACTCATCAAATATCACGACAAGCCGCTGCGCCCCGAGCGCTCCTGCCTGCTCAATATGATGCGCGCGCTTTCGGGCGAGGGCGTCGACACGCCGCGTCTGATGGACGAGCTCATGGATCTTAAGCGTGCTGACACACTTGGCAAGGCCCCGTCGTGCTTCTATTACGTCGAGACGATCGAGGAGATGCGTACGCTCGCCCACGATCTGCTGCAGGCGGGGGAGCCCTATACACTCAAGATGCTTGCCATCAATGGTGGCGATCTGATCCGCGCCGGCGTCAAGCCGGGGCCGGAGCTGGGGCAGCTTCTCAACGCTGCCCTCGACGCCGTGATCGAGGACAACATCCCCAACAACCGCGAAGCCCTCCTGGCTCATCTCAACTTGAACTAGCTAACCAGTTGACCTGCGCGTTCCATAACCTGCCGACAATTTTTTCGGCAATTTGGAATTTCTTCTTGCGCTGATGTTTTTTGTCCCGTAATATATTTCCTCGCAGCACGGCAGTGCAGATGTCATGTGGCCCGTTCGTCTAGCGGTTTAGGACGCCGCCCTCTCAAGGCGGAGATCACCAGTTCGAATCTGGTACGGGCTACCACTTCTTTTCTGCTGAGGCTTATGGCCCGTTCGTCTAGCGGTTTAGGACGCCGCCCTCTCAAGGCGGAGATCACCAGTTCGAATCTGGTACGGGCTACCATGAATCTGAGACCCGGACTTCCCACGGAAGCCCGGGTTTTTTATTTCTGAGCAAACCATCTGCAATTCCCATTTGGCCCATAGCTTTACGTTCTGCTTGTGGCCCTTGCGGGTACAATATGCAAGATATTTGGACGGTCAGAAGGAGCCTCATGACGGAGTCCTCTCAGCATACATCTAAGCCCCAGGTCGAGGTTGAGGCCTCGGGCGGCGATGACAACAAGGGTGCACGCCGCGGTGCCATTTTTATCGGCGTCGTGCTGGTTGGCTATATCGTCTATCTGGTGGTAACCGGGCAGATGGGGCAGTTTTGGGCCGCTATGTCGAGCGTCCAGGCGCCCTGGCTCGTTGCCGCGTGTCTATGCATGTTCATGTATCTGTTCTTTGGCATTGTGGCCTATGCGATCGCCGTCTGGCTCGACCCCAATTCACCCGTCGGCATTCGCGACCTGATCTCGGTCGAGGCGAGCGGCATCTTTTTTGGCAACCTCACGCCCATGATGATGGGCTCGACTCCCGCCCAGATCTACCGTCTGACCAAAGCGGGCCAAAATGTCGGCGAGGCCGGAGCCACGCAGTTCACGCGCTTTATCGTGTACCAGTTTGGCCTCGTTGCCTGGGGCGCTATCCTACTGCTTGCCCGCATGCCGTTTTTTGCCGAGCGCTATGGCGACATGACGCTGCTGTGCGTCTTTAGCTTTGGTGGGCACTGCTGCATCTTGCTGGGCATCTTCGCCGTCGCGCTCATGCCTAAGACCGTCACGCGCGTCGCCCATTGCATCATCAATTGGCTCGAGCGCATAGGTGTCTCGGCCACTAAGATCGAGGGATGGCGCACGTTTGTCGACGGCGAGATCTACTCCTTCTCCGAGAAGTTCAAGCTTTCGGCCGGACATTTTTCTTCCATGCTGCTCACCGTGTTTATCACCATGCTGCAGCTCGCGTTTTTCTATCTGGTTCCGTATTTCCTGATGCTTGCCTTTGGCCATCACGAGGTCGACTTTTTCTCGGTCATGGCCGCGAGCGCCTTTGTCCAGCTGCTGAGCTCTGCGGTTCCCTTGCCCGGTGGAACTGGTGGCGCTGAGGGCGGCTTTGCATTGTTCTTGGGTCATTTCTTTGGGTCGGCTTCGACCGCCGGCTATCTGCTGTGGCGCCTCATTACGTTTATTGCGCCGACCATTTTGGCTGCGCCCCTGCTGGGACTTAAGAGCGCCCACAACGAGAGTATCCATGCGCGCTGGGATCGCGTGATGCGCAAACTCGGCCGCACGTCTCAGACGCCCTCTGCGCCCACTAAGCCGCACCCCATGAATGCTGTTACCGTTGATCCCAAGAAGCACGCTCAGAAGGCTTCTGGGACCGCTAAGCCGGCTCATAAAGCCTATGTGCGACAGACAGGCGACGGTATCCGCGTGTCTCCGTCGGCACTCAATAAGAAGAAGCACCCTAAGTCGCAGTAGGGCAGTCGTGCGTTCTTCATGATGCGGGGCATATTTGTGCTGTATGGGGGATAATCCTCTTACGTAGATTATCTCTCATCTGTTGATGAATGCCCGCATATCGAAGGGACACGTCCATGGACACCAGCAAACCGCGTCTTGATCGCCGCATCGTTCGCAGCCGCAATGCCATCCTTTCCGCTTTCGAGCGCCTGCTCATGGAAAAGCCGCTGGCAGACATTACGGTGAGTGCCATCGCGCGCGAGGCCAATGTCGACCGCAAGACCTTTTACGTTCACTTTGGTACGGTTGACGGCCTGCTCGATGCCATTGCCGTCGATGTGGTGGAGATGATTGTCGACTCGGTCGAGAAAACGCTTGCTTCCATGGACGGCGACACCAACGAGCGCGCCCTGGGCGCGGCGGCTACCTTCTTTAAAACCGTTAACGAGGCACTGTGCAACAACTTGGTGCTCAATCGTCAGCTGATCGAGAACATTCCGCTTGATGATTTTATGGCTCGTCTTCGTGCGCCGCTCGAGCACGAGATTGCCGAGCGCGATTTGCTGCCCCAAGGTCTCAAGGACGAGATGTTCGATTACTATCTTGCGTTTTTGCTGTCCGGTATCATCGGCATCTATCGCACGTGGGCGCTGTCTGACGGTTCGGTTCCCATCGAGCGTGTCTCGGAGGTTGCTAATAATCTGACGTTGAGCGGTCTTTCGAGTTTGGAATCTCGCTTGGATTAGGTCTAGTTGGGCTCGTCGGCGTGGAAATACCTGTTCACGAGGTTCTCTGGCGCCTTGGTGACCTCGCCGGCGTAGGAGCTGTAGCCTGAGGATCCTTAAATGAAAGTCCAGTTTATCCTTCCCACTCTAATTGGGAATCCTCCGATGCGCCTTCGCACACTCGCATGGCCTCGATACCATGCGAGCGTGCGAACTCGACGAGCTCTGCGTTGCGGGCGTTTATGGTGCCGAAGGCGGCGGGGCACACGATAAGGCGCGCGCAGTGGACGAGGAGCTCTTTGGCGCGGGCTATGGTTTTATCCCCGATCGGCTCGAAGGCGCGCTCGGCCACGCATTCCGCCGCCAGGTCGCGCGCGAGCTCGCAGTCGATGTCCCCTTCGTGCAGAACGCCCGCGTAGAACGCCTTGCCCTGCCGAATGAGCTGGCGAAACACAGCCGACCCCGTACCTGCGCCGGCGATGACGAACGTGTGCGCATCGCCGTGTGGGCGCCCAATTTCCACGCTGCCGAAGCGCTCGTTGAAGGTGCCATGTTGAAGGCCGTAGAGCTCGCCAATTGTCTCGCGCGTGAATATGTCCTCGGGTGCGCCAGCGCGGAAGACCCGGCCGTCCTTCACGCAAATCACCTTGTCGGCGCTTTTCTGCGCGAGCTCGAGTTCGTGGATGGACATGATGACAGCCACATTCCGCGATTTCGCAAGGTGGCGAAGTATTCGCAGCAGGTCGATCTGGTAGCGGATATCGAGATACGACGTGGGCTCGTCGAGCACGAGCACACGCGGATCCTGCGCGATGGCGCGTGCGAGCATGACGCGCTGGCGTTGCCCGTCGCTTATCTGCATGAAGTCGCACTCGGCGAGCTCTTCCACATGTGCGGTTTTCATGGCCTCGTCGACCCGACTATGGTCGTTAGGCGAGAGTGTGCCCATTCGCCCGGTGTAGGGATGTCTTCCCGCCTCTACGATATCGCGGCAGGTGAGGAGCTCGGTCCGGGTGCGATCTGTCAGCATAACGGCAAGGTTCCTTGCGAACTCCGCCGTCTTCCATCGGGAAATCTCTCGCCCGTCGAGCTCGACCGCGCCGGCAAGCGGTGCTAAATGGCGTGTGATGGTTTTCAAGATGGTCGACTTGCCCGAGCCGTTCGGCCCGATGAGCGCCACGACGTCGCCCGCGCGAACCTCCAGATCGACGCCTTCGACTACGACCTTCTTGTCGTAGCCTGCCGACAGGTCGCTTATGCGGAAAAGCGGCGCTCCGTCAGCCTGCGTTTTGGGCCGCGGCACGAATTCCCCCATCTACCTCACCCGCTTCTTTAACATGAGCGCGATAACCACCGGCGCGCCGAAGATGGCGGTGACGGCGCTGATGGAAAGCTCGACGGGGGAGAACAGCGTGCGCGCGATCAAATCGCAGCCCGCGCAGAAGATGGCGCCTCCCAAGAAGCACGCAGGAATCACGCGGATGGGCTTCGACGACTTTAGCGCTGACTTCACGAGATGCGGAACCGCGATGCCTACGAACGACACCGGACCAGCGAACGCGGTCACGCAGGCGGAGAGCATGCTCGCTAGAAGGACGAGCACCACGCGGAAGCGTGCGACGTTCACGCCGACGCTTTTCGCGTAGGCTTCTCCCAGCTGGAAGGCGGAGAGGGGCTTCGATATCGCGAATACGCATGCGCTCACGGAGATCACCACGACCGCGATGACCGCGACGTCGTCCCAGCTCGAACCCGAGAAGCTACCCAAAGACCAGTTGTGCAGGTTCACGATGGACTGGTCGTCGGCGAAGGCGATGAGGAAGTTCGTCGCCGCCGAGCAGATGTATCCCACCATGACGCCCGCCACGATGAGTATGGCCATGGAACTTATGCGCCGTGCGATGAGGAGCACGAAGCCGATGGTGATAAGCGAGCCCAGAAACGCTGCGGCCACCATGGCCGGCGAGGACATGGCCTGGTTCGCGCCTAGAAGTACGATCATCGTAAGCGCGACGACGAACTTTGCGCCCGAGGAGACGCCCAAGATGAACGGGTCGGCGATGGGGTTGTTGAAAAACGTCTGCAGCAGGAACCCGGAAAGCGAAAGTGCCCCGCCGAGAAGCACGGCTGAAAGCACGCGCGGCAGGCGAATCTCCCAGATGACCTGGCTTTCCATGGAATTGGCCGCGCCGCCCGAAAGGATGCCGGGGATGTGGTCTGCGGGCACGAGCACGCTCCCGATGCACAGGTTGGCCCCGACGAGCACGATGAGGGCAACAGCGAGCAGCGCCGTCACGACGCGACACCGCGCGGCGCGCCCCGATTCGTCGTATGCCATGGAAAGCCGGCTTCTCATGGCGCTAACCGAGCTTCCTCAGATAATGGAAGTCGCTCGCGTCATCGCCGGTGAACGCCCCGTGCAGCTCGTCGATAATGTCGGCGGTAGAAGTCATCTGCTGGTACATGTCGGCGCTTGTGACCCAGACGTTGCCGTTCTTCACGGCTTTGAACTGCGACAATAGCGCGTTTTTGCCTACGAAGTCGTTCAAGGTGGCAACCGATTCGTCGATGGTGCCGTTGTAGACGATGATGTCGGCATCCTTCGCCGTCGCGTAGAAGCGCTCCATTTCGAGCGTTACTGACGAACCTGACGTCGACGCCGTCTGCGCGTCATCGAGCGCATAGCTGCCGCCTGCAAGCTCGATCATCTGCGCCACGTAGTCGCCCGCCCGCCGCGTGACGGCGGCCCCGTTCGAGTTAATGTAGAAATACGCCACGGTTTTACCTGACGACGCGAGCCCCGACGTTTGCTCGATGCGGGCCTTCTGCTCGTTGAACAGGTGCGCGGCCTCGTCTTCCTTGTCGAACAGGACGCCGAAAAGCTTAATCCACTCGACGCGCCCGAGTGCTTCTGGCTCGCTCGACGACTGTTCGGTGAGCACGACGAGCCCGAGCTTCTGCAGCTTTTCCTTCACATCGGGCGTGTGGTTGATCATGGTGTTCTCGATGGCGAGCGTGCAGCCCGAGGCCGATATTCGCTCGTAGTCGGGCGCGCTGTACTTGCCGCCGTAGGCGATCGCCCCACTTTCGAGCGCGCTTTTGAAGCCTGCGACCGAGCAATCGTCGGCCTTCGTGCCCGACATGATGATATTGTCGTTCGCATCGAGCGCGTCGACCAGGCACATCGTCGCCGACGACACGAGGTACACCTTGTCGGCGGGGCGCCTTATGACCGCGATGTCGGAGCTCAACCCATCAGGTACCTTCGCATCTTGCGGCACCACGAGGAAACGCTCCCCATTCGAAACGCAGATAAGCCGCAGACCGCCTTCGAACTCGTCGACAGTGAAGTGCTCGGCGTATTCAAGCTGAAGCGCCCCCGTCGGCTCCCAGCCGCAGCCCAAATCGGCATTGTGGAAGTCGGCCGCGGCGCTTGAAGCCGTTCCTGCAGGGGAGCCGCCGCTTGCATCGTCGCCCGATTTCTCCTTCATGGTGGATGAGTCGAAGTGGATCGTGTAGTCGATGGTGTGCGGCGTCGACATGGCGACGGTCTCGGCCGACACGGCGATGTCCTCGTCGAGCGTGACGGGTATCTCGAACGTGGAGTTGCCGCCGTCGTTTACGGGCGCGTAGTCCACGCCGTCGACGGTCATCTTGTCGTAGTTCGAACTCGACCAGGTGATGGTCGCGGTGTAGGTGTCGCCATCCTTCACAATTGTGGTGGGTGAGGCGATGCTTGCGCGCCCTGACCCGCCGGAAAGCGAGACGCTCGCCGTGTATTCCTGAGAGCCCGCCGTGCCACCGGTCGCGTTCGGGCTCGCACTGCACCCCGCGAAGGGAAGCGCGAGCAGGGCGACGAGAACGCAGGCGATCGCGCGCGCCGCGATGCTGTGGAGCTTCCTGTTTTCCCCCTTGGGAAGAATCGACCGCATGGCGTTACTTCAGTGCGTCGGCGCGCAGATCGACGCCGGCGGATTCGAACACAAGTGTGCGGTCGTACCACTGCTCTTTTCTAATACTCCACGCGGCACAGGCGGTGTCCTCGTCGAGCGCATCAACGGGCACGTCGTAGGTGTACTTGCCTTCCGCGTTTTCCACATAGGGGATGAAGTCGGCCTCGCTCGCGGCGGCAGCCTCGTCGCCCGTGCCCATGAAGAGCTTGCCGTAGCCCGTGCCGGAAAGCGTCATCACGCAGTGCATGGAGCCGTTTTCCACGATGAGCTGGGCGTCCACGATCCTGAACATGTTCGAGCTGGAATCTACGGTGATTGGATAGGTGCCGTCGGCCACCTTGTCGGCGGTGATGGGGGCAGCGCTTGCGCCCGCGGGCGCATCGGCCGCCTGTTCGGTCTTTTCCTGGGAATCGGCATCGCTTGCCTTTGCGCTGTCGATTGAATTTCCGGCGCAGCCGGCGAGCGAGAACGCGCAAAGCGCCGCCGACAGGGCGAAGACGAGGGTTTTCTTCAACATGGAGGGGGTTCCTTTCAATCGCTTCGACCGCCCGTGCCGTGCGGTGGGCGGTCGGGATGCGAATGCAACGGGCATGCGTCGTCAGTCGGGGAAAGGCGCATGCCCGTTGCACGGGGACGCGACCGGCGCCCCCGTGCGCGGCGAGTTTACAGCTTGGCGATGGCGTCGTCCACGTGCGAGACGTAGATGTCGTCGACCGCGACGTTCTGTCCCAGACCCTGGAGCAGGCACGTCACTTCGAAGCCGGCGGCCACGAACTTCGCAGCCCAGCTGTCGGGGTCGGTCTCGTCTGCCATGTCGTTGTTCGCGTGGTCGCCCGCGACCACCATGAACGGCGCGAGCACGGCCTTCTTGTAGCCTGCGGCGCTCGCGGCGGCGATAACATCCTCGCAGGTCGGTTCAGCCTCGACGGTGCCGACGAAGAACTGCGTCAAACCCTCGTTCTTGAACACTTCCTGCATCTTGGCATAGTCGGCGTTGGAATCGGCTTCGGTGCCGTGGCCCATGAGGCACAGCGCCGTCTCGCCGTCGTCGAAGGACGCCATGTTCTCCTTAATGGCTGCGGCCACCTTTTTGTAGTCGTCGTCGGAGGTGAGCAGCGGGTCGCCGAGCGAGATCTTGTCGAACTTGTCGGCGTACTTGTCGAGCTCGTCTTTCACGTCGGCGTATTCCAGGCCAGCCATGAGATGCGTCGGCTGCACGACGATTTCCTTCACGCCGTCTTCCACGCAGCGGTCAAGCGCCTCGGTCATGTTGTCGATCGTGATGCCGTCGCGCTTCTTCAGCTTGTCGATGATGATCTGCGCGGTGAAGGCGCGGCGGATGTCGTAGTCCTGCCAGTACTTCTCGCGGATAGCGTCTTCGATGGCGCCGATGGTGATGTGGCGCGAGTCGTTGTAGCTCGTGCCGAAGCTCGTGACGAGGATGACCGGCTTCGCGGCCTTCTCCTTTTCACTAGATTTCTCGGAACTCGCGGAGGTGTTGGAGCAGCCCGCGAGCGCGACTCCGGCGAGCGCGACGGCTCCGGTTGCTGCGGCGCCCATGAAGCCGCGGCGTGACATCTGGTCGGACATGGTTTTTCCTTTCCTCGGTTTGCCGGTCCCCCGGCGACAGTTGCTTGTCGGCACAAGCGAAAGAAAAGCGCACCCCTCGGGGTTCACAAGGAGCTAACGCC
>CABUDQ010000011.1 GCA_902490365.1 uncultured Collinsella sp. | reverse complement strand
CAGCAAGCGGGTCGAACGCCATGCGGACTTCCAAGGAATGTACAAAATCGTGACACGGCGCAGCAACGAAGTACTCGTCGTCACGCAGGACAACAAATTCAGCTGTTACGACCCGGCGGCGCGCCGGTTCAGCTCCGTACAGCCCATGCCCGGCATCGACTACGCCGACATCCTCGACATGCAGCTGGACGACGACGGCGCCCTGTGGGTATTCTCCCGCAAAGGAATCTTCCGCATACCGGTCGCATTCCCGGACAAAAACAACGACCGAATCGGCATCGGACAGCCCGAACGGTTCCCCACGGTCTCGAATCCCGAATACGCGTTCGCCGAAAACGGCAGCGGCTTCTTCATCGACGAAAATCACATATTCTACGAATTCGACATCCGGGAGCGCCGCCTGATCTACATCAAGGAGATGAACGACGAGATGGCGCGCATGGGCAGCGTGTCGAGCATCGTCCGCGACGGCGGCGACTACATCGTCTCGTTCTATACCAACGGCGTCATACGGCTGCGCACCACGCCCGAACAGAGCGTGAAATACGCCACCGAGCACATCAACATCCCCTGCGGCGTCTTTTCGCTGCTGCGCGACGCCCGGCAGGAGATCGTATGGATCGGCACCGACGGGCAGGGGCTTTACCAGTACGCTACCAGCATACGCGCAACGCCACGGCGTTCCGCTCGATCCCCTTCAACCAACTGCCCTACAACCTCTCGAAACCCGTCCGCGCGCTCTACATCGACGACGAGCGGACGCTCTGGGTCGGAACCAAAGGCGAAGGCATCCTGCGCATCGCCGACTTCTACGACCGCAAGGAGTTCACCCCGGCGCACGTGCAGCAGCTCACGGCCGACAACAGCGAGCTGCTCGACAATTCGGTCTACGCCTTCGCCCGCAGCAGACGCAACCTGCTCTGGATCGGCACCGACGGCGAAGGACTGAACTACTATTCGTACGACGACCGGCGCATCCGCACGCTCCGCACCCCGGCGCCGCTCAAATACATACACGCCCTGTACGAGACTTCGCCCGACACGCTGTGGGTGGCCACGGTGGGCTGCGGCGTATTCCGCGTGACGCTGGGCGGCACGGCGTCGCAGCCCTCGATACGCGGGGTCGAGCAACTGCATTTCAACGACGAACTGGAGATCAAGAACTTCTTCTTCACGCTCTACCCCGAAAACGGCTCGGCAATGTGGTTCGGCAACCGCGGCGGCGGCGCGGTCCGCTACGACATCGCCGGCGGCGGCAGCGAAGTCTTCAAGTTCGACGCGGGGCGCAGCGCCATCGCCAACGACATCTTCGCCATCCACCGCAGCGGCGACGGCACCATGTGGTTCGGCACAAGCGGCGGGCTGATCGAATTCCGGCGGGATTCGACCTCGCACGTTCCGGGCATCCGCAACACCGTGCACGGCATTCTCGAAGACCGCAAGGGTGACCTCTGGCTGAGCACCAACCGCGGTCTGGTGCAGTACTCGCCCCACACGGGCTACGTGGTGACCTACGGCTATTCGTACGGACTGAACACCATCGAATACAGCGACGGGGCCTGTTTCGCCGACCCGCGGACGGGCACCCTCTTCTTCGGCGGCATCGACGGACTGGTGACCATCGAGGATACGGGCTTCCGCGAGCAGGAGTACAATCCCCCGATGCTGTTCCGCGACATCCGGCTCAACGACGGCATCCGCAACATCGGCGACATGCTCTCCCGCGACGGCGTGCTGACGCTCAGACACGGACAGCGCATCTTCGAGATCACGGTCTCGGCGCTCGACTACGTGAACGGCAGCAACTACAGCTATTACAGCCGTCTGGACGGCTACAACGACCAGTGGACCGGCGCGTCGTCGCAACTCTCGTTCGCCGACCTGCCGGCCGGCACCTACCGGCTCGACGTGCGTTACCGCAACAACATCACCGGGGCCGAAAGTCCGGTCTATTCGCTGCCGATACGTCTCAAACCGGCGTGGTATGCGACCGCGGCGGCCAGATGTCTCTACGTGCTGTTGCTGCTGGCCGTAGTCGGGGGCGTCATCCGCCATTACCTGCTCCGCTACCGACGCCGTCGCGCCGAGAAACTGCAGCGGCTCGAAATCCGCCGCAAGGAGGAGGTCTATGAATCGAAGATGCGCTTCTTCTCGAACATCACGCAGGAGCTGTCAATGCCGCTGACGATGATCTCGGCCCCCTGCCAGCAGATACTCGCCTACCGCAAGGCGGACCCCTATGTGCTCAAATACGCGCAGACCATACGGCAGAACGTCTCGAAGCTCCACGACCTGATCTACATGCTCCACGAGTTCCGCGGCATCCGCACGGGGCAGAACGACGAAAGCGAAAACATCGAGCTGGTTCCCGTGGCCGAAATCGCGCAGAGCATGGTCGAGACCTTCGGCGAATATTCGCAGCAGAACAGCATCCACTGCAAGCTGGACATCGAGCGCAACCTCGTGTGGCCGACCGACCGCGACGGACTTTCGACGATCCTCAACACACTGCTGTCCAATGCCTTCAAGCATACGCCCTACAACGGCGCCGTAAGTCTCACGATCCGCAGCGACAACGGCAAGCTCCTCATCTCGGCCTCCAACGACAGCGTGGGCGTCAATCTCGAAGACATCGAAGCGATTTTCGACCGCTACCGCGTACTCGACTATTTCGAACGCAAGAGCGAGCGCGGTCTCTCGTTTCAGGGCGACCTGCGTCTGGCGATCTGCCACAGCATCGTGGTCCGCATGCAGGGCGAAATCAAGGTCGAAAGCACTCCCAACGCGCAGACGACCTTCACCGTACTGCTGCCGCAACTGAAAGTCACGGCCGAAAACACCCCGGCCGCCGACAACATCGTGCCCGCGTCCAAAGAATACGGACTGCCCCTGCCGACCGTGACGCGGCGCGAATTCCCGTTCGACAAAAACCGCAGGACGGTGTTCATCGTCAACGACAATTCGGAGATCATGAATTTCGTGGCCGAGCTTTTCGCCGCGGACTACAACATCAAAATGCCGTCGGGACGAGGTAGTACTATAGGGGAAGTTGGCGCGACGTGCAAGGACTTTTTTGGGCACGCTCTAAATCTTTATTGGTATAGGTAAGCGATGGCGGTGCCGGTGTGGACTTCGATCTCTGCGGTGGATCGGACTATGTTGCTAATGCCTGTGTCGGCTAAAAGGCCCAGGGGGTTGTGGTCTAGTTCCCATTCTAGGCCGTGTTCGCTAACCTGGGTGTTGGGGGCTATGGCGATGATGGAGAAGGTTTTGCCTTCGGCGCCCTCGATGGTCCAGGTCTCGTCCTGGTGCAGGATTCTGGCCGTCACCTCATCTTCTTCGAGCCAGACGGGGGCGTCCACATAGCCTGACAGTAGTCCTAACACAGACAGGGCCATGTCCGGGCGGCCGCCGGTGGCGCAGGTTGCTACCACTTCGGCACCCGGCCAGCGACGGCGGACGGAATCGAGCGCCAGCGCCAGATCGGTATAGTCCTTGTACGGGTCGTGTCGCTCAACTTCAAAGTCGGTGGCGGCATCGACCAGCGCGCGGCCCGCATCGCTCACCGTGTCGGCATCGCCCACGTAGACGTCGCAGCCTAGCCCCGCGCCCAGCAGCGCGTCGAGCCCGCGGTCTACGGCTACGATGTGGTCGCACTCCCCTGCCAGGTGGCAAAGCAGCTCGGGGCTCGCCAGCACCGGCGAGCCGCAAACTACTAATACTTTGCAAGCCACGGCCCTCGCCTAGCCTTCAAACGCGAGCACGCGGGCCAGGTCCAGGTCCTCGTAGCTATTGATAAAGATGTCGCAGTTATCGCTAACCTCGTCGCGCTGCATGCGGCCGTGCGGATCATAAATACCAACGCGTTTAAATCCAGCAGCGCCAGAGCTCTTAAGTCCAAAGACGGCGTCCTCAAACACCCACGCGCGCTCAAACTTGCGCCCGTGACGCTCTTCCAGTCGGCGCAGCGCCAACTCGTACACATCGGGGAATTGCTTGGAGCGCCCCGCCTCACCCGTCGTGGTAATAAACTCCAGATAGCGATCAAGGCCAGCACCCGCAAGGGCGGACTGCACCAGTTCGGCCGGCGTGGACGTGGCAACACACATGGCAATGCCCGCCGCCTTCGCCTGCTCCAAAAATGCCAGGAGCCCCTCACGCGGCGGCACCTTGGAATAGCCATCGATCAGGATCTCGCTCAGCTCGCGGTACAACTCCTCGCCATTCGCGCCAATGCCCCACGTGTCGTGGTAGGCCTGGCACTCGTCCTCCAGCGAAAGGTGCTCAAACTGGGCAAAATCATCGACCGTTACATCAATGCCATGACGGCGCAATAACTCGGTCTGTGCATGGCCCCAGACGGGGGTGCTATTAACCAGTGTTCCGTCGCAATCAAAAATAAAAGCAACGCTTGGGGCAGCGATGCGGTTCATAAACGAGCCTTTCGATGTCAAATGGTAAACAACCTGCTAAAAACGTTTTACCAAACGTCAGCCTAACAGTTTTGAAACCCTAATTGGTAAAACTGTCAAGAGTTTTACCATCGCAATTCTGCCAGTGGTATAAACATGGCGCTCGCCGATTAAACACCGCCGCAAATCCACTTTTCTCCATAAAAGTAACGAACAGGTGTTATCGTATTTCGTGCCGAAAGTTCCACCGAGCACGCGAGGTGGAACGAATCATAGAACTATCGCCGTCCCTTCGATTCGTGCAGCCTTGGACCTTTCGCATCTAGTCACCAAGGCAACACGCTGCCGCGTCATGATGGGATCAAACGTGAGCGATACAAAGCTAAAGCCAGCAACCAAAAAGCCCGCTACCCGTAAGGCCGCCCCGCACGCACCGGAGCTTTCCAAGGACGATGTCTATCTGTTTGGCATTGGCATGTGGGAGCGTAGCTGGGAAAAGATGGGCGCGCATCCCGACACGCAGAACCGTACGCGCGGCTGGCGTTTTTGCGTTTGGGCGCCCGATGTAAAGAGCGTTCACGTCATTGGTGAATTTAACGACTGGGATGAGCAAGCCAACCCACTGGTGCCCATGCATACGAGCGCTATTTGGGAAGGCTTTATTCCTGGCGCCGAGCAGGGCCAGCTCTATAAGTACCTCATCGAGACCAACGAGGGCGAAAAGCTCTACAAGGCCGATCCGTACGCCTTTAAGGCCGAGTGCCCTCCGGGTACCGCCAGCGTGCTGTGGACCCTCGATGGCTATAAGTGGAACGACGCAGCGTGGCTCAAGCGCCGTGCCGGCCACAACCACATGTCTCAGCCCCTTAACATCTACGAAGTGCATATTGGCTCGTGGAAGCGCCACGGCGACGCGCCGCAGGGCGATCCAGACGAGTTTGGCAACTATCCCGGCCCCATGGATCCCTTCCCCGCGCAACGCGGCGAGTTCTACACCTACGACGACCTGTCGGTGGAGCTCGTGGACTACGTGCGCGACATGGGCTACACGCATATCGAGGTCATGCCGCTTATGGAGCATCCCTTCGATGGCTCCTGGGGCTACCAGACGACCGGTTACTACGCCGCCACGTCGCGCTACGGCAACCCGCAGCAGCTCATGCACTTTATCGATGCATGCCACGAGGCGGGCATTGGCGTGATCATGGACTGGGTGCCCGGCGGTTTTTGCGCCGACTCCCACGGCCTTGCCACCTTTAACGGCCACATGCTGTTTGAGCACGAGATTCACCCCAACTGGGGCACGCACAAGTTCGACTTCGCCCGCGGCGAGGTCCGCTCCTTCCTGGTCTCCAACGTGCTGTACTGGCTCGAGAACTTCCACGTGGACGGCATCCGCATGGACGGTGTGTCCAGCATGCTGTACCTCAACTTTGGCATTGACGATCCCGGCCAAAAGAAGTTCAACAAGTACGGTACCGAGGAGGACCTGGACGCCAGCGCGTTTATCCGTCAGGTCAACTGCGCCGTGGAGGCCCACTTCCCCGACGTGATGATGATGGCCGAGGAGTCCACCGCGTGGCCACTCGTGACCTATCCGCCGCAGGACGGCGGCCTGGGCTTCCACTACAAGTGGGACATGGGCTGGATGAACGACACCCTGCACTACATGCAGACCGATTTTCCGTGGCGCCCCGGCAACCACGGCCTGCTCACGTTCTCCATCATGTACGCCTTTACCGAGAACTTCATTTGCCCGCTGAGCCACGACGAGGTCGTGCACGGCAAGTGCTCGCTCATCGGCCGTATGCCGGGCGACTGGTGGCGCCAGTTTGCCGGCCTGCGCACGCTGGCCTTCTACCAGATGACGCACCCCGGTGCCAAGCTCAACTTTATGGGCAACGAGATCGGTCAGTTTATTGAGTGGCGCTACTACGAGTCCATCCAGTGGTTCCTGACCGAGGAGTACGAGACCCACAAGCATCATCAGGCGTTCATTAAGGCGCTCAACCACCTGTACACCGACGAGCCCGCCCTGTACGAGCGCGGCTACACCGACGACGGCTTTACCTGGATCGACGCGGACAACTCCAAGCAGTCCATCGTGAGCTTTGTGCGCCAGGGCGAGGACGTCGATGACGACCTGGTGATCCTGATCAACTTTGACCCGGCGAGCTACGAGAGCTTCCGCGTGGGCGTGCCGCGCGAGGGTGACTGGGAGGTCATCTTTGATTCCGACCGTCCCGAGTTCGGTGGCAGCGGATACGCCGGTGAGGAGCCCTACACCTGCTCGAGCGAGCCCTATCCCTGGAACGGGCAGATGGACTCCATTGAGATTAAGGTGCCCGGCCTAGCTGGCGTGGTGCTTAAGCGCCGCGGTCCCAGCAGCTACAAGCCGCCCGTGGTCGAGGAGCCCAAGGCTGCGCCCAAAAAGCGCACGTCCTCGGTGAAGCCTAAGCCTGCGGCTGCCAAGAAGGCTCCGGCTAAGGCGAAGGCCACGACGACCAAGGCCAAGGCCAAGGCTGCCGCAAAGCCCGCTACTAAGGCCGCAGCCAAGAAACCGGCTGCCAAAAAGGCCGCTACCAAGGCCAAGTCTGCTTCTGTTAAGCCGTCTGCCAAGGATGCGTAACAAAACCGTTACAGCTGTAATTACCCGCCCCGACGAGGCGTAGGATACAAGTCATAACCGTTCCGGGAGAAACATCCCCGGGGGAAAGGAACGTATGAATAAGATCTTCGACAACAAGCAGGAGTTTACCGAGCTCTATCGCGATGCCGTCATGAGCATCAGCGGTAAGAGCGTCGAGGCCGCCAGCGACCTCGACCGCTTTAACGCCCTGGCCAAGCTCGTGGCCGAGAAGGCGCGCACCGTTGCCACCAAGAGTGACGCCCGCGTCACCGCCGAGGGCAAAAAGCGCGTGTACTACTTCTCGATCGAGTTTTTGATCGGCCGCCTGCTCGACAACTACCTGCTCAACTTTGGCGTGCGCGACATGGTCGCCGAGGCGCTCGACGACATGGGCTTTGACCTGTCCGTCATCGAGAACCAGGAGCCCGATCCGGCCCTGGGCAACGGTGGCCTGGGTCGTCTGGCCGCGTGCTTCCTGGATTCCATGGCAGCCGAGGGCATTGCCGGCTACGGCAACGGCATGCGCTACCGCTACGGCCTGTTTAAGCAGGAGATCGTCAACGGCAGCCAGGTCGAGGCCACCGACGAGTGGCTCACCCACGGCTATCCTTGGGAAGTCCGTCGTCAGGACAAGGCCGTGACCATTAAGTTTGGCGGCCGCGTCGAGGGCTTTGAGGAGAACGGCCGCACGTTCTACCGCACGGTAGACACGCAGGACATCCTGGCCGTCCCCTATGACATCCCCGTTGTGGGCTATGCCGGCGAGACCGTTAACAAGCTGCGCGTCTGGGCTGCCGAGCCGGTCGAGGAGCACTTCGATCTGGAGGCCTTCAACCGCGGCGACTACGCCCTGGCCGACGCCGAGCGCGCCGAGGCCGAGGCCATCAGCGCCATCCTCTACCCCAACGACGCCGGCGAGCACGGCCGTCTGCTGCGCCTGAAGCAGGAGTACCTGTTTGTCTCGGCCGGCATCTACAGCCTGCTCGACACCTTTGAGAAGGAGCACGGCGAGAACTGGGAGCTGCTGCCGCAGTTTGTGGCCATCCACACCAACGACACGCACCCCGCCATGTGCGGCCCCGAGCTCATGCGCATCCTCATCGACGAGAAGAAGCTCGAGTGGGACGACGCCTGGAACATCGTGACGCAGGTCGTGAGCTACACCAACCACACCATCTTGCCCGAGGCTCTGGAGAAGTGGCCCATCGGCACGTTCTCCAAGCTCCTCCCCCGCGTGTACCAGATCATCGACGAGATCAGCCGTCGTTGGCACGAGTCGTTCGACACCACGCAGGAGGGCTGGCAGGAGCGTCTGCGCCAGACCGCCATTCTGTGGGACGGCGAGATTCGCATGGCCAACCTGTCCGTGATCTGTAGCCATAGCGTCAACGGCGTGGCAAAGATCCACTCCGACATCATCAAGAACATCGTGCTCAAAGACTTCTATGCCCTGACGCCCGAGAAGTTCAACAACAAGACCAACGGCATCTCGCACCGTCGCTTCTTTGCCGAGGCCAACCCCACCTATGCCAAGCTCGTGACCGAGGCCATTGGCGATGGCTGGCTGAAGGACGCCTTTGAGCTGGAGAAACTCAAGGAGTTCCAGAACGACGCCGAGTTCCTCAAGGCCGTGGGTGCCTCCAAGCGCGCCAACAAGGAGCGTCTGGCCGCCTACGTTAAGGCCGAGACCGGTCTGGTCATTGACCCCAACACCGTCTTCGACGTTCAGGTGAAGCGCTTCCATGCCTACAAGCGCCAGCTCATGAACATCATGAAGGTGATGGACATCTACAACCGTCGCATCGCCGATCCTAACTTCCACGTGACGCCGACGACCTTCATCTTTAGCGGCAAGGCTGCCTCGAGCTACACCTTTGCCAAGGAGACCATCCGCCTCATTAACTCCGTGGCCGACGTCATCAACAACGATGCCCGCGTCAACGAGGTCATGAAGGTCTGCTTTATCCCCAACTTCCGTGTGAGCAACGCCCAGCTCATCTACCCCGCCGCCGAGATCTCGGAGCAGATCTCCACGGCCGGCAAGGAGGCCTCGGGCACGTCCAACATGAAGCTCATGATGAACGGCGCCATTACGCTGGGCACCCTCGACGGCGCCAACATCGAGATCGCCGACCTGGCCGGCCGCGAGAACGAGGCCATCTTTGGCCTGACCGCTCCCGAGGTCGAGCAGCTCTGGGCATCCAACAGCTACTTTGCGTGGGATACCCTCAACGGCGACCGCGAGCGTCTGGGCCGCGTGATGGACGAGCTCAAGGACAACACGTTTGCGGGTCTTTCGGGCAACTTCGAGAGCATCTACAACGAGCTCATGAACAACAACGACCCCGACCTGGTCATGGCCGACTTCCGCAGCTACGTGGATGCATGGGAAAAGCTCACCGGCAGCTACGGCGACCAGGAAACCTGGAACCGCAAGGCCTTGCTCAACACCGCCTCCTCCGGCTGGTTCTCGAGCGACCGCACCATTCGCGAGTACCGCGACGAGATCTGGCACGCGTAAAGGCCGAGAGCTCCCCTATGCCACACGGCATTACTCGACGGGCGCGACCGAGCGCCGTGCCCGTCGCTAATGGTTTAGGAACATCGATGACAGAAGGAGAAATCGATGAGTAAGAAAGAATGCATCGCGATGCTCCTCGCAGGAGGACAGGGCAGCCGATTGGGGGCACTCACCCAAAAGATCGCCAAGCCGGCGGTTAGCTTTGGTGGCAAGTTCCGCATTATCGACTTTTCGCTGTCCAACTGCTCCAACTCGGGCATCGACACGGTGGGCGTTCTGACGCAGTACCGTCCCTACCTGCTGCATGCCTACGTGGGCTCCGGCGAGGCGTGGGACCTGGACAGCCGCGACGGCGGCGTGTCGATCCTGCCGCCGTACGAGACGCAGACCGGCGGCGCCTGGTATGCGGGCACGGCCGACGCCATTACGCAGAACCTCGACTACATCAAGGCCAACGACCCCAAGTACGTCCTGATTCTTTCGGGCGATCACCTGTATCGCATGGACTACCGCAAGATGCTCAAGACGCACATTGAGAACAACGCCGACCTCACGGTGAGCGTTATGCCCGTGCCGTGGGAGGAGGCCAGCCGCTTTGGCATCCTGACCACCGACCCCGAGGACGGCCGCATCACCAAGTTCACCGAGAAGCCCGAGAAGCCCGATTCGAACCTCGCTTCCATGGGCATCTACATCTTCTCGGCCGACGTGCTGATCGAGGCGCTCGAGGAGGACGCTCTGGACCAGCGCTCGAGCCACGACTTTGGCAAGGACATCATCCCCAAGCTGCTCGGCGAGAACAAGCGCCTGTACAGCTACGAGTTCCACGGCTTCTGGAAGGATGTTGGCACCATCGCCAGCTTCCATGAGACCTCGATGGACCTGCTGGGTAACAACCCCGAGTTCGATCTGTTCGACAAGAACTTCCCCATCATGTCCAACATCACCACGCGTCCGCCGCACTACATTGGCCCTGACGGCCGCTTGGACGACTGCCTGGTCTCCAACGGCTGCAAGATCTACGGCACCGCTCGCCACTCGATCCTTTCGACAGATGTCATCATCGAGGAGCGCGCCGTGGTCGAGGACTCCGTGCTGCTGCCGGGTGCGCACGTTAAGAGCGGCGCGCACATCTGCCGCGCTATTTTGGGCGAGAACTCCACGGTCGAAGAGGGCGTGAAGCTCGGCTCTGTCGATACCACCAAGGATACGGCCGTCGTTGGAAATGACGTCGTTATCGGGAAGGGGGAATGATCCGATGATCAATCGCAAGGCCATCGGTTATATCACCGCTAACTACTCTTCGTCCTACGGCAGTGTCCTTCTCAAGGACCGCCCCATCGCGTCCGTTCCGTTTTTGGGCCGCTACCGCCTGATCGACTTCCCGCTGTCCAACATGATGAATGCCGGCATCAAGACCGTCGGCGTCGTCATGCCGGGTAACTACCGTTCGCTGATCGACCACGTGGGCTCGGGTAAGGACTGGGGCCTGGACCGCAAGAAGGGCGGCCTGTTCATGGTGCCCGGCAACGCGTATGGCACCACCAAGGGCGGCATGCGCTTCTTGCTGCGCGACATCATCTCCAACAAGACGCTGTTCCAGCGCTCGGAGAAGCCCTATGTCGTGATGATGGGCACCAACATCATCTTTAACATGGACCTCAACACCATCATCGAGGCGCACGAGAACTCCGGCGCCCAGATGACCGTGGTGTACTGCAAGGCCACGCGCAATGTCGATGACGAGACCAAGCTCGAGATTAACGAGAACGGCCGCCTGACGGGCGTGAGCGCCGGCGTCGCGTACGGCGACAACGCCTCCATGGACTGCTGCATCGTCAACCGCGAGACGCTGCTCGAGATCATCGACCACTACCAGGCCGCCGACTATCTGGACCTGCTCGAGGCACTCCAGGGCGACTTTGGCAACATCGACGTGTGCAGCTACGAGTACAAGGGCGAGGTCGTGGGCGTGTTTAGCGAGAAGTCGCTGTATCGCCGCAGCATGGACCTGCTCGACCAGACCGTGGCCGATCAGCTCTTCGATCCCGAGCGCCCGATCCTGACCAAGGCTCACGACGTGCCGCCTTCGCGCTATGCGACCGGCAGCCACGCCTGCAACTCGATCATCTCGGCCGGCTGCATCATCAAGGGCACCGTGCGCAACTCGATCCTGTCGCGCGGCGTCGTGGTCGAGGAGGGCGCCTCGGTGACCAACTCGATCATCAACCAGAGCTGCATCATCAAGAGCGGCGCCCGCGTCGAGAATGCCATTCTGGACAAGAACAACGTGGTTCCCACCAACACCGAGCTTCGCGGCACGCCCGAGAACATCCTGGTGCTGGGAAAGGCTCCGTTAACTTCCGACACCACCATCGTACGTTAACGTTGGCACCGCAACATCGCTCGTAACATGTAGAATAGCCGCCCGGTTAGCGCCAGGCGGCTATTCTCGAATTGCAACATGGGAGACAAAATGGCACAAACCAGCAAAAAGATGCAGATCGTGTTTGCCTCGGCCGAGTGCGCACCGTTTGTTAAGACCGGTGGCCTGGGCGACGTGGCGGGCTCGCTGCCCGCGGCGCTTGTGCGCGCCGGCGCCGAGGTTATCGTGATGGTGCCCAAGTACGCCACCATCAAGGACGAGTACAAGGCGCAGATGGAGCACTTCTCCGACTTTTACGTGAGCCTGGGCTGGCGCAACGAGTACTGCGGTCTCGAGAAGCTCGAGCACGACGGCGTCACCTATATGTTCATCGACAACGAGCGCTACTTTGCGCGCGACTATCCGTACGGCTTCTTTGATGACGGCGAGCGCTTTGCGTTCTTCTCCAAGGCCATCACCGAGAGCCTGCAGCACCTGCCGGCCGGCTTTGAGTGCGACATCCTGCACTGCAACGACTGGCAGACGGCACTGGCGCCCGTGTTCCTGCGCGAGTTCTACCAGGGCCTGCCGCTCTACGACCGCGTCAAGACCGTGTTTTCGATCCACAATGTGGCGTTCCAGGGCCAGTTTAGCGACACCGTGCTGGAGGACATCCTGGGTGTGGCGCATATTCCGGCGGCCGCTACGCAGCTGCGCTGCGACGCCTGCAGCATCAACTACATGCTGGGCGCGCTGCACTATGCCGATGCCATCACCACGGTGAGCCCCACCTATGCGAGCGAAATCCAGACACCCGAGTTTGGCGAGGGCCTGGACGGCGTGCTGCGCGAGCGCTCCTATGCGCTACAGGGCATCCTCAACGGCATTGACGTGGCGGGCTTTGACCCGGCGACCGACAAGCGCATTGCCGCCAACTACACCGTGGAGGACCGTTCCGGTAAGGCCGTGTGCAAGGCCAAGCTGCAGGAGGAGCTGGGTCTCGAGGTTCGCGACGACCGCCCGCTTATGGTGATGGTCACGCGCCTGACGCGCCAGAAGGGCTTGGATCTGGTTATGTACGCGCTCGACCGCATCTTGGCCGGCGGCGTTCAGGTGGCCGTGCTGGGCACCGGCGACCGCGACTACGAGGACGGCCTACGCTACTTCCAGGACAAGTACCCCGGCACCATGGCCGCGCGCATCGAATTTGATCCGGCGCTGTCGCAGCGCATGTACGCCGCCGCCGACATGTTCCTGATGCCTTCGAAGTTTGAGCCCTGTGGCCTGTCGCAGATCATCGCCATGCGCTATGGCACCCTTCCCATCGTGCGCGAGACCGGCGGCCTGAAGGACACCGTGCAGCCGTACAACGAGTTTACCGGCGAGGGCACGGGCTTCTCGTTTAGCAACTTTAACGGCGACGAGATGGGCGACGCGGTGTTCCGCGCGGCGCGTCTGTTCTGGGATAACCGCGACGCCTGGAACCAGCTGGTCACGCAGGCCATGAGCCAGGACTTTAGCTGGACGCGCTCGGCCGACAAGTATCTGGACCTGTACTTCTTTATGCATCCGGAGATTGAGAGGCCTGCGGCTGTGGCTGAGGCTGTTGCTGAGCCCGAGCCCAAGGCCGAGCCGGTTGTTGAGGCGCCCGCTGCTGTTGAGGAGCCCAAGGCTGAGAAGAAGCCGGCTGCGAAGCCTACGGCAAAGAAGACCTCGACTCGTAAGACGACGACTAAAAAGGCCACGACAACGAAGGCCGCTGCGAGCAAGACCACCGCTGCCAAAACAACGACCACGCGCAAGCGCACCACCGCAGCTGCCAAGAAGGCCGCCGAGTCCGAGGCTGCTCCCGAGGTAAAGGCTGAGGCTGCCGCCGAGGCAAAGCCTGCGGCAAAGGCTCCGGCCAAGACCGCTGCCAAGAAGACGACCGCGTCCAAGACCACGACCGCCAAGAAGACCACGGCTACGAAGTCGACGACCAAGAAGGCCGCCACGACCAAGGCAGCCGCTAAGCCGGCCGCCAAAGTCGAGGAGACGCCCGCTGCGCCTAAGGCTGAGGAAGCTGTCGAGGCTAAGCCGGCCGCCAAGACCACCACGCGCAAGCGCGCTACGACGACGGTCAAAAAGGCCACGGCCAAGACCGCTGCTTCCAAGGCAGAGGCTAAGGTCGAGGAAAAGCCCGCAGTAAAGGCCGAGCCGGCACCGAAGTCCGCCGAGGTCAAGACCGCTCCGAAGGCTACGGCAAAGGCCGAGCTCGCCAAGGAGGCCCCGGTCTCCCCCGCCGCTCCGGCCGAGGAAAAGGCTCCTACCAAGAAGACCTCCGTCCGCAAGGCAACGGCCGCCCGCAAGCGCCACTAATCCGGACGATTAAAACAAAATCCTCAACGCAAAAGAGGGCGCCCCAACCAGGCGCCCTCTTCTTGGTTGAACTTCGTATTAAAAAGAGGGCCGGTTTACTACGACAAAATGGCTCCGGCCGACCACAACGAGCAATCTACAAAATTGGCAACGCTTCTACCTGCGGTTTTAATATCACCAAATTGACTGTGGTTGAGATCATTCAATTCATCGTAGTAAACCGAAGTACTTTCGTTTGGCTACAAATAGTATCGGTATAGGCATTTTTGAATATCGCGATAATTTGGATGGTAAAACGATTTTCTAGGACAACCGTTCGCCGATGATGAGCGGCTGTAGTTTATACAACTAAAGTGTAACGGATATACTTATCTATTGTGCGTTAAGCCCATGGCCCGCTGGCCATGATTGTATAGAACTGGACCGTACTATGAGATTGATTCACAACAGCCGCCTGCCGCAGTTTCGCACTCCGTTTGGCGCTGTGACCACTGGAACTTCCGTTGCACTCTCGGTGATTTTGGAGGATGCCGACCCCAACCAGGCAACGCTCACCCTGCGTACCTGGGTCGATGAAATCGGTGAGTCTCTGTATCCCATGACGCACGAGGGCGACGGCATATTTACCGTAGAGCCTGAGTGCACCGAGCCCTGTCTTATTTGGTACAGCTTTATCTGCAACATCGAGGGCCAGCCCGAGGTCCGCTTGGGTGCACCGCAGGGTCGCACCGGTGGCGAGGGCGTAACCTACGACTACGCCGAAGTTCCGTCCTTCCAGATTACCGTCTACAAGCACCGCGAAGTGCGTCCCGAGTGGTACGAGCGCGGCATGGTCTACCAGATCTTTCCCGATCGCTATGCCCGCGACGAAAACTGGCACGAGCGCACGCTGGCCGAGGTCCAAAAACCGCGCAACGGAATCCAGCGCCGCATGGTCGAGGACTGGAACGAACCGCCCGAGTACGAGCGTGCCGAAGACGGCTCCATCAAGACCTGGGATTTTTACGGCGGCTCGCTCAAGGGTATCCAAAATGACCTGCCGCGCATTGCCGAGCTAGGCTTTACGGCCATCTACCTCAACCCGATCTTTGAGGCCGCGAGCAACCACCGCTACGACACGGCCGACTACACCAAGATCGACCCGATTCTGGGCACCGAGCAGGACTTTACGGAGCTGTGCGAGGCGGCCGAGAAGCTCGGCATTTCCATCATCCTGGATGGCGTCTTCAACCATACGGGCGACGACTCGATCTACTTTAACCGCTACGGCAATTATCCCGGCGTCGGTGCTTGGCAGAGCGAGGACTCGCCGTGGCGGGATGCGTTTTACTTCCATGAAGACGGTTCGTATGACTGCTGGTGGGGCGTGGGCAACATGCCCGCCATCAACGAGAATTCCGAGCTGGTGCGCGAGAAGCTCCTGGGCAAGGACGGCGTGATCCGCAAATGGCTGCGCGCCGGCGCCCATGGCTGGCGACTGGACGTGGCCGACGAACTTTCCGACGACTTCCTGGCCGAGATCAAGAAGGCCGTACTTGCCGAAAAGCCTGACGCACTGTTGCTCGGCGAAGTCTGGGAAGACGCCTCCAACAAGATTAGCTATGGCCATCTGCGCCGCTACCTGCAGGGCTCCGAGCTGGACTCTGCTATGGATTACCCCTTCCGCGACATGGTCATCGGCTTTTTGATGGGCTACAAGAACGCCTACCAGGCAGCCGAGGATATCGAGACCCTGCGCGAGAACTACCCGAGCGAGGCATTGTCCTGCGCGCTCAATCTGCTTTCGAGCCACGACCGCCCGCGTATCATCTCGGTGCTCGGCGGCGGCCCCGACGAGTCGCAGCTGCCCGAGTGCGAGCGCAGCAAGTGGCGTCTGGACGAGAACTCGATGGGCCTGGCCAAGAGCCGTTTTTGGCTCGCCACGCTCATGCAGATGACCTTCCCCGGCGTGCCTTCGATCTACTACGGCGACGAATACGGCCTGGAGGGCCTTACCGATCCGGGCAACCGCCGCACCCTGCCGACCAAGGACCATCTGCACGACTTCGACACGCTGGCTATTGTCAAGAACGCCTCTGCCGTACGCCGCGCACTGCCATTTATGATCGACGGCGAGATCAAGGCCTTCGCGCTCAACGATGAGGTGCTGGCCTACAACCGCACGGGCAAGGATGGCGAGTCCGCGACGGTTATCATCAACCGTAGTCTGCGCAATTCGCACCGCGTGACGATTCCGGCGCTCGGCGAATGCGCGAGTGACGTGATCAGCGGTCACGAGTGCGAGATCCACAACGGTACGGTCACGCTCGATCTGTATCCGCTGGGCTCGTCAATCATCTATCACCATGCCGAGCAGCGCCTGCAAGAGCCGCTCGATCACGGCGCGGGCGTCGTGTGCCATATCACCTCGGTGCCCACCGATGACGGCAAGCCCGGCACGATCGGCGCACCCACGCGTCGTTTTATCGACCATCTGGCCGCTATGGGCATGCGCTACTGGCAGGTTCTACCTGTCAACCCGACGGACTTCTTCCGCTCCCCTTACGCTGGGCCTTCGGCCTTTGCGGGCAATGTTGACCTGCTGCCCGAGAGCCAAGAAGAGCTGGCGGCCGACTTTGAGACTTGGAAGGCCCGTGGCGGCGAGGATGCAGACCCGCTCTACACGGCGTTTAAACATCGCAACGCCGATTGGCTCGAGAAGTACTGCGTCTACATGGCCGTTAAGAAGTACTTTGAGGGCGAGTCGCGCCACGATTGGCCGGCCGATGTCGCGCGCTACAACGAGCATCTGATTGACGACAAGCGTTTCCACGACGAGGCCGAGCTGCAGGCGTACATGCAGTACCGCTTTGACCTGGCCTGGTGCGAGCTCATGAACTATGCGCACAAGAAGGGCATCGAGGTCATCGGCGACATTCCCATGTACGTTTCGGACGATTCGGCCGACGCGTGGAGCGAGCCCGAGAACTTCTGGCTGTCCGATACCGGCAAGGCGATTGAGATTTCGGGCGCACCGCCCGACAACTTTGCGCCCGAGGGTCAGGTGTGGGGCAACCCGACGTTCCGCTGGGACCACATGAAGCAGAACGGCTACCGCTGGTGGATGGACCGTTTGCGTCGCGCGTTCTCGCTCTACGACCGCGTGCGCCTGGATCACTTCCTGGGCTTCCACAGCTACTTTAGTATCCCCGCCGGCAAGGCCTGTGCCGACGGTCGCTGGCTGGCGGGTCCGGGCAAGGACCTGTTCCAAACCGCCTATGACGAGCTGGGTCCGCTCAACTTTATTGCCGAGGACCTGGGCTATTTGACACCTGGCGTTCGCGCCATGGCTTCGACCTGTGGCTTCCCCGGTATGGATGTACTTGAGTTTAGCGATTACGACGTCCGCAACGACGTGCATCCCACGCCGGGCAAGATTCTATACACCTCGACGCACGATACGTCGACACTCGCCGGTTGGTGCACGCGCTCCTTTGCTGGCGGCGACGAGCCGAGCGGTGTTGAGGTGGCGGCCAAGCTGATGGGCGACGCGCTCGCAAGCAATGCTCCCCTGGTGATGATGCCGCTGCAGGATGTCCTGGGGCTTAGCGACGACGCGCGCATGAACGTGCCGGGTGTCGCCACGGGCAACTGGACCTGGCAGGCCGATGAGGCTGACGTTGCGGCCGCTGAGGGCAAAACTGCACAGCTCCTGCGCAACACCCATAGATTCTGGGGCGAAGCGTGATAAAACCCCCGATATAGGGTACAGTTACAGCTGTTTGAATTTATGCGGGCAGAGCGATCTGCCCGCTTTGTGCTGAAAAGGAAGTATTATGGCGCGCTACGATTACAAGTGCTCGAGCTGCGGCAACGTATTTGAGGTTGAGCATCCCATGTCCGAGACCCCCGAGGTCGTGTGCCCGAGCTGCGGCGCTCCGGCGGCCAAGACGTTCTCGGCCAGCGGCATCAAGTTTGAGGGCAGCGGCTTCTACAACACCGACCAGCGCAGCGGTGGTTCCAGCACCAGCGCCACCAACGGCTGCTGCGCCAACTGCCCACACAACCACTAGCGGCAAACGATCCCGCTACCCAGATTTCCCTATGAGTTGCGGTGAAATAGTTCCTGAATCAGCCCATTCAACGGCCAAACAGGAACTATTTCACCGCAACTTTTCTTTAGATCGGATTTCTGGCTGATGCTAAGTTTGTAACATTTCAAAACTCTACCGGATTACGGGGCTGAATTGACAACCTCTATCCATTCCAGTAATTTGCAAATTTCAACAAGCTATCTACCTGCGGTTTTATTTAGGTCATTTTTGCTGTGGTCGGGCATCACCAATCTAGCCCTGTAATCCGCCCTACTTTTGATAACAGCAAGTATGAAACGGGGCTATTTTTACCACTCTTTACCTCTATTGCGATCTCCGCTCGCATGACCTCCTGAGTTGCGGTGAAATAAGGACTGTTTGGCGGGTAGAAGCCGATATTCAATCCCTATTTCACCGCAACTTAATAGTTACTTGTGGACCAAGCGGGCGCAGAAGTGGCCGTCGTAGGAGTCAGCGTTTACCGGCACGCTTTGGAAGAGGCCTCGTTCGTTCTGGCGTACGGATACGAGCTTCTTAGCCTGATCGAACTCGAGGAGTTGCAAAATCTGCGCCTCGGAGAGCGGCTCCAGGCTAAAACAGGTGCCCTCGGGAGAGTTCAGGAAAGCATCCACCACCTGCGTGTTCTCTTCATCAAACACCGAGCACGTCGCATAGATGAGCTCGCCATCCTCGGCGACGCGCGCAGCGGCTTCTTTGAGCATCGTCAGCTGCAGTTTGGGCAGCTCAACCGTCACATCCTTTTCGGTCAGACGCCACGGGATCTCAGGATGGCGGCGCATGGTGCCGGTGCCCGAGCACGGCGCATCGATAAAGACCGTGTCGAACTTAACCGGCTTGCCAAGCATGGCATCAAACGATGTCAGTACTTCATCAAGCTCGCAAGCATCACCCGAAACCGTTCGAACGCCCTGAATACCGGCCTTATGAAGGCGAGCGAGATTCAGATCGCACTTGCGATCATGCAGATCGAGCGCCGTATGCTGACGCTCATAGCCCGCACGCTTGGCCTGGCACATCATCACATAGGTCTTGGTGCCACGGCCGGCACCAATCTCAAGGCAGCTGCCAGGGCGCGTGGCAGCTGTGGCGATAAGCTGGGCGTTAAGGTCCGAGGCCACGGCAGCAGCACGCTCAAATACGCCCGACGCAACCGTAACCTGAGCATCGACCGGAGCATGGCAACCCGGGAACACGGGTGCCACAAGCTGCGAGATATACGGATCGGGCTTGGACGCAAAGGCGTTCTCATGCAGGGCCAGCGGTGCGGGGGCCAGATTGCCGGCAAAGTTAAGCGCACCCTCTGGAGTGTCAAACGACGCCATAATGCGAGCGCATAGCCAGCGAGGTAGACCCATCAGGCGCGACAGACGAACCAAACGTCGCTCAGACTCATCCACATCGGACGCAGTAGCAAAGTCCTCAACATTGTCTGCAACCTTATGCAGTACAGCATTGGCCAGGCCAGCGGCAGACTTAGCCCCGCAGCGAACCAGCTCAACACCCTGACTTACGGCAACGCGGCCCGGCGTATGCAGATAGAGCATCTCGAAGGCCGAGATACGAAGCGCCATGCGAACACGCGGCGCAACCTTTTTAGGCTTATCGAGAAACTGATCGAGCAGCTCATCCAAAATACCCTGGGTGGCCGCAACGCCAAGTGCCAAACGAGCTGCAAAAGCAGAATCGCGCTGGTCAATGGCCTTGGCCGAAGCACGGGACGAGAGCACGTCGCGCGCGTACATGCCGCGGCGATCGGCTTCCATCAAAACATCAAGCGCGAGCTTACGCGCGGGAGACAGCTTGCTCATGACAAAACACCCCAGATAAGATCGGCACCCTGCAGGCCAGCAGCCCAAGCAGAAGCATCCATGGCACGCTTGCCATCGGGCTTAACCTCGAGCAACTCAATCGAGCCATCGGAAAGACCCAGGAAAACACGCTTGGCCTGAACGGCGACGAGCCCCTCGCCAAGCGACACATCAGCAGGCGCAGCATCGAGCACGCGCACGGTCTTGCCGGCAATCACGCAACGAGCAGGCGCGGTATCGGAAGAGGCCAGCACATGACGCACGCAATCAAGCGCCGCCATTTGCGGATCCAAGCGCATCTCCTGCTTAGAAATCTTGGCAGCATGGGTAACGAGCGCCTCATCCTGTTCAATCCACACGGCGGTGCCATCAGCAAGAGAAGGAAGCGTATCGGCAAGCAGTTTACCGCCAAGCTCACCAAGCTCCATGGTCAGCGCCTCAGCATGCTTACCGGCAACCGACGTGGAAGCCTGAGCACAATAGGCACCAGTATCCACGCCATGCCCAATGCGCATGATAGAAACGCCAGCAACCTCATCACCAGCAAGAATCGCACGCTGAATGGGAGCAGCGCCACGCAAACGAGGCAGTAGCGAAGCATGAACATTCACAATACCAAGCGGCGCCATATGCAGCACCTCATCGGGCAAAATGCAACCATAAGCAGCCACACAGAAAATATCGGCCTGGGCAGCCCGGAGCACCTCAATAACCTCCGGCGTCATACGATTAGCTTCAATAACCGGCAACCCCAGCTCAAGCGACTTAGCCTTAACAGGAGACGGCTCCAGCTTCTTACCACGCCCACGAACAGCATCGGGACGAGTAATAACAAGCGCAATCTCGTTCCCAGCCTCAACAAGCGAAGTCAGCGAAGGCACAGCAAAATCAGGCGTACCCATAAACACAATACGCATAATAATTTCTCCCCTCAAACAAAACCGAGACGGCTACAAACAACAGCGCCAGGACAAGTCGCAATCTCGACGCCAAAACAATTCAACACGTTCAAATATACCCAAAAACAAAGAAAGAGCCGCATAAAAGCAGCTCTTTCAGCAAAGCACCCATCAGCGAAGACGCCCATCCCTGGCCCGACGGCACCCGGGCGAGTCAAGCAGCGTCAACGTAGTCCCCGGGGCGCCCGCCTATATCGTCCCGCGCGCAGTTTCGCAGCGCAGCGAGAATGTTTGAGCACGGGATGATATAGGCGGGCGCCCCGGGGACGGACAAACCTACTCCGTCTCGCCCGGTCGAGCGCCGCGGGCCAGGGCGTCCTGGTACTCCTTGACGGCCTTGATCCTCTGCATGGGCTTCAGTCGCTCGAACATAGTGTTGCCATGCAGGTGATCGATCTCGTGCTGCAGACACACGCAGAACAGGTCGCCCGTTGCCTCATAGCGAATCAGGTTGGCATCCAGGTCATACGCCTCGACGACGACATGGTCGGGACGCTCAATCTCGCAGCTAATGCCGGGGATGGACAGGCAACCCTCGCTATACGGCACGAGATGGTCGCTCTGCTCAACAATGACGGGGTTGATGAGCACGTATGGGTCGTAGTCATTCTTGTCGGTGTAGTCGCAGTCGATGGTGACGAGCTGAATGAGTTCACCGATCTGCGGGGCAGCAAGGCCGCAGCCGCCGTTCTCGAACATCATCTTCTTCATCTTCTCGGCAAGCGCCTCAATCGCCGGGGTGATCTCCTCGATGGCGGCGCACTCCTGGCGCAGACGAGGGTCGGGCGACAGTACGATTCCGTTGGCTTCCATGGCCATCCTTTCGGGTTGTTACATCAAATCATAGGCGTCGACGTCAACGCTTTCGCTCACGCCGCGCACGGAGCCCACCTCATTGAGGCAGGCGTCGATATCATCAGAGACATGGTACCCCACGGGCGACTTCACAAGCAGGTGGAAGCGATAACGGTCCTTGGCTTTCTCGATTACACACGAAGCCGGGCCCAGCACCTGCGGCACGGCACTCCCTGCCCGCAAAAAGTCGGGCGCGGCGGCATGCCAGCGGCGCTTAAGGAGTTTTGCAATGCGCCCAATGTAGTCCTGCGCGTCATCCGCGTTCGCCGACCACACCAAAATGTTGACCAGGCGCACAAAGGGCGGATACAGCGCGTCGCGCCGCTGGTCAAGGTCGTAGTCGGTAAAGATAGAACGGTCGTGCTCGACGACGGCGCGAATGACCGGATCCTCGGGCAGATAGGTCTGGATGATGACCTCGCCGGGACGATCGCCGCGGCCGGCGCGGCCCGCCACCTGCTCCAGCAGATCGTAGGCGCGCTCCCCTGCGCGGAAGTCCGGCAGTTTGAGGGCGAAGTCAGCATTGACCACACCCACGAGCGTGACCTCGGGAAAGTCGAGACCCTTTGCGATCATCTGGGTGCCCAGCAGCACCGCGCAATCGGCGGCATCGAACTGCTCGAGCAGCTTTTTGTGCGCATCCTTCCCGCGCGTGGAATCGGCATCCATGCGAATAATGGCGACGTCCTCGGGCAGCATCTGGTGCAGCGCGTCCTCGATCTGCTGAGTGCCCAGCCCCATTTTTGCCAGGTAGCGACTGCCACATTTGGGGCAACGGCTCGTGGGCGCGGGATACGGCTGCACGCGCCAAGACGAACCGCATGTGTGACACTGCAGCGTGTGCGTGCGCTCGTGATACGTAAGCGCGGTGGAGCAGTGGTTGCAGGTGGGAACGCAGCCGCACTCGCGGCACATCAAAAACGGCGCAAAACCGCGGCGGTTGTGCAGCAGCACGGCCTTTTCGCGGCGCTCGACCACACGCTCCAGGCCTTCCATCAGCGGTTTTGAGAACATGGAGCGGCTGCCGTGTGCGAACTCGCGACGCAGGTCGGCAATGCGGACCATAGGCAGCACGGCGTGTCCGGGGCGCTCGGGCATCTCGACACGCGTCCAGGTGGCACCGTTATACATGCCGCGGCGGCAGCGGTCGAGGGCCTCGGCAGAAGGCGTGGCCGACCCCAGCACGAGCGGGCAGCGATAGCGGCGCGCCATCTCGGCTGCCACCTCGCGCGCATGGTAGCGCGGACTGGAGCCCTGCTTGTAACTAGTCTCGTGCTCCTCGTCGATGATGATGAGACCAAGGTCGCTGAGCGGGCAAAAAAGCGCCGAGCGGGCGCCGACCACCACGCGGGCCGCACCGCTGGCGACCATATCCCACTGGTCGAGACGCTCGCCAGCAGAAAGACGCGAATGGAAAACGGCCACCGTCTCGCCAAAGCGCGAGCGGAAGCGGCCGACGGTCTGGGCCGTCAGCGAGATCTCGGGCACCAGCACGCAGGCAGAGCGACCGGCTACGAGCACGCGCTCGATGGCGGAGAGGTAAACCTCGGTTTTGCCGGAGCCGGTGACGCCGTCGACCAGCACCACGTCGCCATGAGCGTCCAGACGGGCGCGCTCAATCTGCGCGAGCGCTTGCTGCTGACCGTTCGTAAGCGCGACCGGCGGTTTGCCGCTTGCAGAGGACAGCGTAGTCTGCTCGCTGCAACCGCGCCAGGCGCGGCGCTCTTCCACCACCACGACGCCACGTTTTTCGAGCGCCTTGATGGTCGCCGACATACTGTTATAGAGAAGGTTGAGGTCGCGCGTCGTGACAGGACCACACTGGAGCGCCTCGATGAGTTGGCGCTGGCGGACCGCGGTCTTGGGTGGCGTGTAGTCAAAGCCTTCGGGCGTAAGCATCACCCAGCGGTTTTGGATGGGTTTGACGGCTGGACGTTCAACCGTCCACACGCCGTCGTCGCCCTTGACCACACGCGGGCTGCCACCCGGAGGCAAGAACAGGCGCAGGCACTCGGAAAGCGTCGCGACATACTCGCGGCTCATCCAACGTGCGATGCGGGCGGCTTCGGCGGTAAAGAGCGGTTTGCTGAGGATGGCCTCGATGGGCTTGATGCGCACGGGGTCGAGGGCGTTGTTGCCCGGCAGATCGCCCAGATCAGGCGCAATGTCGACGACATAGCCCGCAGCGGCACGGTTACCAAAGTGGACCAGGACCGTGGACCCGATCTGGACCTCGTTGGCAAGGGACTCGGGGATGCCGTAAGCAAACGGTTCCGACAGCGCACGGGTGGGGATGTCGAGGACCACGCTCGCGTAGGCGGCAGGGGGCTCGGGCGCAGGCTTAGACTGAGCCGAGGCAGCGGCAGGCTTGGGCTTCACCGGAGCTTCCTCCGGTTCCGGCGAACCAAACAGCGACAGTTGTTGAGCCATACACCACCTCTAACGAACGGACCTGAAAGGGGTGGGACAAAATAATCAGTAGAGTTTGTCCCATGGCCGATACGAGTGTCGAGCTTGTTGCGTCACTCGAACATGGGACAAACACTACTGATTATTTTGTCCCAGCAACCCACTCATCGGTACAGAAACAAGAGCCCCGCTCGGGTGGAACGGGGCTCGGATACAAACGTTTGCGCAGCGATTACAGCGCCATCGTGCGGGCGCGGTCGATGCGCGCCAGGCAGTCGTCGCGGCCGACGAGCGCCATGGTCTCGCCCAGCGGAGGGCTCACCATGTTGCCGCAGACAGCGACGCGCACGGCCTGGAACACCACGCGCTTCTTAAGGTCCATCTGCTCGGGCAGCGGCTCAAGCGCGGCGTCGATGGCCTCGGCAGTCCAATCGTCCACGCCCTCGAGCGCGGCCTTGGCGGCGTCCAGAATTGAACCCATACCCTCCTTGGCCAGGCCCTTGTTAACGGATTTCTCGTCATACTCGAGCGTCTCGGCCGTAGCAAAGATGGGAGCGGCGACGGTCACGGCGTCGGCCGGCATCTTGGTGCGCGGCTTGACGATGGCGGCAAGCGCATCAATCCAGTCCTCGCCGTACTCGACGTTGCCCTCGATGAGACCCGCCTCGTGTAGCTCGGGGACCATGATCTCATCGGCAAACTGAGCATCGGACATGCCGTTGATGTACTCGGCATTGACCCAGTCGAGTTTCTTGGGGTCGAAGGTCGCCGGGTTCTTGGAGATGCGGTCGAGCGAGAACTTGCTGGCCAGGACATCGCGCGGGATGATTGTGGTCTCGCCGTCGAGCGACCAGCCGAGCAGCGCCAGGTAGTTGACGAAGGCGTCGGACAGGTAACCGGCGTCGCGGTACTCCTCCACCGAGGTGGCGCCATGGCGCTTGGAGAGCTTCTTGCCGTCGGCGCCCAGGATCATGGAGATGTGGGCGAACGTGGGCACGGACGCGCCGAGGGCCTCGTAGACCATGACCTGACGCGGGGTGTTGGACAGGTGGTCGTCGCCGCGGATGACATGGGTGATCTTCATCATGGCGTCGTCGACGACGGTCGCAAAGTTGTACGTGGGCGTGCCATCGGAGCGGAAGATCACAAAGTCGTCGAGCTCCTTGGCGTCGAAGGTCACCTCGCCGTGGACGGCATCGTGGATGACGACGTCGCCGCGGTCCTCGGGCACCTTGATGCGTAGGACGTAGGACTCGCCGGCCTCGATGCGACGGCGGGCCTCCTCGGGATCAAGATCGCGGCAACGGCGCTGATAGCCCTGGAAGGGGTCCTTGCGCTCCTGCGCGGCCTTGCGATCGGCGTCGAGCTGCTCCTTGGTGCAGAAGCAGGGATAGGCCTTACCCTCGTCCCAAAGCTTTTGGGCGGCCTGCTTGTACAGGTCCAGGCGCTCGGTCTGGGCGTAGGGGCCAAAGTCTCCGCCCACCTCGGGACCCTCGTCCCAGTCCAGGCCCAGCCAACGCATGGCGCGCAGGATAATCTGCGTGTTCTCGTCGGTAGAGCGGGTGGGGTCAGTGTCGTCGATACGCAGGATGAACGTGCCGCCGTTTGCACGGGCGAAAGCCCAGTTATAGATAGCGGTGCGGGCGCCGCCGATGTGCAGCTTGCCCGTCGGTGAGGGTGCAAAGCGGACGCGAACGTCTGATGCCATGGAAATCTCCTCGATTGCAGGATGGATGTCTAACCGCACAAGTATAAAGCATCAAAGCAACCTCCGCACAAAGGGCACCGACCCAGTCATTGGGGACAGACTTAAATGATCAGTCTTTGGGCAACCTGTCGGCACTTAGGCAAGGCTGGTCATTTAAGTCTGTCCCCAATGAGTAGGTGCGGAAAGGGTGTGAATGTTTGATTTACGCGCTATGATGTTCCCTTGCATAGAGAGCCCGGCGGAATGGTAACGGTCGCCGGGACACGTTTTTGAAAGGACAATCATGTCAGAAGAACTTCGTTCCATTCCACCCCAACACGGGTCCTTTGTTTTTACGTCGGAGTCGGTGACCGAAGGTCATCCCGATAAGATCGCTGACCAGATCAGTGACGCCGTCCTCGACGCAATCCTCGCCAAAGAAATAGAGCTCCAGGAGCAGGGCTACATCGCCCCCAACGGCGTGCCTGCCAACGTGGAGAACGTCCGCTGCGCCTGCGAGACCCTCGTGACCACCGGCACCGTCATCGTCGCCGGCGAGATTCGCACCCAGGCCTACGTCGACGTACAGGAAATCGCCCGCGGCGTCATCCGCCGCATTGGCTACAACCGCGCCAAGTTCGGTTTTGACTGCGACACCTGCGGCGTTATGAGCCTCATCCACGAGCAGTCGCCCGATATCGCCCAGGGCGTTGACGAGTCCTTCGAGACCCAGACCGGCGCTACCACCGACCCGATCGACCTGATCGGCGCCGGCGACCAGGGCATGATGTTCGGCTATGCCTCCAACGAGACCAAGACCCTCATGCCCATGCCGCACTACCTGGCAAGCCGCCTGGCCGAGCGCCTGGCCGCCGTGCGCCACGACGGCACCCTGCCCTACCTGCGCCCCGACGGCAAGACCCAGGTCACCGTGCGCTATGAGGAAGGCAAGCCCGTCGAGGTCACGACCATCGTCATCTCCACGCAGCACGCAGCCGAGATCGAGGACATGGGCAAGATCAAGGACGACCTCATCGAGCATGTCATCGCTCCCGTCATGGCTGCCGAGAACATGCCGTGGAACAACGCGGACATCTATGTGAACCCCACCGGTCGCTTTGTCGTGGGCGGCCCCATGGGTGACACGGGCCTGACCGGTCGCAAGATCATCGTCGACACCTACGGCGGTTACGGCCGTCACGGTGGCGGTGCCTTTAGCGGCAAGGATTGCACCAAGGTCGACCGCTCCGCCGCGTACGCCGCGCGCTGGGTCGCCAAGAACGTGGTCGCCGCCGGTCTGGCCGACCGCTGCGAAGTCGAGCTTGCCTACGCCATCGGCGTTTCCAAGCCCCTCTCAATCATGGTCGACACCTTCGGTACCGCGCATGTTGCCGAGGACAAGATCGTCGAGGCCGTCGAGAAGACCTTCGACCTGCGCCCGGGCGCGATCATCCGCGACCTGGACCTGCGTCGACCGATCTACGAGAAGACGGCAGCCTACGGCCACTTCGGCCGCGAAGACGCCGACTTTACCTGGGAGAAGACCGACCGAGTCGAAGAACTCAAAGCAGCCTGCGGACTGTAATTGGGAACCACCAAGGTCACAACACGCACACGCTTTCAAAAGAAGTACCGCCCCCAAGCGGTACTTCTTTTTTATTTATCCGGTAGTGAAGATGTTTCGATATGAGCCAACGCTGCGTCACTAGCTAATGAATTTTGCAGCACGGGCACTCCAACCATGTATCCTTAGTCCCGAGGGGCGGGGCATAAGGTTGATCGCGAGTTCCGCACGAGCCGGAGAGCACTTAATGTGCTCTCCGTGCGAGTCAGGACTGTCCGAGCAGGCGACCTTATGCCCCGCCCCTCGGGACGATGGGATAGAACAGGAGCGCATATGGCAGGCAAGCCACAAACACTAGCTACGACCTCGGCATTCGAGATCTTGGGCCCCGTCATGGTCGGCCCCAGCTCATCGCACACCGCCGGCGCCCTGCGCTGCGCCCAAGTTGCCGCCAGCCTGCTGGAAGGCCGCATCACCAAAGTCACCTTTGGCCTGTGGAACTCCTTCGCCCACACCTACCGCGGCCACGGCACCGATCGTGCGCTCGTCGCGGGCATCCTGGGCCTCGACACCGACGACGAGAACATCAAGCAGGCCTTCGACCTCGCAAGCGAGCAGGGCCTCGAATATCACTTTGACATCAAGGGCGACGACGCCTCCATCCACCCCAACACCGTCGACATTGACATGGTCGACGACACGGGCGCCACGGCACAGGTCCGCGGTGAGAGCCTGGGCGGCGGCAAGATGCGCATCAGCCGCATTAACGGCGTCGGCGTTGACATCTCGGGCATGTACTCAACGCTCTTCGTGGCGCACAAGGACGTCCCCGGCGTGCTCGCCGCGCTCACCAACCTGCTCGCCTACGCACACGTGAACATCGCCTTCTGCCGCACCTACCGCACCGAAGTGGGCGGACAGGCCTACTCCGTCTTTGAGACCGACGGCGCGCCCGACGACACTGTTGTCCCGATGCTGCGTAAGCTCGACAATGTCGATTACGCGACCTTTATCGAGCTCCCCGGTTCTGCCTCGTCGCTCTCCCCCGGCGTCTCGGCAAAGGAAATCTTCGACGACGGCGAGCAGCTGCTCGATGCGTGCGCCGAGCTCGGCCTGAATATCGGCGCCGTTATGGCCGTGCGCGAGGCGCGTCTGACCGGCGAGGCCCACGCCGTCGCCGCCATGCGCCGCGTGCTCGACGTCATGCGCGAGGAGACCACGACCCCCATCGTCAATCCGCAACGATCGCTCGGCGGGCTTATCGGCGGCGAGGCTAAACTCGTCGATGCCACCGGCCGCAACGATTTGAGCACGAGCCTGATGGGCACCGTTCAAACCGACGCCGTGGCCCGCGCGTTGGCCGTGCTCGAGCGCTCCGCCACGATGGGAGTGATCGTCGCCGCTCCCACGGCAGGCTCCGCGGGTGTCGTGCCCGGCTGCGTGCTGGCGCTCGCCGATCACCTTCAGCTCGACGACGAGCAGGTCATGGACGCGCTCTACTGCGCAGCCGCCATCGGCCTCAACCTCACCACGAGCGCCTGCGTCGCCGGTGCCGAGGGCGGCTGCCAGGCTGAGGTAGGAAGTGCGGCCGCCATGGCAGCCGCCGCGCTGGTGCAGATGCTCGGCGGCACGCCCGGGCAGGCGCTCGACGCCAGTTCCATCGCGCTGAGTAACTTGCTGGGCCTCGTTTGTGACCCCGTCGGTGGCCTCGTGGAGGTACCCTGCCAAAACCGCAACGCCATCGGCGTGGCAGCCGCCTTTAGCTCGGCGCAGCTTGCACTTGCCGGTATCAAGAGCCTGGTGCCGTTTGACCAGATGGCGCACGTCATGCTCTCCGTGGGCCACGCGTTGCCGGCCACGCTGCGCGAGACGGCAAAGGGTGGCATCGCGCAGGCTCCGGCCGCACTTTCGGCCTGTGCAAAATGCGGTGTGTGCGGATAGCGACAAAGAAAGACTCGAAGGTGGGACAAATGTCCCACCTCTTTTGAATGCCACCGTTTCCATACCACAAACAACTAGGTAATCGCTATAATGCAAGCCCAGTAAAAACACGATGAGCCGCAAGGCGAAATTCGAAGGATATGCATACGATGTCGCAAAACGATCGAACTCAACTGATTCCCGATCCGCAGCAGCCGAGCAGGCACACCGGCGGCGTTCAATCGCCGCGTCCTATCGCGCCGAGCCGCGGTCAGCAGCGAGGTGCGGCAAACGTTTCCCAACATCCGAACAAGCAGCATCAGCAGCGCCAGACAAATGGCAATGCGCCCAAGCAGCCCCCCACGCACGCTCGAGGCGATCGCGGCCCCGCACGCAAACCCGCCGAGAACAATAAGTCGGGCAAAAAGACGACGCTCTTTGTCGTTCTGGGTCTTATCGTCATTGTCTATATCGTAGGCGTCGTAGCGTTTTCGCAGGTAGCCTACCCCAACACCACTATCGCCGGCGTCGATGTCTCGTTCTCCAACGCTTCGTCTGCCGCCACCAAGGTCAACTCGGCTTGGAAGCACTATAAGCTCACCGTGACAGGCGATGACTTTAGCTGGACCTATCAGCCCGAGTCCGATGAGCCCATTGTCGACGGCGAAGCTGCCGCAAAAGAGATTATCAGCCGCAACGAAGCCATTGTATGGCCGGTTCGCCTTGTAGAATCCTTAAGCGGCAAGACCAAAACAACCGCTAGCTCCAACGAAGTCGATCTTGATCAAGACGTCGACCTGTCCATGCTCTCCGACACCTTTGACCAAAAGCAGTTTGAGAAGGATCTGGGCGCCGCCATCGACGAGTTTAACGAGGGGCGTTCGGGCGCGTTCGAGGCCAATAGCTCCTATGACGAGCAGGCCGGCAAGTTTACCGTCGAGAAGGCGCGCTCCAACGAAAAACTCAACCGCGAGCATGTCATTAAGTATGCCGAGCTCGAGCTTGCCTCGCTGGCCGAGACCGTAGATCTTTCCAAGCTCGGCAACGTTGCCTATGAGCCACTCAATGGAACGCTGACCGATGATCAGATTCAGGCCGCATGCGATGCCGCCAACAACTTCTTGGGCGTCAACGTGACCCTCAAGCTCAACGGCGAGGATGCCGGCAAGGTTGATGGCAGCTCCGTGTTGCAGTGGATCAGCTTTGCCGATCCGGCCAACCCCACGCTCGATACGTCGCAGATCAGCAGCTGGGCAGCCGAGCTTGCCAACGGCTTTAATACCGTGGGCTCCACTCGCTGGTGGACGCGCGCCGATGGCAAGCAGTGCGCCGTCGAAGGCGGCGACTTTGGTTGGTCCATCGACAGCAGCTCGCTCGCCAAGCAGGTCGAAGACGCCATTAACAACAAGCAGACCGGCGAAATCGAGATCAAGTACTCCCAGAAGGCCGACACCTTTACCGCAAAGGGAGAGCCCGACTGGAAGGCATACATCGATGTCGATCTGTCCGAGCAGCACGCGCGCTACTACGACGAGAGCGGCAATATCGTGTGGGAGGCCAATTTTATCTCCGGCAAGCCGGGAGAGGACGCCACGCCCGAAGGCGTTTGGCAGATCAACAGCAACAATGGCGCCAGCAAGCTCATCGGTGCCAAGGACCCCGAGACCGGCAAGCCCAAATACGAAAGCCCGGTTAGCTACTGGATGCCGTTTGAGGGCAACATGATCGGCTTCCACGATGCCACCTGGCAAAACGACAAGAGCTTCGATAACGCCGAGTCGTACAAGTGGTGCGGCAGCCACGGTTGCATCAACCTGCGCCTGGCCGACGCCAAGGCACTTCACGACTGCATCAAAGTCGGCCTGTGCGTGGTTGTCCACTCGTAGTGCAACGCGCGCATTCCTACAACGTGGAGCCGCTGCGACCAATCTAACAGTTCCGAAAGAATCCGCCATATGCGCCCGCCTTACGCGACGAGCGCATATACTTATTGAGGAACTTTCTATAAAGGAGACGCTATGCCGAATGTCCCCACCATCACCCCAGGCCCGGATGATGCCGAGTACACGCCCGAAGGTGCCACCGAAACGATTCCTCTGATTAAAAACGTACATGCCGACAAGCAGAGCGAACGCACGAACGATACGGCCGAAATTTCCGATGAAGAGGCGTATGCCAAGCTCAAGGCAAAACGTGCCGAACGTCGACGCAAAAAGCTTATTCGACGCGGTATTGCCGCCGGCGTCGTAGGTGCCATCGCGCTCATTGCCATTGTCGCAACCCTGGTTATCAATGCGCAGCCGCAGGGCGCTAGCGGGCCTGTGACCGACATGGTGACCGAGGGCACGTTTACCACAACGGTCGAGGCGAAAGGCCAGCTCAAACCCATTTCGTCCTCAGTGGTCTCCCCTTCTGTCGACGGTACGGTCGATTCAATCAACGTGCAGGCAGGCCAATCCGTCAACGAGGGCGACGTGCTTATGACCATTAAAAACGACGAGCTCGATCGCAACGTTGCCGAGGCGCAGCGTGCAGTTGCAGCCGCCCAGGAAGACCTCACCAACGCGCAGAAAGCCGCCGCTGTCGCGCAGGCCACCCCAACGACGGACGTCGATGGAGCTTCCGCAGCGGCTGGCGTCTCCGCCGCATCAGCGGACACGAACGCCGTATCGGCCGCGCAGCGCAGCCTCGCATCGGCCCAGGCAAACCTCGACCAGGCGAACGCCAAGGCCGCCAGCCGTACGGTCACGGCCCCGAGCTCGGGTAGCATCGTGGAGCTCAACGCCAAGGTGGGCGCCACGGTAACAGGCGGCATGATCATGGGCGAAAGCGATACAAGCGGCGGCAAGCAGTGCATGCAGATTGCCGACCTGTCCAAGATGAAGGTGACCGTGCAGGTGGGCGAAAAGGATATCGCCAAGATCGCCGTGGGCCAGAGCGCCAACGTGACCTATCCAGCGTTTCCCGATATCGTGAGCCAGGGAACGGTCACGGCCATCGCCTCGGTGGCAAACTCTGACTCCAACTCCGGCGGCGGCAGCGTAACCTTTAACGTCGACATCCTCATCGAAGCACCCGACAGTCGCCTTAAGCCGGGTATGACTGCCGAGGTCTCGGTAGTGACCGAGAAGCTCGACGACGTGGTTATGGTGCCGACCATGGCGCTGATGACCGAAGATGGCGAGCACTATTACGTCAATCTGGCCACCGATTCGGAAGGCAAGAAGACGCGCCGCGTGAAGGTGACCGTCGTGACGCAAAACGACAACGAGGCTGTAGTCGGTAAGACGCAGGTCAAGCGCGACGACCAGGGCAACGAGATCAACCCAGACGTCCCGGTTACCAAGTTACGCGACGGCGACACCATCGTGACGGATACCGGCACAGGCATGACGGCAGACGGCGGCGACAATATGTCTGCCGACGAGGGCAAGTAATGCGTCCCGTCATCGACATCCGCAACGTGCACCGCATCTTTGAGAGCGAGGCCGGTTGCGCCCACATCCTGCACAACGTGAGCCTGGCGGTGAACCCCGGTGAGTTCGTCGCAATCACCGGCCCCTCGGGCTCGGGCAAGTCGACGCTCATGAACATCCTGGGCTGCTTGGACAAGCCGACGGCGGGTGATTATTTCCTGCAAGGGCTCAACGTCGCCGAGCTCGACGATGATGAGCTCACCGAGGTGCGCGCGCTGAGCATCGGCTTTGTCTTTCAGAGTTTTAACTTGCTGCCGCGTCTGACGGTGATCGAAAACGTCATGCTGCCGCTGTCCTACACCAATGTGCCGCGTAGCCAGCGCGAGATGCGCGCCGTGCACGCGCTGCAAGCCGTCACACTGCCGGTCGACCATTGGGACCACCGCATATCGGAACTCTCGGGCGGACAGATGCAGCGCGTCGCCATCGCGCGCGCCCTCGTCAACGACCCGCCCATCATTTTGGCCGACGAGCCAACGGGAAATCTAGACTCGACAACCGGGGCGCTCGTCATGGAAACCTTCCACAAGCTCCAGAAACGCGGCAAGACCATCGTACTCATCACGCATGACCCCGGCATCGCCGCCGAGGCCGATCGAGCCGTAACCATCCGTGACGGGCGAATCCATGACGGCGCATATGTCGCGCATACACCGAATACGTTACGCGGGGCCGTGAACGCCCTGCCCACGATTTCGACATCCACCAATCAGCCGAAGGGAGCGAAGGAATGAGCACCCGCGATCTTGTCCAAGAAGCCCTTCACTCGCTCGAGGCCAACAAGGGACGCAGCCTGCTCACCATCCTTGGCATCGTCATTGGCATCGCCTCGGTCATCGCCATGACTTCGCTCATCGGCGGCATCCAAAACAGCCTGGTCAACAGCCTGGGCCTCAATGCAGCCCGCATGGTAGAGATCTATTCGTCCCAAGAACTCACCGATTCGGATGTGGAAAAGCTTCGCAAACTGGTGCCGCAGATTGAGCAGATCGGCATCGTCGATAGCGCCTATTCCGAGTACAAGGTCGGGGATAAAAGCTATACCGTCATGGCACACGGCGTCGATAGCGACATGCTCGATGCCGTGGGCGCCAGCAAGCTCGTTGCGGGACGTGTCTATTCACAGGCAGAGTCTCAATCAGGCTCGCGCGTGGCGCTCATCAGCCGCGGCGGCGCCGATCAGCTTTACGGCAACGAACAGGACGCACTGGGGAAAACCATCAAGGTGTCCAACGGCGAGGTGCAGATTGTAGGCGTGATTGATGGCGGCAGCGACTCCATGGGCTCGCTCACGCTATATATGCCACGCGAAACCATCTCCGGCCTGTTTGGCGACGAGAATCCTTCATTCCCCAGCGTGACGGCACTTGCCGCCGAGGGCACAGACATGGACGAGCTCTGCAAGACCATCGAGTCTAAGGTGCGCGCGATGAAGGGCATCTCGGAGGATGATGAGTACGACAGCGTATCGGCGACCTCCATGAAAAGCGCCATCGATGCACTCAACTCGTTTATGGGCGCCTTCTCGCTCATCATGGGCGCTGTCGCCAGTATCTCACTGCTTGTCGGCGGAATCGGCATTATGAATATGATGCTTACCAACGTGACTGAGCGCATCCGCGAGATCGGTATTCGCCGTGCCTTGGGCGCCAGTCGCCGCGATATCACCGCGCAGTTTTTGGCCGAGTCCTCGGCGCTGTGCGTCACCGGTGGCCTGCTGGGTGTCCTGATTGGCTATCTGCTGGCCTGGGGCCTCGCGATGTTTGCCGCAGGATCAGGGGTTCTCAACGAGCTCGGTGCCAGTGGGGAGATCACACCGAGCTTTTCAATCGCCACGGTGCTGCTGGCCTTCGGCGTCTCCGTCGGCATCGGCGTGATCTTTGGCTTCTACCCCGCTCGCCGCGCGGCAAAGCTCAACCCGGTGGAGTGCCTACGCTACCAGTAAGCCACCACCAACAAGTTGCGGCGAATTAGGGACCGTTTGGGGGTGCGGACGCCGGAAACGTAGAGATCGGCCTCGCCGAAGTCGGCCTGGGCCCGGCAGGGCCTGCGTCAGCATTGCCAAAAACGCCTATCGAAAGGGCGAATCCTTCTTGACAGAACTACAGGAACACCCCCCACGCGGGCGGGAGGGCGCGCAGGCGCGGCGAGCGCCTAGCGCGCGAACTCCCGTAAGAGCGCATCTTCCACTTCCCGAAGCGAAAGGGCCCCGCCTCCCTCGGCGGGACGGGTGACCACGATACAGCGCGCTCCCACGGCGCGCGCTGCGGCGAGCTTCTCGGCCGTGCCGCCTACGGTTCCCGAGTCCTTGGTCACAAGCCACTGGGCGCCCACCTGCCGAAGCATCGCCTCGTTGAGCTCGCGGGTGAAGGGCCCCTGCATGCCGATGACGTGCGACGGCGAAAACCCCGCGTCGATGCACTTCGTTATAGCACCGGGCAGCGGGAGCACACGCACGAAGAAGCGCTCCGCGAAATCGGCGACGTGTGTGTAGGGAGCAAGCTCCTTGCTCCCCGTCGTGAGAAGAACGCGACCCGGGTTCTCGGAGAGAAAGCGCGCCGCGCAGGCGATCGACGCGACCGGCACGACGCCTTTGGGCAGCGCCTCGACCGGGCGCGCAAGGCGCAGGCATCGTGCACCCACGGCGAGCGAAGCGGCCCGGATGTTGTCGCTTGCGAGCGTAGCGAAGGGGTGCGTGGCGTCGACGACGATACGCGCGCCGGAAAGCTCGCGCTCCATGTCGGCATCGTCGAGCCTGCCCGCATGCACCTCGATGCCCGGAAGCTCACCCAAAAGCTCGCCTCCGTACTCGGTTGCCGCGTAGGCACGGGCGGGGATGCCCGCCCCGCTCGCCCATTCACACAGAAGGCGGCCCTCGGTGGTGCCGGCGAAGATGCGCAGCGCCGGCACGGATGCAGGGGCCGTCACTTCGCGCCACCCGTGCGCGTGATCTGGTAGAGCAGCGCGTTCATAATGGCCGCCGCCACGGTCGAGCCGCCCTTGCGACCCCTCGCGACTATGGCCGGCACGCGTCGCGCGAGTAGCTCCTCTTTCGCCTCGACCACGTTCACAAACCCGACCGGCACCCCAACGACGAGCGCGGGCGCGATCTTCCCCGCGTCCATGAGCTCGGCGAGGCGCAGAAGTGCTGTGGGAGCGTTGCCGACGGCCACGATGAGCGGACCCTCGATGCGGCAAGCTTTGTCCATGCTCGCAACGGCGCGAGTCGTGCCCGCGGCGCGCGCAGCCGCGGCGACATCAGGGTCGGCCATGTAGCACACGGCCTTGCAGCCGAGCTTCGCGAGCGCGGGCTTGCTTATGCCTGCGAGCGCCATGTTCGTGTCGGTGAGCACCGTGGCCCCTGCACGCAGAGCGTCGAGCGCACAGTGCGCAGCGTCATGGGTGAACACGAGGGAATCGGCGTACGAGAAGTCGGCAGTGGTGTGGATGACGCGTTTAACGACGGGCCCTTCGAGCGGCGGGAACGTGCGGCTGCCGAGCTCTTCGGTGATGATCTCGAAGCTGCGCCGCTCGATGTCGCCGGGCGCCATCTCCTTGGAATCCATCTAGTACTCCACTCCTTCCCTTGCACATATCCCCTGAGAGTAGGGGTGTTTCTCGCACCGCATCTCGGTTATGTAGTCGGCCTTCTCCACGATTTTGCGGGAAGGCGCGCGCCCGGTGAGCGCTACTTCGACGCCACGCGCGGACATATCGAGCGCGCGGTCCACGAGCGCCTCGTCGACAAGCCCCTTCGAAAGCGCGTCGAGCGCCTCGTCGAGCACGAGCAGCCCCTCCTGAGCGCCCTCGAGCTCGGCGAGCGCGGAAGCGAGGTTCCCATCGTGCAGCTCGCACGTCGCGGCAAGTTCTTCCGACGTCATCGACCAGGTAAACTTGTCCGACACCTTCCCCGCGAACAAGGGCACGCCGAAATGCTCGGCGAGCAGGCGCGCCTCCCCGCTTTCGCCGTCTTTCAGGAACTGCACGACGACGACGCGGCGGCCTGCGGCGAGCATGCGAAGGGCGAGGCCCATCGCCGCCGTGGTCTTGCCTTTGCCGTCGCCATGATACACGTGGATCATACGCCCTCCTCGATAATGCGGTAGACATACTCCATGTCAAGCGCCCCGCGCACGACGTCGGCCAGGCGGTCGAACTCGCGCGCACGGTGATCGGCTGCGGACGCTGCGCCCGCAGCACCCACGACGCTCTCGGGCAGGCCGCGCATGCGCGCGAGCGAGCGCGCGAGAGCGAGCGCCACCCCCGGTTCGTCGAACAGGCCGTGGAGATAGGTTCCGAACACGTTTCCGCAGGCCGCGCCTTCTGGTTTGCCGCCAATCGTGCCCGCAGGGGCGCAGGAGACGGTCGTTTCGCCGTCGTGAATCTCGTACCCGCGCGCCGTCATGCCGTTCCACACCGAGAACGCGCCTTGGGCGCCCGTGATGCGCAGCTCCGACTGGGCGAGGCGCTTTTCCTCCTTGAACACCGTACTTGCAGGGATGAGCCCGAGCCCGCGCGCGGTGCCAGCGCCTTCCCTGCCGTGCGGGTCGGAAAGCTCGTCTCCCAAAAGCTGGTAGCCTCCGCATATGCCGAGCACCGGTGTGCCCGCGCCCGAAAGCGCGCGTACACAGGCTCCGATGCCGCTAGCCGCAAGCCAGCGCGCGTCGTCGAGCGTGGTCTTCGAGCCGGGAAGCACCACCAGGTCGGGTCGGCCCAGATCGGTCGTCGAGGAAACGTAGCGCACGCCCACGCCGGGCACGCGCGAAAGCGGGTCGAAGTCGGTGAAGTTCGACAGATGCGGAAGACGCACGACGGCGACGTCGATGACGCCGCGCGCCTCGCGGGCAGATAGGCGCGGCGCGAGCGAGTCCTCGTCGTCCAGGTCGAGCGTAAGATACGGCACGACCCCCACGACGGGAACCCCGCACATCTTCTCGAGCGGGGCCAAACCCGGGCGCAGGATTTCCACATCGCCGCGGAACTTGTTCACCACAAGCCCCCGCAAAAGCGCGCGGTCCTCGGGCGCAAGGAGCGCGACCGTGCCGTAGAGCTGGGCAAACACTCCGCCCGGGTCGATGTCGCCCGCGAGCAGCACGGGGGAGGACACGGCGCGCGCGAGCCCCATGTTGACGATGTCGTTTTCGGCAAGGTTGATTTCGGCGGGGCTGCCGGCGCCCTCGATGACGATGACGTCGTTTTCCTCCGCGAGCGAATCGAACGCCTCCAAAATCTGCGGCATGAGCGCCTTCTTTCGCGCGAAGTAGTCCCTCGCAGCGAAGGCTCCCTGCGCCTTGCCGGCCACGATGAGCTGGCTTCGGTGGCCGCTTTCGGGCTTGAGCAGGATGGGGTTCATGCGCACGTCGGGCGCGATGCCGCACGCCTCGGCCTGCATGATCTGGGCGCGCCCCATCTCGAGCCCGTCGGCCGTGACACCGCTGTTGAGTGCCATGTTCTGGCTCTTGAAGGGAGTCACGCGCAGGCCGTCCTGCGAAAGTACGCGGCACAGCCCAGCCGCAAGCAGGCTCTTCCCCGCGTTCGACATGGTGCCCTGGATCATGATGGGCTTCGCCCTACCCACGGGTATCGACCTCCTTCGCCGAGCCTCGGCCATCCGCGCCCGCCATAGCGCCGCTGCAAGAAGCGCCGCCCCGTTCGTCGGGTTCGCCTTCGCCCGATGCGCCTTCCGCCCGAAGCGCACGGCTGAACGCCATCGCAAGCCGGGCATTCTCCTTGCGCGTGCGCACCGCGACGCGGCACCAGAAACGGGACAGTACCGAAAACGAGTCGCACGTGCGGACCAAAACCCCCTGTTTATACAGGCGCTCGGGGATGTCTTTCGCCGGCGTGCGGACTAAAAGGAAGTTCGCATCCGACGGCACGACGGAAAGCCCGAGCGAGGAGAGCTCATGGGAAAGCCAAGCTCGCTCGCCCGCCAATACATCGCGCGTGCGCGAGACGTATTCAACGTCCTCCAGGGCGGCGATGCCCGCGGCCTCGGCGACCGAGGAGACGGGCCACGCCTGCCCCGCCCGGCGAATCCCCTCGATGAGTTGGGCGTTTCCGCTGATCAGATATCCCAACCGCAACCCCGCCATTCCGTAGAGCTTGGTGAACGCGGAGAGCACGGCCACATGGCGCGAACACGCGGCGCGTGCGGCCACGCTCCTTTCGCGGGCGTCGGGCGCAAATCCGAGAAAGCACTCGTCCACGACGAGCAGCGCGCCCACCTGCTCGCAGCGGCAGGCCGCAGCATCTATCACACGGGGGTCGACGAGGCGCCCCGTCGGGTTGTTCGGATTGCAGAGGTACGCCACGTCTCTCGGCCCCTCGATCGCGCGGGCGAAGGAGGCAGGCACGTCGAAGTCGTCCGCTTCGGAGAGCGGGAACTCCTGCACGCATGCGCCGTAGTACGATGCCGCCTCCGCATATTCAGAGAACGTCGGCGCGCACACGACGAGGCGTTTCGAGCGCACCGCCGCGGCGAGCCGCCAGATGATGTCGGACGCGCCCGCGCCGCAGACGATAGTATCTTCGGGAATGCCCTGGTCGCGCGCTAGCGCGCGACCGAGGGCGAGGCTTTCCCTATCGGGGTAGGCGTCGATTCGAGAAAGCGCCTTGCAAGCTGCGGCGACGGCGCGCGGCGAGGGGCCTGCCGGATTCACGTTCACCGAGAAGTCAATGAGGTCGGAGGCACCCCCTTCGCAAGCGATGCCGAGCGATTGCGCGCTGCCCCCATGCGTGCGGGCGCGCAGGATTCCCCCGGCAGCCCGGGGCGCGGCGTGGTCTTTCCTCATGCCATCGCCCCCACGGCGAGCACGACCGCCGCGCGCGCGGCGCCGAAGACGACGAGCGCGCATACGGACGCGGCGAGCATGAGCCTTGCCGCCCGGGCGATGTCGCCCCACTCGATTTCGCGGGACGCGTCGCCTATCGTCGGTTTCTCAACGAGCTTGCCGAAATACACCGCGGGTCCTGCCAGGCGCAGTCCGAGCGCACCCGCGCACGCCGACTCGGTCTGCGCCGCGTTCGGGCTCGCATGGCGACGCCTGTCGCGGCGCCAGATGCGCGCCGCCCCGCGCGCGTCGAGCCCGACGATCGGGCACACGGCGATCATGAACAGGGCCGATAACCGCGAGGGAATCCAGTTCACCGCATCGTCGAGGCGCGCCGAGGCGCAGCCGAAGTCGATGTAGCGCTCGTTTTTGTAGCCCACCATGCTGTCGAGCGTGTTCACCGCCTTGTACGCCATGCCCAAAGGCGCACCCCCGATCATAAGGTAGAAAAGCGGCGCGATGACACCGTCGCTCGCGTTCTCCGCCACCGTTTCCACGGCGGCGCGCGCGACGCCCTGCTCGTCGAGAACAGACGTGTCACGTCCCACGATGAGCCCGACGGCTTCGCGCGCCGCGACAAGTCCGCCCTTCGAGAACGCGCGGGCAACGGCCAGGCTCTGGCGGCGCAGCTCGCATGCCGCGAGAATCTGATAGCTCGCCCATGCCTCGGCCACGAAGCGCAAGCCGGAGTGAACCATGCCGCAAAGATGCAGGATTCCCCAGGTCAAAAGCCCACACGCAAGCGGAAGCGCCACGGCGAGCACAAGCCCTGCGGCGCGCGTGCCCGCGGACGTTTGCGGGAATGCGCCCCGCAGGCGGCCTTCGGCCCACGTGATCGCGCGCCCCATGGCGACGACGGGATGGGGAAGCCAGCGCGGGTCGCCGAAGGCAAGGTCGGCCGCGAACCCGGCGGCGACGGCAAGAATCGTCATCACCGGGCATCGCCCCCCCAAGCGGGGCGAACGTCGCGAAGGCAGCGCCCATCCCAAGTGGCGGCCCATGCGCCGCCCGGCTCGGTATGCACGTCGAAGTATCCCATTTTCGGGACAGCTAGCTCGGAGAGCAGCGCTTTCACGGTACCCGCGTGAACGACGAAGACGGCGCGCCCACTCCCCTGGGCGCGCTCCGATTCGCACGCCTCCCGAAACGCCGCGATGACGCGACGGGTGAAATCGCTCTTGCCCTCGCCATGCGGGCAGCGCGTCTCGCACCAGGAGTCTACCCAGGCGCGATAGCGCGCATCCTCTTTAAGCTCGGCGGCGCTTCGCCCCTCGAAGTCGCCGAAATCCATCTCGCGCAGACCGGGGCACGCCATAAGCTCCGCGTTCGGGAAGAGGATGCGCGCCGTCTGGTCGGTGCGGGCCATGCCGCTCGTGATAACACGGAACACGTCACGATCGCACGCGAGGTCGCGCAAAGCGCGCTCGCCCGCACTCGACAGGGGCTCGTCGGTGCCCGCCCCGCTGTAGCGATGGTCTTCCGTGCCCGCCGTGGCACCATGGCGCACGAAGACGACTTCCAAAAGCGCACCCGCGCCCTGCGTCCCTCGAGGTGCATCGGCAAGGTTTCCTTTGATGACCTGGGGAATCCCGCACGTCATGCGCACGACGACGTCGGCGCGCGCAGCGAGCGCGCATCCCAGGCGCCCCGCTCGCTCGCGCCATTGGGCGTCTTCCGCACTCATGGGGACGACCCCCGAGCCGACCAAGGGCAGAATCACTGCGTCGAAGCCGATCAGCCGCTCGAGCGCCCGGTCAGCGTCGAGCGCGCGTACGAGTTCCTCAGCATGGTATGCGACGCGGCCGGCAAAAGCCGCGGGCACGCCGCCCTCCGCAAGCTGCGCCGCGTCGACGAAATCGTCCGCCGCGAACCCGAGTTTTTCGCGCACGAAGGTCCTCTTCCCCGAATGCGCGCCACCTACCACGAGCATCATAGGAGCATGCCCCCCACCACCAGCATGGCAAGCATCGCGAGCTCGGCCCATTGCAGAAACCATCCGGCCAAATCCCCCGTCACCCCGCCGAAGCGGGACAGGGCAACATGGCGGTACCACGCGAGCACCAAAAGCCCCGCCACCGCCATAAAGGCGCCGACGGCCTGAGCGCACGCGACCATCCCTGCAGCCGAAGCCGCAGCGAAAGCGCAAAGCGGCACGACGATCGCCGCGCGCTTCTTCGCAGGCGAGAGCCCCGCGGCCATGCCGTCCGCCCGCGCGGCAGGCCAGCATTCAACGGCGAGTCCCGAAAGCGCGCGGGAGAACACGAGCGAGCACAGAAGCGCGAGGAACGCCCCCGCCGTAAGCGGCAGCGCGGTGAACAGGGAAAACTGCAGAATAAGGTACACAACAACACCGATGACCCCGAAGGCGCCCGCCCGCGGGTCGTGCATGATCTCGAGCTTTCGCTCGCGCGGGGCCCAACTTGCAAGCGCATCGGAGGTGTCGCAGAGCCCGTCTAGGTGGATGCCTCCCGTCACCGCCACAGGCAGCGCCACGAGCACGGCCGCGACGATGGTCGCGGGCACGCCGAGCAGGTTCGCAACGTGTCCCCACGCCGTCATGAGGAACCCTTCCGCAAGGCCCACCAGGGGAAACGCGGCAAGCGCATGGGTTGACCCGAAATCGGTCCAGGCCGATTTCGGGACGGGGATGCGCGAGAACGTTCCGAACGCCGCGCCGATTGCCTCTGCTATCTTCACCTTGTAGGTCCTTCGCCTTTCATCCACACGGGAATCCCGCATACCACTTCGACTGCGCGGTCGGCCAGCGCCGCCACGCCCGCATTCACGCGCGCGAGCGCGCGCCTCCATGCCTCGGTCCCCTCATCGTAGCGCATCTCATCGGCGAACACGTCGACGGTGACCACCACCGTATACGCAGCGGCCTGAGCGAGCCGTTCGATGCCTCCGAGCACCTCGCGCGCCGCAGCGTCGGGGTCACGTGGGGACAAGCCGCCTTCCGCGAAAAGCTCGTTCGCAACCAGGTTGCCCACGTCCTCCAAAAGAAGCGTGCAGCCGCGCGGAAGCCCGGACACTGCGGCGCCCACGTCACGCGTGCGCTCGAGGGTGGAAAACCCCTTGCCCTCGCGCAGCGCCCGATGGCGCGCGATGCGGCGGGCGCCCTCTTCCCCGAAGGGCTCCATCGTTGCCAGGTACACGCGGGGGCCGTCGTGCCCGAGGCACAGGGACTCGGCGTAGGCGCTCTTGCCGCTCGCGGCGGCGCCGATGACGAGCGTCACCGTCATTTCCCGGCCTCGAAATGCTCGTAAGCAGCCATGCCAGTCGCCGTGAACGTCTTCCCATCCCGGTACACACGCAGCGCCGAATCCAGAAGGGGCAGATACGCCATGGCGCCCGCGCCCTCGCCCAAGTGCATGCCTGCGTCGAGGGGTGCCTTTATGCCAAGCTCGCGAAGGAGCTCCCGGCTTGCGGGTTCGCTTGATGCGTGGGTGCCCACGAGGTAGCCCAAGGCGTTGGGGCACAGGCGCGCCGCGCACAGGGCCGCCGTGCAGGATATGACTCCGTCGAGGAGCGCCGGCGCCTTCGAGGCCGCGGCCCCCAGGTAGAAGCCGCACATCGCCGCGATGTCGAAGCCGCCCACCTTCGAGAGCACGTCGATCGGGTCGGCCGGATCGGGCGAGTTCGCGTCGATAGCGCGCTCGACCACGTCGCGCTTGCGCGCGAGCGAGGCGTCCGAGAGCCCCGCGCCGCGCCCGACGAGGCTCCGCGCGTCCGCCCGGATGAGCACTGCGGCCACCGCCGCCGAGGTGGTCGTGTTGCCGATGCCCATCTCGCCCGCGGCGAGAAGGCGCACACCGGCGCGGGCGAGCCCGCACGCGACGGCGATTCCGACCTCGATCGCGCGCACGGCCCCATCGCGAGACATAGCGGAGCCGTGCGCGATGTTGCCGCTCCCCCTCCGCACGTTCGCGCGCACCATGCGCGCGTCTTCTATGCCCCGGGCCATACCCACGTCGACGGGCACGACCTCGGCACCTGCGAACGCCGCCATGCGGCAGGCGCTCGCGGCCCCCTCGCACATGTTGCGCGCGACGGCTCGCGTCACGTCTTGTCCGCTTTGCGACACGCCTTCGGCAACGACCCCGTTGTCGGAGAAGAATACAGCGAGCGCACGGGGAAACTCGGCCACCTCGGCGCTCCCCTGAGCTGCGGCGATACACGCGACGGCGTCTTCAAAGTCGCCCAATCCCCCCAAGGGGTGCGCGATGGAGTCCCACGCGGCGTACGCGGCGGCACGGGCGCACTCGTCTGCGGGCGCGATCCGGGAAAGCGCGGCTTCGAGCACGGCGCCCGGCGCCGACGAGAACGCGCGCTCGACTTCCTCGCGGATGCAGGCAAGCGCGGTTTCGGTTGCTTCAGCCATGCCGCCTCCTCTCTGCGAACGACGCTGCGGCAGACGCGAACGCGCGCGCAACGTCGGGGTTCGCAGGATAGTACACATGCGGGAAGCCCGCCACCAGGGACGGGGTGGTCGTCATGCACGGCCAGCCCTTGTCGCGCCGGGGCTTCTGCGCCCAAAAGTCGCCGACCGGGCAGGTGGACTGCCAGTAGTGGAACTCGTGCGCGCGGATGCGTGTGCCGCGCGGCCCGTAGAGCCCGTCGCGTTGGGAAGTAAGCTCCACGTACCCGAAATGGGACAGCCTTCCCCCGTTCTCGCTTGCGCCCTCAAGGGCGCCCGCAACAGGCCAGCGCCACCCCTCGCTATCGGCGATTTCGCGCTGCAGGTACAGAAACCCACCGCATTCGGCGACCGTCGGCATGCCGGATTCCACCGCGCACCGCACCGCCTCGCGCATCGACACGTTCTCGGAGAGCTGCCGCGCATGGAGCTCCGGGTAGCCGCCCCCCAGATAGAGGGCGCTTGTCCCCCGGGGCAACTCGCTATCAAACAGGGGGCTGAAAAAGGCCAGCTCGCAACCCAGGTCCTCGAGCGCACGCAGGTTCTCCTCGTAGTAGAACGAGAACGCCTCGTCACGCGCGACGGCGACGATGGGCCGCGCTCCCACGATCGGCTCCAACCGGTAAGGTTCCTCGCGGATATCGGGTGCCGTCGCCGCTATTTCAAGCAAGCGGTCGACGTCGACGCTCTTTTCCACCAGCTCGGCCATCTTGTCGATGCGCGCGGAGAGCTGCTCGACCTCGTCGGCGGTCACAAGCCCCAGATGCCGGCTTTCGAGCGAGAACGCCTCGTCGGCGGGGATATTCCCCAAAACCGCGACGCCCGTGTGCTTCTCGATCGCAGGCGCCGCGTAGGCGCAGGCAGCGGCGCTCGTCTTGTTCAGCACGACGCCGCGCACGTTCGCACAAGGCAGGAACTCGGCGATGCCGCGGATTACAGCGGCGAGCGATAAAGACGCCCCGCGCCCGTTCACCACTAAAACGACCGGCGTTTCCGTGTCGCGCGCAACCTGGTAGCTGCTCGCGTCGGCCACGCCGGGCGCCATGCCGTCGTAGAAGCCCATAACCCCCTCGAGCACCGCGACATCCGCGCCCACGGCGCCGCGTGCGAGCAGGGCGCGCAGCGTCGGGGCGTCGGTGAAGAAGCCGTCTAAATTCCCCGAGCGCGCACCCACGACGCGGCGATGAAAGAGCGGGTCAATGTAGTCGGGGCCGCATTTGAAGGCCGCACATGCAATGCCGCGGCGCGCGAGCGCGCGCAGGAGCGCGCACGTTACGACCGTCTTGCCGCTCCCGCTCGAGGGCGCAGCGACCATGAAGCGCGGGATGGACGTGCTCACCGGGCGCCGCCTTCCCCACCTGCGGCGCTGCAGTTAGCAAGCGAGACCACCTCAACGGATGGGTTCCCCTCGACAGAGAGGTCCTCCCCGACAGGCGACTCAGCAAGCGCGCCGACTTCGGCAAGCTCCTCGGCATCCGCGCCCGCACCACGCGCGCTGACGAGGAACACGGGGTTTTGCGCCTTCATAAGATGGTGCGAGCCTACAGCCTCGGCACGGGCGGCCGACACCTGGCACGCCTCGAACCCCTTAAAGCGCGAACCCGAGAGGAGCGCGCACGCCTCGGTGAGCGTCTCAACGGTGACGCATGGCACGCACAGGCGAACCTGCGAGTTCTTCTCGAGCGCCGCCTCCACGATGGAGGGAAGCTCGCCCGCGCTCCCGCCGACGAACACGGCGTCGGGGACAGGCAGTTTCGCGAGCGCTTCGGGGGCGACATCGGGGACCGCATGCACGTTGCCGCACCCGAATGCATCCGCGTTCTCTCGGATGAGCCGCACGCCGGCCGCGTTGCGCTCGACCGCCCATACCGACCCCGCTCGCGCGACGAGCGCCGCCTCGATCGACACGCTCCCCGTGCCGGCGCCGACATCCCACACGGTGTCGGTCGCGGTAAGGCGCAGCTTCGCGAGCGCGACGGCGCGCACCTCCTGCTTGGTCATGGGAACGTCGCCGCGGATGAAGAGCTCGTCGGGAATGCCCGAGGAAGCGTACGGCCAGCGGGAGCTCGCGGCGCGGGATGCGCCCGCAGAGTCCGCCGCGGAAGAAGCCGCCGCGGGCTCAGACGCGCCGGCCGGCGCCTCGGAGGCTGCGCTAGAGCCCGCAGGCGACCCGGCGCCGCCTGCGGGCTCGACAAGCATCACGTTCAAGTCGTCGAACGTCTGACCTGCGATTTCACTTGCGGTCGCGCAGGTGATGCGCTCGTCGGGGTACGACAGGCGCTCGGCCACCGTCACGCGCGCGTCCCCGAAGCCCGCCTGCACAAGCTCGCCCGAAAGCCGCGAGGGGTCTTCCCCGCCCGACGTGGCGAGGAAGAGCTCACCTGCGCGCTCGGCCTCGGCCACGATGTCGCACGCCACGCCGTGAGCGCTCACGAAGCGCCAATCCTGCCATGGACGCACGAGGCGCGCGGCGAGATACGACGCTGAGCTTATGCCGGGAATGACGCGCACGTCCACCTGCGCGTCGCCGGAGAGCGCCTCCACCAGGCGGCGCGCGCCGCTGAACAGCCCCACATCGCCCGTCATCACGACCACGGCGCGCTGCCACGACGCCGCATCGGTGAGCGCGGCGACGATGTCCGCCGTCTTAACGAGCTCGCATCTCACCACGTCGGGCGGCACGTCGATGCCGACAAGTGCGCGATGAGCGCCGATGACCACGTCGGCGATGTCGATCGCGTCGAGCGCCGCGCGCGAGAGCAAGTCGGGGTTTCCGGGCCCCGCCCCGATGATCGTTACCTTTCGCATGGAATCTCCCGATACCCGCGCGGCGTGACCATACGGCCGCCTACGCGCTTCGTGTCCGCGTTGCCGACGAACACGGTGGTGAACATGTCTGCATCGAACTCCCCCAGCTCGGAGAGCCTGCACATACCCGACTGCTGCCCCTCGCGCCCGATGTTGCGCACCCAGCCGCAGAGCGTGTCGGGGGCCTTCCATTCGAGCATAATCTTCGCCGCGCGCGAGAGCCTGTCGGCGCGCTTTCTGCTGCGCGGGTTGTACAAACAGATGCAGAAGTCGGCGCTCGCCACGGCGGCGAGCCTGCGCTCGATGACCTCCCACGGCGTGAGCAGGTCGGAGAGCGACACGACCGCGAAGTCGTGGGCAAGCGGGGCGCCGAGCACCGCCGACCCGCTCTGAGCCGCGGTGGCCCCGGCGATAACTTCCACGTCTACATCGGGGTAGTCCTCCGCAAGCTCCAGCACGGGGCTCGCCATGCCGTACACGCCCGCGTCACCGCTGCAGACAAGCGCCACGGCTTCTCCGCTCTGCGCGCGCGAAAGCGCCAGGCGGCACCGTTCGACCTCGTGCATCATCGGCGTCGCGAGATGCGCCGCGTCGGGCACGGCGGCGAGCGCGAGCTCCACGTATTTCGTGTACCCCACAACGATGTCGGCCGCCTCGAGCGCGCGCCGAGCCGCAATCGTCATGCCGTCGGGGCCGCCCGGGCCGATCCCCACCACGAAGAGCTTTCCCATCACAGCTCCTTAAACGAAAGTTCGATAGTTACCTTGGAAAACGCGACGGTCACGCCGCCGTGAGCGAGCTTCGGGAAGATAAGTTTGCCCCCGTCCGCGAGCGCCGCGCGCTCGCACACGTTGTCGACCCCCACCGTCGCGCGCACGAAATCAGATGGTGAAACGCTGCCTTCGACCTGCGACAACTCCTCTACGGAATACGTCACAAGCGGGATATTGCGCGCGCGACAGAAGGCGAGCAGACCCTCCTCGTGCGCCTTCACGTCGATCGTCGCCGCCTCGCGCACGGCCGAAGGCGAGATGCCCGCCTGCCCGCACGCGAGAAGAAACGCCTCCCCGATCGCTTCGGTGCACGCACCGCGACGGCACCCTATGCCCGCAACGATGCAGGGTAAGACAAGGTGAAGCGACTCGGGCGCAGGCGCCTGCGCCCGCACGCCCGCCGGCTTCCCCGTCACACCGGCGGGCACGACCTCGCCCGTTGTCTCCGCCGCGCGAACGGACGCACCTGCATTCGCGCCAGCGAACGGCGACACGACGATATCGGCCCGAGCGCGGTCGGACGCAATGTCAACCCCCTCAGGCGGCTGTCCCGAAATCGGCATGTCGGAATAGAGCGCCACGCGCCCGCCCGAAAGCAGCCGCGCCGACACTCGCTTGATAGCCTCGGGATTCGAAACGGCGAGCCCAGCACAGCGCGCCCACGTATCCACCGCCCACACGCCGCGGACGTCGGTCGCCGTGGTGATGACGGGGATGGCCCCTGCCGCGCGTGCCACAGTTTGCGCAAGCTCGTTCGCACCGCCCAAATGCCCCGACAAAAGCGAGACGGCAAAGCGCCCCGCCTCGTCGATCACCACAACCGCGGAATCGTTTGCCTTCGAGGCGACATGCGGCGCGATCGCCCGCACGGCGATGCCCGCCGCGCCCACGAACAGAAGCGCGTCCGACGCTTCCCACGCGAGCGCCGTCCATGCGCGCAGGTCGGCCTTCCCCTCGCCGAACCCGCGCGAAACGGAAACGTTCCAGCCAGAGTCATCTTCACCTGTCTGCGCGCAATCGGAAAGCGCGCGTGCGGTGCGCTCCGCCAACGCATACCCCCTCTCAGTGAACGCTATGCAGGAAACCCTCATCTAGCGCACCACCATCGTCGAGAAGTAGCTGCCCCGATCGGGCACATCGTCGAGCGAGCGGTACACGCGCTCGCCCGGAAGCCCACAGTCCTCTACGAGCTCGGCACCGTCGAAGGCGCCCTCCTCGCGAAGGATGCGCATCGTGTCCGCAAGCGAGCGGCGCGCCTTCATGACCACCTTCGTCCCCGGCCAGCCGATTGCGCGGCGCACGTCGTCGTAGCCGCCGGGCACGATGTGCAGAGGCGACGACATCTCGGGCGTGAGGTCGCGCTCGAGCGCCGCGGCGACCGCGCAGAAGCTCGGCACGCCGGGAATGGCGCGCGCCTCGAACCCGCGGGCGCGCACGTCGGGCGCTATGCGCTGGAAGGTGGCGTAGATGCTCGGGTCCCCCAGGTTCAGCAGCGCGACGTCGCGGACCGCATCCAGGTGCGCGACAAGCTCGCGAACAAGCGAGGCATGCTCGGTCGCGCGGCGCTCGGCGTCGCGCGTCATCGAGAATCTCACGGGGATCACCGTCTTGCCTGTAAGGTCGACGGCGCCGCGCACGATGTCGAGCGCGACCATGACCCCGTCCGCCGTCTGCGGTGCGGCGATGACCGGACACGATTCGATTGTGCGGACGGCCTTGATCGTGAGCAGCTCGGGGTCGCCAGGCCCCGTGCCCACCCCGTACAGCACGCCTTTACTCATACGTCGCCCCCAATTCCCCGATAACTGCATCGGCGCCCGACGTGCGGAAAAGCTCGCAGCGCTCGGCGTCGAACACGACCGCGGCGATGTCGCATGCGCCCGCCGCGCGGCGGCGCAACCTGTCCTCGATTGCCGCAGCGAGCGAGGCGCGCGCAGCGTCCCCCACGCCGGCGGCCTCGATTACCTCGAGCGCCGCCGTGGTCGTGACCGACGACATGATCTCGCACACGGTCTTCGCGCCCGCGCCGGCCAAGGCCGCGTGGGCGGCCAGAATCTCCGCGCGGCAGTCGGCGGTACGCGAATGGGTGTCCATGATGCCGCCCGCGACCTTCACCAGCTTGCCGATGTGTCCCACAAGAAGGACATTGGTAAATCCCTCGCGAACGCAGCAATCAATCGCATCGCCCACAAAGTTGGAGATGAAGACCACCGGCGCACCGTTTAGGTGAAAATGCCCCGAGATGAACTGCGCGCCGTAGTTGCCGGGCGTGAGCACAACTCCGCGCCGCCCCATAGCCGCATGCTGCCGGATCTCGAGCTCGATACTGTCGCGCAAGGCAGCGAGGCTGCGCGGCTCGACGATGCCCGTCGTGCCCAGGATGGAAATGCCGTCCTCTATCCCCAGGTGTGGGTTGAAGGTCTTTTCGGCAAGGGCAACACCCTCGGGTACCGAAATCGTCACAGTAATATTTCCAGAAAAGCCGTGCGCGGCGCACACCTCGCGCACCGCCGAAGTGATCATCGCGCGCGGCGTCGCGTTGATAGCGGCCGACCCCACCGGCTGCTCGAGCCCGGGCAACGTCACGCGCCCCACGCCCACGCCGCCATCGACGGAAACTTCCGATTCGCGCGCGGGCACGCCCTTGCTGCCCGCAGCGCCCGTGCCCGACCCCGCATGTTCCACGCGCGCGTACACGAGCACGCCGTCGGTCACATCGGCATCGTCGCCTGCGTCCTTTCGCACGGCGCACTGGGCGCACCCCTCGCCGATACATGCGTCAACCACGTCCGTCTCGACAGGCAGCCCGCCGGGGGTGACGATCGACACGCGGCCGACGGGCTTTCGTGACAAGAGCATCTCGCAGGCCGCCTTCGCCGCGAGCGCGGCGCAGCTCCCCGTGGTGTAGCCGCAGCGCAGGCGGGTCGTCCCGGTATATATGTAGTGTTCGAAGGCCACGCTAGCTGCTCGCCTTTCGATACCCCGTGGCAAACGAAGGGTCGTAAAGCTTGCTGCGCTCGTACGACTCCGCTTGCGCGCCGTTGTGCGCAAGCCCGCCACGAGCTCCGAGCACGCGGCCCACCACCACGAGCGCCGTGCGGTCGATGCCCTCTCGCGCGCCCGCATCGGCGAGCGTGCCCACTGTGCAGCGCACCACGCGCTCCTCAGGCCAGGTCGCCTTGTACACGAGCGCCGCCGGCTCGTCGGAGCTGCGGCCCGCGCCCAAAAGCTCGGCGGAAAGCTCGGCGAGCATACCCGAGCTCAGGAAGATGACCATAGTCGAGCCGCTTTCCGCCATGGTGCGCATGCCCTCGCCCGCGGGCATGGGGGTACGTCCGGAAAGCCGCGTGATCACGACCGACTGGCTGATTCCCGGCAGCGTGTATTCCTGGCGAAGCGCCGCCGCGGCACCGCAAAAGCTCGACACGCCGGGCACCACCTCGTAGTCCACGCCGCGCGCGTCGAGCGCGTCCGTCTGCTCCTGGATGGCGCCGTACAGGCACGGGTCGCCCGTGTGCAGGCGCACCACTTCCTCGCCCCGCGCATCTGCCGCGCACATCACGTCGAGCACTTCCTCCAAGGTCATGTGCGCGCTGTCGTAGACGACGCAGGATTCCTTGCACTCGGCGAGCAGCTCGGGATTCACAAGGCTTCCCGCCCAAACGACTACGTCGGCCGCGCGCAGAAGGCGCGCCCCGCGCAGCGTGATAAGGTCGGCGGCGCCCGAGCCTGCGCCAACGATATGAATCATCCGAGCCTTCCCTTCCCGTTTCTCATCGCAACCGTTTACGCCGCCATTCGCGCAGCGGGCAAAACACGGCGCCTGCGGCAGCAATCGGCGCAAATACGCAGGCAGGAGGCGCAATGCCGCCCGCGCTGGCTTTGACACGTTCACAAGTGCCCACTATCATAGTAAAAGTTTCGGCAACGAGCATATGACAATCGGATAAAAGGAAATGACCGGCGCGGCGCCTGCACAGCCCGCGCTGGCTTGCGGAGGGAACCAGGTGGGAATCCTGGGCAAGGGACATTACTGTATAGGACGCGCGGGCGAACCGCCTCGCGCCCCAAGCCAGACTGCTTCGCCTTTTCCTCACGGCATCGCCGTGGCGTTAGCTCCTTGTCAAACAATGTGGCATTACCTTCGAATCGGGCGGGAAGTCCTTGTATCTGTCCG
>CABUDQ010000010.1 GCA_902490365.1 uncultured Collinsella sp. | reverse complement strand
TCTTTATTGGCTGAAGCCCTCTGGCGACAGAGGGCTTTCGCACGCTGGGAGGGAAAATGAGGAAAACTCGCCCCGTCAACGCGCTCAAGAAGCTTGGCATAGGCCTTGCATTTGGAGCTGCAACCATCATGTCCATGCCGACCTCTGCACTCGCTTGCACGCAGGTCTACATGGGCAAAAACCTTACGGCCGACGGCAACACGTACTACGGCCGTTCCGAGGACTATGGCCCGCGCTATCTTAAGCACTTTGGCATTGAGCCCTCTCACGGCCCGGGACATACGTACAGCTCGGACGAGTCTTCGTTCATGTACACCTCGACCAAGACCACGTATCGCTACACCTATGTACGCGACCATCCCTCCCAGTGGGACAACCGCTGGGATGCCTACTCTGAAGCAGGCATCAACGAGAAGGGCGTATCCTGCTCCGCCACGCTAAGCACCAGTATGAATGCAGATGCCGAGACAGCAGACCCCCTGACTAAAACCGGCATCGGCGAGTACAACTACGCCAGCGTCATCCTGGGCGAGAGCGCCACGGCCCGCGAGGGCGTCGAGCTCCTCGGCAGCCTGATTGACGAGCAGGGCGTCTGCTCCAACGACCAGATCATCATCGCCGACAACAACGAGACCTGGCTATTTGCCGCGCTTTCCGGTCACCAGTGGATCGGCATGAAGCTCGCCGACGACGTCGCCTCGATCAACCCCAACATCGGCAACCTCAACTACGATGTCGACCTCAACGACCCCGAGAACTGCCTGCACTCCGAGGGCATCGAGTCCATGCCTAAGGAGAAGGGCTTTGCCGAGTACACCGACGGCAAGTTCGACGTCGCCGCAACCTATGGCGAGACCATTCAGAATTCCGGTATGCACCAGTGGACCCGCTACGTCCAGGGCCGTAACTACTTTGGCAACGAGCTCCAGGAGGGCACCGACTACGAGATCGTCAAGGACGAGCGCGAAGAGGCTCGCGCCACGACCGGCGCCTTGGTCCACGAGATGCAGCCGCTGTTCTTCCAGCCCGGAAAGAAAGACTGGACTACCTTTGAGATGATTCGCTCTCTCGGTAACCGTGGCGAGAATACCCCGGGCCTTAACGCCAACACTGACGGTGCCTATGCCATCGGCACCGAGCGCAACACCGAGATTCACGTCTTCCAGGTTCGCAACGGTCTTGATCCCCAGGTTGCAACAATCCAGTGGGAAATGCTCTCCCGCGCCGCGTACTCCGTCGCCATCCCCTTCTACTCCGCGCTGATTACCGAGGTTAGCCCGTATTTCAGCGACCAGACCGTCTCCTTCGACCACTGCAAAGAGACGGACATCGTGAACAACGAGGAGCCCGAGAACTCCATCAACTACGTCCTCATGGACATCAGCTCCCTCTGCTTTGAGAATCCCGATACCCTTGGTATCAGCGTCCGCTCCTACCTCGATGCACTCCAGAACGAGCTCATCGAACAGAACAAGGAAGTCGACGCCGCCATGCTGGCCGAGACGACCACCGAGGGCCGCACCGCTCTGGCCAACAAGGCCGGCAAGGCTGCCACCGAGAACACCTACGTCAAGTGCAAGGCCCTGCTCCAGGAGATGCGCGCCTATCAGAAGGCCGGAAACTTTGACGAGCCCTTCACCCCGAGCGACCTGAACACCGAGACCAACGGCCTCAAGGTGTCCATCACTTACGCCAAGGATGCTCTTGCCACCGATCCGGTCACCCCGGATCAGCCCGGCACCCCCGAGCAGCCCGGCACCCCCGAGCAGCCCGGCACCCCCGAGCAGCCCGCTAAGCCCGAGCAGCCCACCACCAAGCCTGAGAAGCCTGGCAAGTCGGACACCACAACCACAGTAACCACCAACAAAACGAACACCAAGGGCGGCCTGCCCACCACCGGTGATCGTTTTGATGGCCGCATGGTGGCTGCATTCGCCATCGCTGGCGTTGCCGTCATCTCCGCCGGTGGTTACTTCCTCTACCGTCGCAACAAGGAGTAACGTCCTAGCTGAGCGGGCAAGGCAGCAATGGCAGCCTCGCCCGCTTAACCCGCCTTTTTGACCGGCGGGAAACCCGCCTGAAATCTTTTTAAAAAAGATTTCCCCGCACACACTTCGCTGTGCTATAGTGCAGCGCAACAGCAACTAGGTGCGACCGCGCCACGGCATCACGAAAGGAGCCACCAACATGAAGAACACGATGAAGTCTCTCAACAACTGGTGGTGGCGTGATGCGAATACGATCGGTCGACAGTGAGTCCCTCACGCCTGTTTTTGCGCTCTAGGTGATTGGAAGGCCTCCGGTTTCGACCGGGGGCCTTTTTCTATCTCGAGCCCGATCGCATTCGCATCACGCGCCTCCGCTTTTCTCTTGCACTCCCCTTCCGAAAGGATTTTCACCATGTCTCAGAATACCACCGCCGCCCAGCCCCGCACCGTCCAGACCGCCGACCGCGGCAAACTCGATGTCCGCGCCCTCGTCCTGCTCGCCATCCTGCTCGCCGCCGGCTTCATCCTCAACTTCACCGTCGGCAAGGCAATCTCGGGCATCTCGGGCGGCATGATCAGCCCCGAGTTCATCATCTCGGCCTTCTGCCTCACCATCCTGGTCGTTCGCCCCAACATCGGCCAGGCGCTCGTCATTGGCCTCATCTCGGCTGCCGTGATCCAGATCACCACCACTTCGCCGTTCGTCGATTTTGCCGCCGAGGGCATCGCCGCCATGCTCATGGCCGGCATCGTCAACGCCGCCGGCAAGAACGGTCAGGTCAAGCCTGCCGTCGCCATCGTCGCAACCTTCGTGACCACCTTTGTCTCCGGCGCCATCTTCATGGTCATCAAGATGGCCATGCTCGGCGTGGTCGGCGAGCTCGCCGCCGCCATGTTGCCCGTCGTCGCCATGACCGCCGTCTTTAACGCCATTCTGGTCGGCGCCCTCTACTTGCCCATCCAGAAGGCCCTGAAGCTCAACTAACCCACAGTGTCCCATCGGTAAAGACTGTCCCAAACGACTAGCTTTTGGGGACGTTCTTAAACAACTGGTCATTTAAGACTGTCCCCAATGACTATGAAAGGTATCCATGGAAACGATCATCAACGTCGACGATGTCTCGTTCTCCTATGGCACGCAGACCGAGCAGGCGCTTAGCCACATCTCGCTCAGCGTGAACAAGGGAGATTTCATCGGCATCATCGGGCCCTCGGGCGCCGGCAAGTCCACGCTTGCCGCCTGCCTGTCGGGTGCCGTGCCCCACCACTACACCGGCACGTTCTTTGGGTCCGTCATGGTTGACGGCCACGACACCTGCGAGGTCTCGCTGACCGACGTGTCGCAAATCGTCGGCAGTGTGCTGCAGGATATCGACACGCAGATGGTCGCTTCGGTCGTCGAGGACGAGATGCTCTTTGGCCTCGAGAACTTTGGCGTTCCCCACGACCAGATCGAGCAGCGCGTGAGCGAAACGCTCGAGACCGTCGGCATCAGCGACCTGCGCGACCGCGAGATCGCCACCCTCTCGGGCGGACAGAAGCAAAAGGTAGCCATCGCCGCCATCCTCGCCATGCGTCCGCGCGTCTTGGTTCTCGACGAGCCCACCGCGGCACTCGACCCCGCCAGCTCCACGTTGGTCTTCGAGACGCTACGTGAGGCAAACCGCGCACTTGGAATCACCATCGTCGTCGTTGAGCAAAAAGTCGCCCTGCTTTCGGAGTATTGCAACCGCGTACTCGTGCTCAATCATGGCGAAATCGCGCTACAGGGCGAGCCGCACGAGGTCTTCGCACACGCCGATGAGCTCCGCGCCATCGGCGTCGATTGCCCGCGTGTCACGCGCATTTTCAACAGCCTCGAGGTCGATGGCCTGGCCAGCGGCACTCCCTGTTTGGATGTTGATGAGGCCGAGCGCCTGATTACGGGCATCGTCGACCCCGCACACGCAAGCAGTGACATTCAGGCACCCGCCGGCTCACCGCACGCACCGTCGTTGCGCCCGCACGCCAAGGACGCCGAGCCCGTGCTCACCTTCGATCGCGTTGAGTTTGCCTATCCCAATGGCGGCGCCGCCGTCCACGACCTCAACCTGACCCTCTATCCCGGCGAGCTCGTGGGCATCGTCGGCCAAAACGGCGCCGGCAAGACCACGCTCACCAAGCTGCTCACAGGCCTGCTTAAGCCCGCCTCGGGCAGCGTGCGTGTCACGGGACTGGATACCGCAGCCGCTCCCACGAGCCGCATCGCCCGCGAAGTCGCAACCCTCTTCCAAAACCCCGACCGCCAGATCTGCAAGGACACTGTGCTCGACGAGGTCGCCTTTGGCCTGGAGCTTGCCGGCATCGACCGTGCCGAGGCGCTGCGTCGCGCCCAGCTCGTCATCGACCGCTTTGGCTTGCCGGCCGACGAGGCGCCCTTCTCGCTCTCGCGCGGTCAGCGCCAGATGGTGGCACTCGCCTCCGTCGTGGTCGTAGAGCCCAAAATCGTGGTGCTCGACGAGCCCACGAGCGGCCTTGACTACCGTGAGTGCATGACCGTCATGGAAACCGTGCGCACCATGGCCGAGCGCGGCTGCGCCGTCATCATGGTCTGCCACGACATGGAAGTCGTATCCGACTTTGCCGAGCGCATCGTGGTGATGGCCGACGGCCGCATCCTCGGGCGCGGCCGCACGCACGAGCTGTTCTCGAACATCGAGCTCATGCAGCAAGCCTACGTTGAGCCACCCCAGGTCATAGAGCTTTCTCGTCGTCTGGCATCCTCCGTCTCTCCTGCCTTTGCACAGGTGAGCGAGGTCACCGATATCGTTCGCATTACCGAGGAGATGGTCCACCGTGGTTAACGTCATCGACTATATGCCGGGCGATACACTGCTGCACCGCTTGAACCCGGTCGTCAAACTGGGCCTTGCCGCCGCCATCATCATCGGCATCTTCCTGTCCGATACCTACGTGGCGCTGTTGGGCTTTTTGGCGCTCACCCTTGCACTGGGCGCCTACGCCGGCGTCGTCGACCGTCTGCTCTCACTACTCAAGCTGCTGATTCCGCTCGCGCTTATCATGCTGGTGCTTCAGCTGGCCTTTATGCGCGACGGCAACGTGGTGTGGGGCTTTATCACCGACACGGGCCTCATTACCGGATCGAAGGCCTGCCTACGCCTGTTGGGCGTGGCGCTGCCACTCATCCTCATGCTTATGGTGACCAAGCTCAACGACCTCGCCAACGCCTGCGTCGAGGTGCTGCACGTGCCATATCGCTATGCCTTCACCTTTACCACGGCACTGCGCTTTGTGCCGGTATTTGGCCAGGAAATGAACGCCATCATGGAGGCGCAGACTGCACGCGGCGTCGAATACGACACTAAGAATCCCGTCAAGAAACTCAAACTCATGCTGCCGCTGTGCGTGCCGCTGCTTATTTCGAGTGTGGGCAAGACCGATGCCACCGCACTTGCTGCCGAGCAGCGCGGCTTCTACCTGCGCACGCGCGCGAGTTCGTATAAGCGCTACCCCATCAAAAGCCTGGATATCGCCGTGCTCATCGTCAGCATCGCCCTTATCGCCATCGGCTTCCTGTTCTAACAATCGCTGGCAGCAACCGGCAAACGCAAAAGGCCCCGGCTCGCACCAAACGAGCCGAGGCCTTTACTGTTTTCCCAGATAAAACCTGCCAAAATAAACCTGTCCCTTTTTGGCAGGTCGAGGGTTATAGGCGGTAGAGGGCGCCGCTGCGGATGATGGACTCGCGTACCAGGACATCCATCGCATCGAGGGTGATCTCGGGCATCTCGCGATACTTCTGCAACACCGAAAGCTCCGTGCAAGCCAGAATGACGCGGTCGCAGCCGCTGCGGGCGAACTCCCACATCACGCGATCGAACTTATCCATATCGGGTTCGCGCCCGGCCTTCACATCATCGTAGATGAGCGACATCACGTCGGCCTGGCGCTTCTCACTGGGATAGACGACCTCAGCGCCCGCTGCCTCGCACTCGCGGCCATAGACGCCGGCGCCCACGGTGCCATCGGTGCCCATAATGCCGATCTTGTGCACCGGCTCGGCGGGCATACTCAGGTTGGGATCGAACTCGCACTCCCCCATCACCGCACCCGCCAGGGCATAACGCACCGATTCGCGCGGCATATGGATAATCGGCACCTTGGTAAACGACTGAATCTGATCGTAGAAGTAGTGCGATGTGTTACAGGGAATCGCTATGTGCGCGCAGCCCAGCGACTCGAGTGCTTGGGCACACTCCTTCATGGTCGCCAGCAGCTCGGTATGCTCACCGGTCTTGATGGCCAGCGTGCGGTCGGGCATGGTCGACTTGGAAAGCACCACCATGTCGATATGCTCCTGGTCGCACGTAGCCGCCGTATGGCGTACCACCTGGTCGTAGTAATACGACGTGGCCTCGGCGCCCATGCCGCCGATAACTCCCAGCTTTTCCATCGCCGCCTCCTTGGTGACGCCCACGCAATTGCGCGTATCATACCCGCGCCCGCCCGATACATACCGGACGGGCGCCACGCTCGTCTACTTGTAATACGTCTTGAACAGCTTATAGTGACGCAGTTTGGTGTGCCACATGCGCAACCAGCGGTTAAAGACAAAGTCTCCCTTCATAAACGATGGATCGGCGCCCTTGCCCTCCTTGGCAAGACGATGCACCTTCGCGCGCAGCTCGGGAGCCTTGACGTACTTGTCGACGACGCCCATGGGAACGACCATCCACAGCGCCTCGTCCTTCGCCGTCACAAATTCCGGCTCAAACGGGCGGTTATAGACGTACTCATCCACCACGTACTTGGCAACGTTAAAGCCGCTGTTGGTTACGTAGTAGTTGCTGCGGCCCTGACGGGTGTTAAAGTCAAAGAACTTAAACGAGCCATCGCGCTCGTCATACTTGACGTCAAAGTTGGAATAGCCCACAAAGTGAAGGTCCTCGAGCAGCTTGCGCACGCCACTCATAAGCTCATCATTGGGCTCGGTGATGATGCAGGCGTGATTACCGACGCCATGGGGCTGATGCTCCTCGAGCAGCACGTGACCAAGGCACATCATGCGAACCTTGCCGTTGCGGTCAGAATAGCTGGTGAGCACGCGCATGTACTCGTCGTTGCCGGGCACGCGATCCTGCAAAATCAGGTCATCGGTGTAGCCACTGGCATAGGAATCGCGGATAACCTGCTCCAGCTCGGCGCGGTCGGCAATCTCATAAGCCTTCTTCTGACCCTCGAACTCATGCTGCCACCACATGATGCCGTCGGAAGGCTTCAGGATCATCGGGTAGGGAAAGTCGATCTGGTCGAGCACCTCGGCGGGAGCCTCACCCTGAGCGTTGAGCATCGCCATGGTAAAGGTAAACGTATGCGGATAGGGCACACCGTGCTTCTCGCACAGCTCGTAGAAGATCTCCTTCTTCTGGCACTGCTCAAGCATGCTATAGGGCGCGTAAGGCGCAACGATGTTATCCGCCAGCTCGTTGGCATCCTTGGCCTGGGCCACCAGGGCAACATAGTTATCGCCGCAGCCCATCAGGACAATCGTCTTTTCGGCATGTGCCCGAGCGATACCGTTGACGGTCTTAAGCATCACGGGCATGGTGTCGATATCCACGTTAGGCGTGTAGTCGATAATCTGGCTGCGATACGCAGGGCCCGTCTGATACTTGCCAAAGACCAGGCTCTTGACCTGATACTCCTCGTAGAAGGCGCGCGCCACCGAATACGCGTTGATGTCGCCGCCGAGCAGCACGGGAATAAACTCGCGCTCTGTAAACTGCAATGCCATGGAAACTTCCTATCATGAACTGCCCACACGACGGGCGGTCTTTGTGCAACTGATTTATTCTAGCGTGCCGAGCCGCCGGCACCCAAAGCTCCACCGTATCTATGGCAATCGGCGTAATTATCCAGCATGAAGGCCAAGCTCACCGCGATGGGACCTTGTAGTTGCAAAACCCCACATGAGGCGACTTTTGATAAACAAAAACCCTCTCGACAGGGTTCCGTAACGTTAAAGTTGAACTCTATGGTTTCTCAACAATTCATCATAACTGCAGGTCAAAGCCAAAGCCTCAAGTTCAACTTGACCCTTTGGAACCTTTAAGGTTCAAGTTGAGGTCGAAAGCAGTAGTAGAATACCGTTCGAACCATAACCTACGATTGATTGCAGAGGGACTGGATGCAGCATTCGAATCATCGCACCGCAGCGCTCATTGCGTCGAAGCCGGCTCGTATCATCACGAGCGCCGCGCTCGCCGTTGCGCTGACGGCCACGCCGATGCTCTCCCCCGTTGCGGCGTATGCCGCCTCGCAGGCAACGCAGGACCAGCTTTCCGCAGCCCAGCAGAAGATCGAAGCCGCCACGAGCGCCTACAACGACGCCCGCACCAAACTCGATGACCTGCAAAAGCAGATTGACTCCAATGAGGCAAGCATCGAGGAAATCGAGGCTAAACTTCCCGAGCAGCAGGCCAAGGCAAGCTCCGCCATGCGCGATCTGTACAAGTATCAGAAAGGCACCAATCCCATCGTGAGCTTCCTGGTCAATGCGCAGAGCCTGGGTGAGTTCATCACGACCTGCAAATACACCAACCAGATCACGAGCTCGAGCGTCGACGAGATCGAAGAGCTCAATAATATGCAAACCGAACTCGAGCAGAACAAGGCCGAGCTCCAGCAGGCCAAGTCACAGCTTGAGGCAGAGCAGAAAAACGCCGAGGATGCGCTGGCGCAGGCCCAGCAGCTCCGCAGCGAGGCACAGGCAAAAGCCGAGCAGGAAAATGCCGCCGAGCTTGCCAAGCTTGAGGCCGATAAGGCCGCTGCCGCCGAGAAGCTCTCGGGCGAGGGCGTAAGCGGCGGCAATTCCAGCAGCCAGGCCACCAACACCAACACCACCATAGACACCACGGTGAACAACTCCAATACCGGTAGTTCCGATTACGATTCGTTCATTAATGAGTGGACGAGCCGCATCGACAATTATCTCGCCGGCTCCCCCATGGCAGGCCAGGGCTATAACTTTGCCGTCGCCGCCTGGAATACCGGTGTCGACCCCCGTTGGTCCCCCGCCATCGCCTGCATCGAGAGCACCAAGGGTGCTTATTGCGCCAATTCTTACAACGCCTGGGGCTGGAGTGCCCGTGGCGGCGGTTGGCGCAGCTTTGGCAGCTGGAGCGAGGGCATCTCCGCTCACGTTGCCTATCTGGGCGCCAACTACGGCTCCACCCTTACCCCGGCAGCGGCCAAAAAGTACTGCCCGCCCACGTGGCAGGACTGGTACAACAAAGTCGCCGCTCAGATGAACCGCATCTAGGTGCAACTGCAAAGGGCCCCAATGGGGCCCTTTTCTTTTAGGTAGCGGAGGTATCGACGACGCCGGTCGCATTGGCAACCGCGACTATGACGATCATGCATAGGAGCAGCACACCCAATGCCTTGAGCCAGAGTTTCGCGAGTTTCTTGCCGCGATAGCTGTCGAGCAGTACGAATCGCCGACGAAGACGGCGCTTATCGAGCAGCGCAAAATGCATAAGCACCATAAGGCCATCGACAAAGAAAAAATACTCGATTATGAGAAGCCACGTCGGGTAGCCTTGGTTTGCTCCCGTGGGGTGAAAGACGGCAAAGTGACTTCCGGCAAAGAACACAAGTAGCGAGAAGCAGACAAGCGTATTCCAAATGCGCCCCAGAGACTCCGGAACGCGAGAGAGCAGACCGCATGCAGCGGAGGCGGCAGGCCTAGGAAGCCCTGCGGGGTTCTGGAGCCCTTGGGGCGTCAACACCGTCTCCGAGGCCGGAGTACGGACAGGCGCAGGCGCAGGAGGCCGCACGGGGCGACTCAGATCGTATGCCGCGCGCGTAGCCCGTCCCAACGCTTCCGCACTCGCAAAACGCTTAGCCGGGTCGAGCGCCATCGACATGCAGATGACATCGGCAAGTGGAGTGGGAATGCCACGCGCCTCGCATTGCTCGCGCATGTCGAGCCCTGGTTTAGGGTCGATTCCCGTCAAGCAGAAGAACAACAGGGCGCCAAGTGCGTAGACGTCGCTGCGCACACTCGTCTGCCCAAACCCATACTGCTCGGGCGGCGCATAGGGTCGCGTGCCAAACTTGACGGTGTCGGCATCGGCGCCATCGCGCCATACGCGCGCGATCCCCAAGTCGATAATCACCAGCGACGAAAACGTCAGGCCCTCATCGAGCGTACAGTTCGCACCCGTCACGATGATATTCGACGGTTTGAGGTCGCGATGGATCACCGGCGCCGACGTCTCCCCCGCCATTGCAAAACCGGCGTGGAGCTCGCCCACGGCATCGCATAGGGCAGGATACAATTCACGCGCATAATCGGGGGTGGCTCCCAGACGGTCCACCAGCGCCCTGAGCGTCTCCCCTTCGATGTATTCCATAACCACGTTGAGCTCGTCGCCCACACGATGACAATCGACGATTCTGGGCAGGTGCTCAAAACGCCTGCCTGCCCGCTGGGCGGCAAACAGACGCCCGTATGCCCCGCCGATTTGAGCCGAAGCATCGATGCGTTTACGGACAAAGGGGCCGAGCGAACCACCGCCGGTTCCTTCAAAGTACACGAGCTCGGTTGTTTCAACGGACGAGCGCTTAAGTACACGCTCCACGCGATAGCTGTCGTCGCGATCGAGCGACGCCAGATGTTCGGCAAGCGCTGCGGTCAGCTCGTCATCGGAATATGTTGTGGTCTGAGTATCCATAGCCTCCATCATAGCGCAGGGCGCAGACACCCCATGGCATCCGCGCCCCGTTCGTTTGCATCGTTGTTCGGCAGCTCCGCCGGCTCAGATATCAGCCGCTAACTCACCGTCTCCTCGCCAAAGCGATACAGCTCCTCGTTGACCTTTTGGAGGCTGCACCCGCGATCGATGCAAAAGATGATAATCGCATCACGGCGATCCTTGCAGTTGAGGACGCTTACCCCGGCAGCCGTCAGTGCACGGTTGGCCTCTTTGAGCGTCAGCGCCATCGCAAAGGCAATCTGCAGCACCTTATTGCGACTCGGGTGACGCGCACCGGTAAAGATCTGATAGCCGAAGGTCTCATTGAGATCGGCCATACGAACCACGCGCGAGCGCTCCAAGCCCTTTTCCTGCAGCAGCTGCTTCAGGTAGTCCGAAAGCGACGGGGCGGCAAAGTCGTGCTCCCTGATATAGCCATCGATGTTCGGCGCATCGAGAAGCTCATTGAGCAGCTCCTCGGTCAGCTTTTTATCGGGCATACGACTTCACCTCCCCCCAGTGCATGCAACATGCTAAAAACCGCTTACATCCGAACGCTCCCAGCTAGCAACCTGGTCAGGAGACACCGTACCCAGCGCCTCGAACTTCCAGGAGCCGCCCGCCTTCAGATGATTGGTGTTTGCAAGAGCCGTTCCAACCTGGTTGCCATCGGCATCATACAGAACATACTCAATCTGAATGTAGCTCTTTTCCTTGTCCGTGTTATTGGTCAGCGTGCCCGTGATCTTATAGGCAAACTGATTGGAGGTGTCTTCAGCCTCGTCAGCAATGGTATACGGTTCTTGCGGTTCTTTTTGCTCCTCAGCCTGCTGTGTCGCCTCGGCAGGTTTTGCCGAATCGCTCGCAGACGAATCGGTTGAATTGCCACCCATAGAGCCCACGGCACCGACGATAACCAGCACCACGATGACGCCTAGGACAATCTTGCCGATCGGCTTCTTTCCCTCTTTTGCCATTATTCATCCTTCCTACGATCCGGCTACCGCGCCGGCACACAGCACATCGTAGAAAGGATTGAACTTGAATTCATTAGCTGAGAGCTAAGGTTGCGGTAAACGGCCAATGCAGCTATCCAGACGCCGAGCAAACGCACTTTGCGTGACCGTCTGCTAGCAGCGCATCAACCCACCGTGACGGATTCCCCGGTAAAGGTGCTCACAAGCAACAGGATAAAGAAAACTAAATAGCTGATGCTCAATAGGTAGGCGACGACTAAAAAGATAGTCCATCCAACATTGGTCTTACCATCGGCGCGGCGTTGCTCGCGAGAACGGTACAGCCAGACCGTCACGCCAATGGCCACAATCAGCAACACGAGTGCCGCTGCTGCCACCCCGGCAAGCGCAAACATCACGCCAATGCTCACAGCGATGACCGGAAGCAGTAACAAGCCACACCCGCATCCACCCGGACTATATACGGCAGACTGTCGGCGTCGCCTCATCGCCACCCCCCCATCATCTTTGAGCACTACAGTGCGATGGCCTGCTGAACAGGAACGATCTTATCGAGTTCCGGTTCAATCCGCCTTTTCTCTGCCTCAAGGTCAAACGCCACCTGAGCGCGCAGCCAATAACCATCCGTCAGGCCAAAATAACGGCAAAGACGAAGGTCGGTGTCGGCCGTCACGCGACGTTTTCCCAAGACAATCTGCCCGATACGCTGAGCCGGAATCCCGGTCTCTTTCGCAAGGCGATATTGAGAAATGCCCATGGGAACAAGAAACTCCTCTTTGAGAAGCTCACCAGGAGTCACCGGCGACAACAAATCGGCCGAAGTCTCATCACTTGTGATAATCGACGATTTCGACATTCCAAGCCATCTCCTGTCTCCACTCAAAGCAGACCCGATAGCGCTCGTTAACACGGATGCTATATTGACCGGCACGATCGCCCTTCAAAGCTTCCAGGCGGTTGCCCGGTGGAACGCGAAGATCATCAAGCGAAGCACAAACCTGCAGTTGGCGAATCTTCCTCAACGCAACACGCTCAAAGGGCACGAACCTCCTGACCCGCACACCCATGGCAAAGCGTTCGGTATCCTCATCTTTATACGATGCAATCATAGTATCGCCTTACGTTAGTAACGTCAAACGTTTCTATAGACTTACATCTCTATTATATCGTACGTTTGTTCGTGTTTTCTAGAACAAATAGTCCTTCAAGCCTTAGTCAAGCAAAAGCAATCGTTTGTAGACATCGAGGCCTTTGAGTAGGATTTCCTCGTCAAAGAGCATGGTATCGGTATGCAGAGCGCTCGTGGCATAGGCGGGGCAGCCATCCGAATCGCTCGGGTTTTCTTGTCCCTCTGGCACGCCCGTGCCCAGCAAGAAAAACACGCCCGGCAGATGGCGCTGATAGAACGCGAAATCCTCGGCGATTAGCAGCGGCTCGTCCACAAGTTGCAGCTCGGACAAGGCGGGCGCAATGTGGGCGAACAGCTCGGGGTCGTTATCGACCGGCGGATAGCCCTCGGCAAAATCGAGGTCATATGTGCAGCCCGTTGCGGCGCAGGCATCGTCTAGCACGCGGCGCACACCCTCGCGCGCACGGTCGAACATACCGTCCGTAAACACGCGCAGGCTGCCAGCCACATGGGCCTCCCCCGCCACCGCATTGCAGACGGTGCCGGCCTGCAGCAGGCCGAACTTACCAATGCAGGGCTCGTCGACACCCAACTCGTCCATGAGCTCGCGCTCGGAAACCAAGAACTTGGCAGCCGCCAGCGCCGCATCGTGCGACTCCTCGACCGGAACGCCATAGGTCTTAGCGATATGGATGCTCGTGCCATGGATATGAATGTGTGTCTCACTCGAACGCGCCAGCAACGGACCGGAGCAGCTCGCCAACGTGCCGGCGGGCAGATCGGGCCACACGTGGAAGCCGAAGATGCGATCCACCCCGTAGCGCTCGAACACGCCGCTCTCGCACACCGTCTTGGCACCACCAGTCGTCTCCTCGGCCGGCTGAAACACAAAGAGCACATTGCGCTTAATGGCGCCCGGCTGCTCACGGATCGTACGGTCGACAAAGGTTGCCGCCGAAAGCGCCATGGCCATGTGTCCATCGTGCCCGCAAGCATGCATCTTGCCGGGATGGGTCGAAGCGAACGCTGCCCCCGTTGCCTCGGCAATGGGCAGCGCATCCATATCGGCGCGAATCGCCGTGGCATGCGCGGCGCCAACGCCAGCGTCGAAGAAAGCGCAGACGCAGCCGGGGCACGGATGGGTCACCTCGCAGGTGAGCGGTGCCAACACGCCCTCGATATAGGCGATCGTCTGCGGAAGATCGAAGTCGAGCTCCGGGATCCTGTGCAAGTCGCGGCGGTAGCGACGGAGTTCTTGGAGCTCGGCCATATTGGTTCCTTTCGTAGGTGCGCGTCGGCTGCTATCTATTGTGCCGCAAGATTGCTACACCCTTATTTCCAGCATATCCCTGCATTTTTTAAACGTTATATACGAATACTCTTGTTTGGTAAAGTGCAACGTGGTAGGGTCGTTACCACTTGATAGAGGCGCGGGCACGAAGAACCGCGGGTGAGCCGGCAGGCTTTGACCCCGTGGGGAGGCGAAACCCGCCGAACTGGGCTTTTCGGGCACGAACAACCTGGTGGGCCTGCGGGAAACACCCGCAGGACTGTCTGCAGCAATGCGGGAGCGCTATCCGGACATTGGGTCCACGCTATGCGGATTCGATGCGCAGATGGCGCCGTCTGGATAGCGAGGTTTACGGGACATGGCATTAACCCCCAACGAGGCATATGCGGCCAAGCAGCCGTTTGTGGACAAGAAGACGCTCGAGCATATCGTCGAGCAGTTCCCCACGCCATTTCATCTATATGACGAGGCGGGCATCCGACGCAACATGCAAGAGGTGCGCGACGCCTTCGCATGGAACCCGGGCTTTAAGGAATACTTTGCCGTCAAGGCCAATCCCAACCCGGCGCTCATCTCCATTCTCAACGAATACGGCTGCGGCTGCGATTGCTCGAGCTATACCGAGCTCATGATCGCCCGCTCGCTGGGTATCACGGGACACGACATCATGTTCTCATCCAACGACACGCCGGCAGCGGACTTTGAGCTCGCCGACAAGCTGGGCGCCATCGTCAACTTTGACGACATCAGCCACATCGAGTTCTTTGAGCGCGTCGCAGGCCCCATCCCCAAGACGGTCAGCTGCCGCTTTAATCCGGGCGGTCTGTTCCAGCTCTCCAACGGCATCATGGACAACCCCGGCGACTCCAAATACGGCATGACCACCGAGCAGCTCTTCGAGGCCTTTCGCACGCTCAAGGCCAAGGGCGCCGAAAACTTTGGCATCCACGCATTCCTTGCCAGCAACACCGTCACCAACGACTACTACCCCAAGCTCGCGCGCATCCTCTTTGAGCTTGCCGTGCGCCTGGAGCGCGAGACCGGCGCACACGTCGCCTTTATCAATCTGTCCGGCGGCGTCGGCATCCCCTACCTGCCCGAGCAGCAGGCCAACGATATCCATGCCATCGGCGAAGGAGTGCATGCGGCCTACGACGAGATTCTGGTTCCCGCCGGCATGGGCGATGTGGCAATCTGCACCGAGATGGGCCGCTTTATGATGGGCCCCTACGGCTGCCTGGTCACCAAGGCCATCCACGAGAAGCAAATCTACAAGGACTATATCGGTGTCGACGCAAGCGCCGTCGATCTGATCCGCCCTGCCATGTATGGCGCCTACCACCACATTACGGTGATGGGCCAGCCGGGTGGCTCCGACAAGACCGCGGCGCCTGTCACAAACACGTACGACATTACGGGCAATCTGTGCGAGAACAACGACAAGTTCGCCATCGACCGCGAGCTACCGCGGGTCGACATGGGTGATGTGCTCGTGATCCACGATACCGGCGCGCATGGTTACTCCATGGGCTACAACTACAACGGCCGTCTGCGCTCCGCCGAGGTGCTGCTGCGCCCCGACGGCTCGGCCGACCTTATCCGCCGCGCCGAGCGCCCGGGCGATTATTTTGCCACGCTCGACGTGTTGCCGAGCGGCCGAGAGCTGCTGGCCAAGTCGCGCGCCGAAAGCGCTCGTCGTCGCGCTCAGGACGAGCGCCTGGCCGTCGCCGTCCAATGGAACAAACGCATCCAGATCGCGGAAGCGAAGGAGAAGAACATGGATATCCGCAACCTCGAGGGCTCGATCGTCGCCCTTGTTACGCCGTTTAAAAAGGACGGCAGCGTCGACTTTGACGCACTCGAGCGCCTTATCGATTTCCACCTGCAAAATGGCACCGACGCCATCCTCACCCTGGGCACCACCGGCGAGAGCGCCACGATGACCGATGACGAGGACAACTCCGTCGTCGCCGCCGTGGTCAAGCAGGTTGCAGGCCGCGTCCCCGTCATCGCCGGCTCGGGTTCCAACTCCACGCAAACCATGCTCACCAAGTCGCTCACCTATCAGGGCCTGGGCGCCGACGGCCTGCTGCTCATTACCCCCTACTACAACAAGTCTAATGAAGAGGGCATCTACCAGCACTTTAAGACCGTTGCCGATGCCGTAGATATCCCCTGCATCCTGTACAACATCCCCGGCCGCTGCGGCTGCGGCATCAGCGAGCGCAACGTAGAGCGCTTGGCCGCGCACCCCAACATCATGGGTATTAAGGAAGCCTCGGGCAACGTCGCCTACGCGGCCAAGATCGCCCACCTGCTGTCCGACGACTTCCGTATGTACTCGGGCGAAGACACGCTCACCGTGCCGCTCATGAGCCTGGGCGCCTCGGGCACCATCAGCGTGTGGGCCGATGTTCAGCCGCAGCTCGTGCACGACATGTGCCGCGCCTATCTGGACGGCGACGTGGAGCGCGCCCGCGATATCCAAATTGCCGGACAGCCGCTCATCAATGCCCTCTTTAGCGAGGTCAACCCCATCCCCGTCAAGGAGGCACTCGCCCAGATGGGCATGATCGAAGCCAACTACCGCATGCCGCTGTGCCCCATGGCCGATAACACGCGCGCCGCACTTACCGATGCTCTGAAGGGAGCTGGTCTGCTTGATTAAGACCGTCATTATGGGAACGGGCCGCATGGGCTCGCTCATCCACACTACCGCCGAGGGCATTGTCAACGCCGCTGGAGAGCCCGTTTTTGATATCGTGGCCCAGATCGGTTTTGACCTGTCCGAGCTCGAGAGCACCCCGGCAGCCGACGTCATCATCGACTTCTCGAACGTCGTGACCTTCGATGCCGTCGTCGCCTATGTCGAGCGCACGGGCGCGGCGTTGGTCTCGGGCACCACAGGCTACACCCCCGAGCAGATGGACCGCCTGCGTGAGCTGGGCCAGAACACCCGCGTTATGCACTCGGGCAATTACTCGATCGGCATCGCAGCCCTGCGTCATCTAGTGGCCCAGGCCACGCGTGAGCTGCCCGGCTTTGACTGCGAAATCGTCGAGACGCACCATAACCAAAAAGTCGACGCCCCCAGCGGCACTGCCAAGCTGCTGCTCGACGCCGTAGTCGAGGCCGAGCCCGAGGCAGGCTACCACCCCGTCTATGGCCGCGAGGGCATGTGCGGAGCGCGCGACCCCAAGGAAATCGGCATGCACTCGCTGCGCGGCGGCACCGTAGCCGGTGTGCACGAGGTGGGTTTCTTTGGCCAGGACGAGGAAGTCACGCTCACCCACCGCGCCACGAGCCGTCAGATCTTTGTCAACGGCGCCCTGGCAGCCGCGCAGAAGCTCGTCGCCCGTGAACCCGGCTTCTATACGTTCGACCAGGTCATGTTTGCCTAACCAGGTATCAACCGAATCCGCCCAAAGGAGAGATAGCAAATGAGCAACGCAGCCGAGATGGATGCACAGGAGATTATCGACTACATCGCCACCGCGCCCAAGAAAACGCCCGTCAAACTGTACGTGCGCGAAAAGCCGGGCATGAAGGTCCAGTGGGGCAATGCGCACGTCTACGGCGGTCGTCGTGGCAAGACCGTCTTTGGTGACTGGGATGAGCTCAAGGTCATCCTCGATGCCAATGCCGACTCCATCGACTACTACGACGTAGAGAACGACTGCCGCAACTCCGCCGTGCCCATGCTCGACCTCAAGGGCATCAACGCCCGCATCGAGCCGGGCGCAATCATCCGCGACCGCGTCGAGATCGGCGACCGCGCCGTCATCATGATGGGCACCATCATCAACATCGGCTCCGTTATCGGCGAGGGCTCTATGATTGATATGGGCGCCGTCCTGGGCGGCCGCGCAACCGTGGGCAAGAACTGCCATATCGGCGCCGGCACCGTACTGGCAGGCGTCGTTGAGCCTGCGAGCGCCACGCCCGTCATCATCGAAGATGATGTCATGATTGGCGCCAACGCCGTGGTCCTGGAGGGCGTGCGCGTGGGCAAGGGTGCTGTCGTTGCCGCCGGCGCCGTATGCGTCGAGGACGTCCCCGCCGGCGCCGTCGTGGCCGGTGTCCCCGCCCGCGTCATCAAGATGCGCGATGAGAAAACCGACAGCAAGACCGGCCTCGAAGAGGGACTACGTCAGCTTTAATAGTTACGCGGTTTTACCAAGAAGGCCGAAGCCCCAAAGGGCTTTGGCCTTTTCGTTACGGTCAATCTACTCGAGCCGCTATCGATTCTCGATGCTGCCGATATTCTTGAGCTCGATGGAGATGAGGCCGTTGGGTTCGTTGACGAACTCGATGTACTCGGAGTTCGAGCCCATCTCGGCCGGAAAGCTGATCTCGATGCCCGTATCGGTACGAATCTTGTGGTTGCGCACCGCCGCGCGTTCGACCTGCTTGCGCTCCACGGGCACACGCTCAGGCACCTTCTCCTCAGTCAGTGCCGCGCGCACGCTCTCCTTGATAACCGGTTCGTCCTCAAAGACCTCATCGACGATATCCCAGGGCGGCAGCTCCTCGTCATCCTCGACTTTCTCGGCGACGGCAGCCTTAACCTTGGCGAGCGCCACGGCCGTATTGGCACCGTGCTCCTCGGCGACTTCCTCGACCACACGCGTCACGGTGTCGATGACCTCCTTGCCTGATACGCCCGTGTCGCACTGCAGCGGGCCATCGGGGATAAGCATACGGTCCTCACCGGCAATCTTGCGCTTCTTGTCCACGTAACCGATCTCCATGGTGCTCGCACGCACGATGGCATAGCTCGGCACCTTTTGCGAGGGGTTCGGCAGAATGGCGTAGTGGCGCGCGATGTCGTTGCGCACCTCTCCCTCCTCGCGGCCCACTTCGTGCATAAAAGCCTGCTTGGAGCCCAGCAGCATCACGGCAAACCAGCGGGCATCCTCATCGTCGTCAAAATCAGCCACGAGCACGTCGGTGGACTCGGCTTTCTCAGCCTTGGTGAGCTCGGAGGAGATAAACTCCGCAATCTGCTGCGACAGGTCCACAAACTCGCGCTCGCCAAAGAAATAGCCCTTGAGCTCACCACCAAACGCAGAGTTCTCGGCAAACGTGGCGCGTTTGTTATCGGCCGATGTACGGGCACGGCGCAAGTGTGTGGTCACAAAGTTGAGCACGGTGCGGCTCTCGATATCCAGCTCGCGCTGGCTCATGACGTTGACGGCAGAATCAAAGTCCAGGATATGCAGAATTGCATGGTTGATTTTCATATACGGCATTCCGTTCTAGATCGATTTGAGCACGAACCAGTATAGCGGTCGAGCCCGCCCCAAGCGCTTCGAAGATTGATGCAAAGAAACCTGACCACCGTGCACCAGCAGCTAGTGCAGGAGCTCGGACTGCCACGCATCGAGCTGTTCTGCCAGGCTCTTACCGGCGGCAGGCATGTCGATCTGGGGCCGCTTGGGCAGCAGCGCGCATTTAAGGATTGCCGCGATGGTCTGCGAGACAAAGCGTCGCGTATCCTTGTCGAAGCCTTGTGCAGCCTGAAGCATCACAGGCAGGTTCCCGCGTAGATTCCCAGCGATATCCGCAAACCGCACCGCACCCGTGGCCTCAAACACGGAGAACAATGCATCTACAAAACGCTCGCGCTCGTTAGGTGTCACTGCAAGCAGCATCTCGCGAATGGAACCGTCGACGTAGCGCGCGCCGGCGGACAGACGCTCGCGATACACAAAGTCGCAGCCATCGACCACCCAGCTAAAGGGGTTATGCTGCAGCAGGCTAAATTCGGTGCTCTCAACGATGGCGTAGTCCTCCTGCGTCTCAAACATCATGCCAAAAATCGATGACTGAGGCAGGGTCTTGTCGATTCGACTGGATAGATCAGCGAAGGCGTTGCCGTTCAGAAACTCCTCGACGAAGCCCGGACCATCATGGGAATACGCCCGTTCGATTCGCTCACGGGCGACATCGGAGCACATCGCCGCACCGTACACCGCAAGGTTTCCACCCTTGGAATGACCTCCGCACAAAAGCGGCCCGTCAATCGTATCCGCTGCCTCGTCCACATAACGCGCCGCGGATTCCTGGGCCGGCACAGGACACCGGAACGCCATGTTAAAGTCCTCTTTCCAGCCCACAATCGTGCTGTCGGTCCCCCGGAAGGAAAGATAGCTAAACCCCGCCGGAAATCGGAACGTCATAGCCGCAAACTGCTCCGTCGTCTCGGCATCACTCACGGTACGATAGCCGCAAACACGAACGCCACGGTAGCGAGGGCTTGCTGCCACAGCCTCCAACAAGGAACGGCTCCCCTCCGGATCCCACAGGTCGCCAATCATGTCTTGGTAGCACTCGGCGCGCAGCAGCTCGCGTACGTCAAGGCCCTGCCAGTTCGTCAGCTCCGCCATATCCCCCGGCAAACGCAAATAGGACAGCCACGCAAAGACCAGGCTATCAACCGCGCAGAACGACCGTTCCTCAAACGGATCAAACGCCGTCTGGGCATAGGTCAAAAAATTAGGCGAATCCGACATGGCTCTCCCATCAACAATGGTGCAAAGCAACCTGTCCCCCTTGCACCAAAAAGGCGCCCGGGTCGCGTGGACCCAGGCGCCTTCATTGTAGCTTGCTGGCAAACGAGCCCAATCTAGCAGGAGAAGTCGACGCTGTCGATGATGTCCTTGAGGGCCTTGGCGGAGGCGGTGAGCTCATGCTCCTCGTCATCGTTCAGCGGCACGGGGACGCGGCAGACAACGCCGTCGCGGCCAACAACGGTCGGCATGGAGATGGCCAGATCGGACAGACCATACTCGCCCACCATGAGCGAGGAAACAGGCAGAACGGTCTGCTCATCGCGCATGACGGCAGTGCAGATGCGCTTGACGGCCATGGCAACGCCATAGTAGGTAGCGTGCTTCTTCTCGATGATGGTGTAGGCGGAGTTCTTGACGTCCTCGGCGATACGCTTCTCGGCAGCCTCGTGCTCCAGATGACCGTGAAGCTCGCAGAAGGTGTTCAGCGGAACGCCGGCAACCTGAGCGCTGGACCAAGCGACAAACTCGGAGTCGCCGTGCTCGCCCATGACATAGGCCTGGACATCGCGCGGGTCAACCTCGACGTGGGCACCAAGCATCTGCTGCAGACGGCCAGTGTCGAGCACGGTGCCGGAGCCGATGACATGGCCCTCGGGCAGGCCGGACATTTTGATGGCAGCATAGGTCAGAACATCAACCGGGTTGGAGACGATGAGCAGAATGCCGTCGAAGCCGGACTTCTTAATCTCGGGGATAATGGACTTAAAGATGTTTACGTTCTTGTTGACCAAGTCCAGGCGGGTCTCACCGGGCTTCTGGGCAGCGCCAGCGGTGACGACGATCATGGCGGCGTCGGCGACATCAGAATAATCGCCGGCGTAGATCTTCATCGGCTCGGCAAACGTCATGCCGTGCGCGATATCCAGGGCCTCACCCTCGGCGCGGTTCTTGTCCACGTCGATGAGGACCATCTCGGAGAACAGACCACTCTGCATCAGTGCGAACGCCGAAGACGAACCGACGAAACCGCAGCCGACAATAGCGACCTTCTTCTCGTTAACCATTAGAAACTCCCATCTCTCTCCACAAACAAGCCGCCCGGGAACGACCCGAGCGGCTTGCCGTAATCCCAATACATCCAATCGGGACTTTGATTATGCTCCTATTCGCAGCCAAAAATCGACCGTTTACCGAAATTGTTTGCAGTATTCGTAAAATAACTGCACGAAATCGGTTTCGAGCTATTGACGAGTCGAAATACCTTTCTAATACAGGCCCGCCTCACGAATGGCCTCGACAGCCAAAGCAATCTGGTCGGGCGGCAGGACCAGCGCCATGCGCACGTGTCCCTCGCCCGAAGGACCAAAGCTCGCGCCCGGCGTCACCACAACGCCGGCCTTCTCCATGAGCTCCTCGCAAAACGCCATGGAATCGGTGCGACCACCGGGAAGCTTGGCCCACACAAACATAGAACCATGCGCGTTGGGACGCTCCCAGCCCAGGCCCTCAAGACCGTCGCACAGGGCATCGCGGCGCTCCTGGTACTTCAGACGCTGCGCCTCGACCTCATCGCGCGGACCGTTCAGGCAGGCGATGGCGGCCTTCTGGATCGGGAAGAACATACCGAAGTCGATCTGGCCGCGCAGCTTGGCAAAGGCAGAGACCACATCCTCGCGGCCGACCAAAAAGCCGATACGCGCACCGGTGACGTTAAACGACTTGGAGAGCGAGAAGAACTCAACGCCCACCTCGAGCGCGCCGGGATACTGCAAGAAGCTGCCGCCCGGCTCGCCGTCGAACACGATGTCGGAGTACGCGTTGTCATGGACGATGAGCAGGTCGTGCTCGCGGGCGAAAGCGATGATCTCCTCGTAGACCTCGGGCGTGCCCACCGAGCCCACCGGGTTGGCGGGCAGCGACACAATCATGTACTTGGCACGATCGGCCACCTCGGGATCGATACCCGCCACATAGGGCAGGTAATTGTGCTCCGCCACCAGCGGATAGTACTCGAGCTTGGCATCGGCGATCTTGGCACCCGCCTCAAAGACCGGGTAGCACGGATCGGGAACCAGAATGGTGTCACCCGGATCGAGCAGGGCAAGGCCCAAATGGCCAACGCCCTCCTGCGTGCCGTTGCACGACTGCACCATAGACGGCGTAATGCCCGAAACGCCAAAGCGACGCTCGTAGTAATCGCACACGGCTTGCTTGAGTTCGGGCAGGTCGCGCAGGGCATACTTCCACATCTCGGGGTCCTGGGCCGCTTGCGTGAGCGCCTCGACCACGTGGTCGTACGGCTTAAAGTCGGGCGTGCCCACGCTCATGTTGTAAATGGTCTTGCCCTGAGCCTTCAGCGCAAGCAGTTTGTTGTTGAGCGAGGCGAAGACCTCCGCGCCAAAGCGGTCGAGACGCTGCGATGCCTGCATGGTGCCACCTTTCGATATGAAAAACGCGGCGCTCCGACAAGAGCGCCGCGCGATACGGGCCATCAGATTGCAAAAGTGTAACGCTTGCACCCGCTGTTTTGGTTCAATTTGGCAACCTTAGTCCATCGGATTGAGCGCGTCAATCTGGGCGAGCCACAGGCGCGAGCTGGCGTCACTCGGCATGCGCCAATCGCCGCGCGGGCTGAGCGTGACCGAACCCACCTTGGGGCCATCGGGCAGGCAGCTGCGCTTAAACTGCTGGGCAAAGAAGCGACGGTAGAACGTACGCAGCCACGTGTGAACGGTCTTGACGTCGTAGGCGCCCTCGAAGCTCTTGAGCGCCATGCGGTAGATCTTGCCCGGCTCAAAGCCAAAACGCAGCAGGTAGTAGAGGAAGTAGTCGTGCAGCTCGTACGGGCCCACCAAATCCTCAGTCTTCTGCGCAATCTCGCCGTCGCCCGTGGGCGGCAGAAGCTCGGGGGACACCGGTGTATTGAGGATATCGAGCAAGACCTCGGCAATACGCCCGCCAAAAACATCAGCGGCATAGCGCACCAGATGGCGCACAAGCGTCTTGGGCACGCTCGCGTTGACGGCGTACATGCTCATGTGGTCGCCGTTGTAGGTAGCCCAGCCGAGCGCCAGCTCCGACAGGTCGCCCGTGCCGATGACAAAACCGCCGGCCTGATTGGCCAGATCCATCAGAATCTGCGTACGCTCGCGGGCCTGGCTGTTCTCGTAGGTCACGTCCTGCACGGCCGGATCGTGCTCGATGTCCTTAAAATGCTGCTCCACGGCTGCATGGATCGAGACTTCGCGGAAGCTCACGCCTAGGTCGCGAGCGAGCGACTCGGCATTCGACTTAGTGCGATGCGTCGTGCCAAAGCCGGGCATGGAAACCGCCGTGATACCCGTGCGTGGCAGCCCCAGTGCATCGAAGGCACGCACGGTCACAAGCAGTGCCAGCGTGGAGTCCAGGCCGCCTGAAAGACCGATGGCAGCTGCCTTAGTACCCGTATGGGCAAGGCGGGTCTTGAGGCCGGCAGTCTGCAGGTCGAGAATCGTCTCGCAGCGCTCGGCTAGGTCGCCATGGTCGGCCGGTACAAAGGGCGCGCGCGGGAAAACGCGGTCGATATCGCAGGCATCGCGCAGGACAGGTTCGTCTGTCAGCACGCCCTCAAAAGAGAACTCAACGGTCGTGGCCTCCGGCGCATCGTCCGCGCGCGTCCACGTCGTCGAGCGACGGCGCTCGGCAACCAGGCGGTCAAGATCGACGTCGGCGACGGCCATATCGCAAGTGAGGAGCTTCGTCGCGGCGAGTTTCGAACCGTTTTCGTAGACGAGGTTCTCGCCCGCAAAGACCATGTCGGTCGTGGACTCGCCCTCGCTCGCGTCCGCGTAGGCATAGACGCAGTACAGGCGTGCGCTCTGATTGGAGATGAGGCTGCGGCGGTAATCTGCCTTACCGATAATCTCGTCCGAGGCCGACGAATTGAGAATCACCGTCGCGCCAGCAAGCGCCATCTCGGTCGAGGGGGGTGCCGGCACCCACAGGTCCTCACAAACCTCGATGCCCAGCACCAGGTCCTCGGCGCCTTCATCACAGCAGCGGTAGACAAGCCCCGAGCCAAGCGGCACCGGACCCTGACCGGCAAATTCAATCCACACGGGATCGGCCGGCGCGGGAGCAAACCAACGGCGCTCATAGAACTCGCCATAGTTGGGCAGATATTTCTTAGCCGTAAGGCCCAAAAGCTCGCCCGCGCAGCACACGGCGGCGCAGTTGTAGATATTCTCGGCAACTGCAACGGGAAGACCGATGGTAAAGACAATCGGCAGCCCGCGGGTTTCATCGAGAATATGCACCAGTGCGGTCTCGCAGGCATGCAGTAATGTGCGGTTATGGAACAGATCGGCCGCGGTATAGCCAGTCAGATTGAGCTCGGGCAGTACCAGCGCGCGAACGCCGCGCTCGGTAGCCTCGCGAACAGCCGCCAGCGCAACCTCGGCATTGCCCTCGACATCGGCCACGCGAATCTGCGGCGACGCCGCCGCAACCCGCAGAAAGCCGTCGTTCTTATTAGCCGAAACGCAGCATTGCCTTGTTGATCTGGACACTGGAGGCCCCTTCTACCCTGAGATTCAGTCTAACGGACGTTCACATATCTCTAACTAGCCAAAGCAACCTCCCAGTTTACTGAGACGCTAACCTGTGCTAAGAGCATGTATTCCAAAAATATCTTTAACTAAAAAAGGAGAAATCGATAATCGACTTCTCCTTTAAGCGAGGCAAGAAAATTCCGAAACTAATGGCAGAATTTATCCATGTAGTCCTCAAAGTCGAACACTTCTACCACGACGCCCTCTTCCTGAGACTCTTTCAGTTGCTCCAAGAGATCTTTGTTAATAACGTCCATGCAGAAACCTCCTCTATCTAATCAGTTGTAGTATATCTGCTTTCATGCAATTATCAACCAACTTGTTTAATTGCTCCTCGCTTGTCGATAGTCCCTCTTTTTTCAAAATGTCGCGCACCTCGTTCTTAGTAATCGGCTTTTCAAACAACGAAAGCAAAGCGAACGAAAAATCATTAACCGCACACATTCTATGGGTGGCACAACTCAGCAGTACTCTTAACCCCTCTTTTGAGCGTCCGACTTCTTTAACAAACGAACTTTTAACCAATTGAAAACCATTATCGTGCATTACATAATCGGCATCGATATTTGTATTCAGCAATCCATAATGCAACAGTTCTTCTATCGCCCTTGTCAGCTCGAGGTCGCCCTGATCAAGAATAAGAGAAATGCTACAATCGGCCTCCAATAAACGGGCCAACTTATGGTATACCAACTGGGAAACAGCATAGACATGATGGTATTCAGAATTATAGAAGTAGGCAAATGGCTCAACGAGCACGACAGAGGTCTTGGAATCCAGCCAGATTCGATCAGCTGGATTTAGACTAGTTAGCCGTCGCTTTACTTTGGTCAAATGTCCCTTATACCTGACAGCGTGAATAGAATCTAGGATCCAGGTCACCTCTGAAATATGAAGCCGCTGGGGCAAGTCAATTGTGTCGCTACCGTTTATGACCTCTTGCATATAAAAATCAATATGATGCTCATCAGATAAGGATTTTGCTTCATTTAAAGTTAAACCAGTGCCTGAAACATAATCTACTTCGAGGCGCAAATCCTCATATTGGGACTGCGGCATTACAGAGACACCATACTTATCGGGATGATTCCAAACATCCGACCCCATAACGAGACCAAAATTCGTAAATCCTCTCGTGGAATATGGAACACCACATACCTGTTTTGAATAATTCAAAACATTCTCTGTATAAGCTAAGGTGTTCAGAGCCTCTTCTTTAGTTTCGGTCGGAAAGCCAATCATAAAAAATAGATGAACAGGAATACCCGCATTGAGACAATCATGGATATTGCGATCAATCCAATCAACTCTCGTGTTCTTCTTCATTAGATCAAGAACTCTTTGGTTGTATGACTCGAGGCCAAACTGAATCTGCCTACATCCACTTTGGTATATCTTGTTAAAAACGTCTGTACTTAGGGTTGGAGAGAACCTCGTTTCTCCATGCCAGAAAAACGTTTTTCCCGATGCGTTTATTTCATCCGCGAGTTGCTCCATTCTTTTGCCTTCGAATGTTTCATCCACAAAAGAGAAAACTCTCGTGCCGTATTTTTCATTTAACCGACACATTATTTCAAATACTCTCGATATAGGCATCTTTCGGTAACAACCACCGGTAGCACCGGGAATGGTGCAGAAGGCGCAATGATTAAAACACTGCCTAGAGGAATAAACCGGCAATATTAGCTCAGGCATGAAGTATTTAGAAAGGGCGAAGCCATCGAAATCGGGAACTGTATCGTTGATAAATGTTTGCTCAATCCGATGGTTTTTATATATCTTTCCACCTTTAGCATGGCAAAGGTTTGGAACACAGTCGAGATTGTCATCACCAGAGTCAAGAGCCTCAAGAAGACGTGCAAGCGGCTCTTCGCCGTCATACATCATTATCGAATCAATGTATTCAAAAAAGGGATGCCATTCTTTCATGCAGTCATCTGCTAAACGAGTAATGTAATTGCCGCCCAATGAGACGTGTTTAACAGATGGACATTCTTCTTTAATCAGTTTCGCTAACGTAACTGCAGAAATCAATTGGAAACAGCCGCTCACCGAAATCCCAATAAACTCGATTTTTTCCCTCTGAATACGCTTAAGAAAGGCAGTTTCATAGAAGGAAATAAACGGATTATGCAAGGTATCCGCAAGCGATTTCATTATTTCTGGTGTCGAATAATAATCATAGGGCAGATCTATGGAGTTGAACGTGTATTTAACTCCATATGAGACGTGATTTATGATATAGAGTGCATTTCTAAAAATGTTTTCAGCATATTGTCTTTCTTTTAGATTAAAGTATCTCTTCGATCTGAAAATATCTTTTGCCTCGTCAACATTAAGTGCCGACTTTTGTATCAACTCGATTGTTAATTGGACATTCGAACTAAACGAATCCTTTGATTCCCGATACCTTTTACAGCACTCTTCGACATGTCTAAAAGATAGGAGGTCATCGTAAAATTCCACGTTTAAGTCAACAATGTCAACTTTGTATTGTTCAACCTCTTGAAGATATGACTTCAAAACAGGCAAGGCAAGATACGGCCCCACTGGACTCCATCCTGGGGGAAATACTAAAAGCGTTTTAGGCATATCAACGTCACATCTTTCGCAAATAATTCAATTGAAACACAACTACCATCATAATTGAAAATACACCAAGTCCTGTAACGAGAATTGAGAACATCGCGATGCTCGTGAACAGCGAAACAAGAAGTGTTGAAATAACAACAGCAACCGATTGCAAAGACTCCCTAATTGAAAACAGGCTTATCGATTCAGATCCGTCTCTCGCCAAATCCTGCAGCGATGTTATGAGAAGCACATCTTGAATGGCGTTTCCGGCACCGACGATAAAAAGGAAAATAAACGATATCCCAGACGCATAGCGATAGCCAAACGCCAGATACGCACCGAGCGCAAGATACGTCACAAAACAATATGATTTAACGCAATCGGAACCACTGATTAAACGACCATATATTGTATTTCCGAACAACAGTCCGATTGTAAGACTACTCTGAAGGAATCCGTATTGTATCGATGACGAGTCAAATTGCAATTGCGCTATAGCTGGCAAAAGAGAATTCAGAGAGCCGAATGCCACGCCACTAGAAATATCGATTAATAGGAAACCAATTGCCAAGTGCTTCGCGCTAAGATCACTAAATGCAGTCCTGTTTTTTTCATTTTTGCTTATTCCCTCTTTATCATTAACCTCGATAACCGACGGAACATCTCGCAGCAACCAGAACGACGCGGCAAAAGAAAGCGCGTCTAATGCAAGAACAGCCTCCGCCCCAAATTGAGCGACAACAAAACCGCCGGCAACTGGCCCCAGAACCATCATCAAATTCTGCAGGAACCCAAACGAATTATTAATTACGTCGCGATTGATACTATTCGTATTGGCTCTTAACAACGAGTAAAAGCAGGGCATTTCTACCGTTCGGCAAAGCGATACCGCGCACGTAATAGCAAACATACTCCATTTACTATCAACAAAAATATAGCAAACGAATAATCCCGCGCGAATTAAGTCTGCCAATCTCATGGCCTGCAGTGTCCCGATACCCATCTTCTGAGGCAGCTGCGCGAGCGCAACTGAAAACAGAGAGGGGGCAAATCTGCAGCAGACCATCAAAGCAGTTGCAGAAACATCGTGAGTTACCTCGTAAATTAGCATTGGCAAAGCAATATTCGCACACCAATTGCCTATTTCGCTTATCCCTCTAGCAATATATAGGACCCGAACCGGACGGCTAGCTCTCAATACCGTGAACATCACGATTAACCTCGTATTTCAGGCCTCGTTCATCCCTTAATAGGAATCCATAATCAACCAAGTACCGCCTCAACACGGCATAATCAGGATAGAGCTGTGACAGCACACGATTAACCTGAAGCTCCGTATAACTTGTATTTAATTCAAAGAAAGAGACGGCCCATAGCAGCATGATTCTTTTATAGCTTTCCTTTTTTGGAATTGAAACCAGCTCGCCATTCTTGAGAAATCGTTTTTTAAAGTCTATTAGCTCATCCATTCACATCCTCCATTTCATACGCATCTAATACTAAAAATGCATACGCTTTAGGTCATCGCATTCAGCTTCTTTATTCGAACTAAACTCGAACTAATCTAAATTATTTGCTCAGACACTCTTCGAAAGCTCGTTTTTCACTCTGAGTAAAATGCCCTTCCCAGTCAGTCCACGAACAGGAAGGCAACTCACAACGAGCGGAGTCGAAACCCTCTGCCGTCGGTCGTTCAAAATGCACGATAACCTTTTCGATATCGCCATCTGTAATCAGGTCAGAATGAATGACCTCGGTTCCATCTTCGAATGTCATATACGGGTACATCACGTAAACCACCTCGCAAACATAAATCCAGTTTAGCATCAAGCTATCGCACCAAAGACAGCAGGCCCCCTTGATGAGTTGATGGTATCTGTTAAATGTCACGTACGATTCACATCTGGTGGGTACCCTGATGGCTACACGAAACGAAGCAGATTTACACCGGGAGGACCCCGTATGACAACCAAGTACACCGACGCGCCGCGCACGCGCGTCATGACGCCGGCATCACTCAACAACGGCGTGCACGAGAACCATTCCATCGGACAGACCATGGCCATCGCGCCCAAAAAGGGCCTGTTCGACGACATTTCCATTCCCCAGATCATCGCCGGCGCCGCAGCTGCCGCCACGAGCGTGGCGCTTGCTTCAAAGATCGGCATTGCCGGCTCGGTGATTGGTGCCGCTGTGAGCTCAGTCATCACTGTTGTGTCCTCGCAGGTCTATCGCCACTTTATCTCCGCCAGCGCCGAAGCAATCAAGGGCACGCATGCCGCTGTCGACTACCCTACCGGCGCCTACGAGCCCGTTGAGCCCAATGTCGAGGAGCACCTAGGTGGCGCCGCAACCACGCAGGAGATGCGCCAGGTTGCGGGACGCGCGACCACGGCGCGCGTCGCTCCCAACAGCCTGCGCGCCAAGGCGGCGGCAGAGCGCAGCCAGACGCAAAAGAAGGTCATCGTCTTCTCGATCGCCATCGCCATCGTCGCGGTCATCGCCTGCGCCGGCGCCATCCTTATCACCACTGCCGGTGAGGGCCTGGGCGAGCGCCCCGAGCCGATCCTTTCGTCGCATACGACCGAGCACGACGCGGATAGCTCCGGTCAATCGCAAAGCCAGCAGGACGACCCGCAGGGTAACTCCGCATCCACCGACTCGTCATCGAACACCCCCGATCAATCGCAGGGCGCCGATTCCTCTACGGCCAACAGCGGCACGCAATCCGGCACGACTGACTCAAGCCAAACGACTGACGGCTCTCAACCGAGCACGGGCGGCCAGACGAGCGACACCACGTCGGGAACGGGCACAGCAGGCAGCAGCAACAGCAATTCGAGTGACACCACATTGGGCACGACATCTAACAGCTCGAGCCAAGGCACGGCATCGGGCAACTAAGCACTGCATCCCCAGATAGGCAACCTGTACAACGGGCGCGAATCGATAGCGGTTCGCGCCCGTTTGCCTTGGGTGCCGCCATGGCGAACGCTATGCGATGGTAAGATGCTTTACGTGTGTAAAGAGGAGATTTGCCATGAGCAAGACAATAGTTAGGCCCACGCTATCGCTGGGCAACCACATCTATCTGTATCGCCTGCTGCGCGACGCGATTGGGTGCGGTAAGCAAACGTTTATGACGCAGGTCGAGGAGGCGCTCGCCGCCGGCGACATGGCCGCTTATGACTTGGGCTTCGAGTCCACGCGCGAGTTGCTCGAGGAACTCGACGACTGCATTAAACTGACCGTCTTTAAGGGCGGCCGCCTGTATGCCACCGTCATCGCCAACGAGGCATGGGATGCCGCCCTTGCCAAGGACGAGGACAAGCGCAAGGCTACCAAGGGCGCCAAGCAGTCCTACAAAAAGAAGAAGCACGGCAAGAAGGACCTGAAGGCCGTGCGCCCCAAGCACGTTAAGCGTCCCGAGCCCGAAGCCATGGTTGGAGCCGTGCCGGAACCCGAACCCGAGACAGAGATCGAAGTCGCTATTGGAGTAACAGCAGAGGCCGAAACCGAAATCGCCGCCACGACCGATCCCGAAGTCATATCCGAGCAGGAAGCCACTGCGGAGCTCAACGAGGCATCCAAGTCGACAACCGAAGAGGCGGCTGGCCAGCCCGAGGCGCCCGTGTTCCAGAACCACGATGTCTTTGGCGACAACACCGAGGACAATCAGTCCGACGAGCTCGCGGATCAAGATGCTGCCGAGGCAACACCGGAGCCCGAGGCGCCCCAGCCTGCCATCTCGCTCACGGTTGTCTACGACCCCGAGAACGCCAACGCCGGCATCACCACCATGGTATCCACGCCGGTCGAGGCCAAGCCGAACGTCGAGGCAGAGGACACTCCGCAGGCCGATGCCAAAACCGGGACCGAAGACACGTCCATCTCCGTGGAACCGACAGATTCCATAGCTAAGCCAGAAGCGGCATCTGAGTCTGCACCTGTCATTGAGTCCGCATCCGCACCCGCCTGTGACCAGGCTCCCACACCTGCACCGACTCCGGTCCCCAATTCAGCACCGGCCCCCGCTTCCGCAGCACCAACCATCCCCGGGGACTTCCCCATCGATTTCGCGACCGAGGTCTTCTGCCCTAGCCCGCTGCTGCACCAGCTGTCGACTTATCTCCCCTACGGCGCCGACACCCTCGGCATCGTCGGCGAGTACTACTGGATCGCTCGCGAGCGCGGTACCATCGAGGCCGGCCGTAACCGCGCGAGCTTCCCCCTGCGCTACACACAGGCCGGCAAACGCCACGAAGTCACCGTACGCATTCGCCGCAACACCACCGGCGGCCTCGGAGCCACCTGGGCCATCGACAAGGTCGAAGCCCCGGTCGAGTAAAAAACGGCCTCGGATAGCCAATTGACCATCTGAGGCCGTTTGAATTCAGGCCTTTTAGTTGTCATCGGCGCATATAGACACCAGAGAAGCAAGCTCATCCTCAAGTTGCGGAGCAAAGTATCTAAAAGAAACCTGCGCTCCAGTCGGTATCGACTCAATCATATTCGCAGCATTATCTGAAACTCGGTACGATGCAGTTTCACCTGTCTTCAAATCCTCTATTGAGCAGACAGCGTCTTCAGCATCAATCGACCTAAGCACGCCTTTTCCTTGTAACATCACATCGGCATGCCCGCCAGCTATTTCTAATGAACCTGAGTCTGTCGCAGTCACTTCTCCGGAACCTCCGCGCGATATCTCTTCCTTTGTTGAACAGCCCACCAATGAAGCCATCAGCACCAAAGACAGAGCTAGACGAATCGTCCTACTTCGAAAAAGTCGTTCCATAAGTCCACGCATAATAGCTCTGATCATACTTCAGGAAGGATAAAGATGAATTCCAGCCGTCCGCTATGCCAATCATCTGCCTTGTCTCTCCAGTTTTCTTACCAGTAAGTGTGGCGTAAGCCTCCGCTGTTACAGAATGGGCTGATCCGTTGTACAAACTCGCATGTAAAACATTCGGTCTATTAGAGTTAATCTCATTTTGAATGCTCGCGATAGCCGGAGAGGAGACAGTGCGGGCGATAAGAGTACTTCCTCTGCTTGCGCAGTAATTTGTAAACCCCGTTGCACAGGTTGATATCGGCGTTCCGCCCAAAACAACGCCGGGAACAGTCTGTTCTTCATCGGAAAGAGCATGGGTATTGGTGTAATTCCATATCTGCATATATTGCGAAGGGTCGTTATATAAATTGGCAATGCCATACAGTTCCGCAACGTTCGAAAAAGCTGTCACCATACAAGCATAGTGGGCAGTAAGCCTCTTAATCTCGCTTTCATCATATGACATAAACTGAGAAATGGAACGAAATCCAGCTACTGTGTAATCCTGCATTTGAGTTGCGTAAATTACGACATCGTTCCAGCTTGAAGGTTTATTCGATAAAACGACAGGCCGTCCTTCTATGGAAACAGCCGGGATTGTTCTTCCGCAATTTGTTGTTATTGAACCGTCCAAAGATTGCACACCGAATTCGAATGGATTGATCATTACGACTGGGTTATTGAAAGAATAAGACTCAACACCAAGATCTCCTCCCCGATCCATAGGGCTGACTAAGCCGTCTCCAAAACGATATCCCGTAAGTATTTCATCATCTGAAGCATCTAAAACCAAATAGCCCGCGGCTCTATTGAATGTCACAACCGGAACAATGTAGCCAAGCGGGGACCCATCAACGTCTACAAAAGGAATAGGGTCAGAAGGCGTATACGAAGAGCCGAGGAGTCCCTTTATATATTTATCGGCAAGCTCTTGCGCAATTTCTGAAGTAAATTGTATCTGCTCACCATCAATATTGCCCGTCGAAGCAAAAACCTCTTTCGGACGTGCGGCTAAGGCGACAATTGAAGACGCGACAAGTTGCAGAAAACGACGACGCGAAAGCATATGTTCTTCTTTCTAGAGGAGCGACTTATAAGATACTCCTATTCTATAACCTTTTTTGTAACGTTACAGCACTGGTTATATTTCAATTCGATTTGCTTATGTCCTTGTAACCCAATACGTCTTTACGTTTTAAACGGAATTAGAAAATCACTCATAGCAAAAACGGGCTTTAATCCCAAAGAGATGACTTTGATTATGAATCAAACCAGCAGCCAGGGCATAGCTGCAGTGCAATTGCTACAAGAAAGGCCGCCCTTGCTGGCGGCCTTTCTACTTGCTACTAGTCACGCGTGAGCTTGCGGTGAATACGATGCGGCTGGGCTGCGTCCTCGCCCAGGCGCTCGATGCGGTTGGCCTGATAGGCCTCGAAGTTGCCCTCGAACCAATACCAGTTGCCCGGATTCTCGTCGGTGCCCTCCCACGCCAGAATGTGCGTGGCAACGCGGTCCAGGAACATACGATCGTGGCTAATGACCACCGAGCAGCCCGGGAACTCGAGCAGCGCCGCTTCGAGCGAGGACAGCGTCTCGACGTCGAGGTCGTTCGTGGGCTCGTCGAGGAGCAGCAGGTTGCCGCCCTGCTTGAGCGTAAGCGCCAAGTTCAGACGGTTGCGCTCGCCGCCGGAGAGCACGCCAGCGCGCTTCTGCTGGTCCTGGCCCTTAAAGCCAAAGCTCGCCACATAAGCGCGGCTCGGAACCTCGGTCTCGCCCACCATCATGTGGTCCAGGCCGTCCGAGACGACCTCCCATAGGTTCTTATCGGGGTCGATGCCGGAACGGTTCTGGTCGACGTAAGAAATCTTGACGGTCTCGCCCACCTCGAGCTCGCCCGAAGTCAGCGGCTCCAGACCCACAATCGTCTTGAACAGTGTGGTCTTGCCCACGCCGTTGGGACCGATCACGCCCACGATGCCGTTGCGCGGCAGCGTAAACGAAAGATCGTCGATGAGCACACGGCCATCGAACTCCTTGTGCACGTGATGGGCCTCGAGCACCTTGTTGCCCAGACGCGGGCCCACAGGGATGCGGATGTCGGTCCAGTCGAGCTTCTGGCTTGCGCGGGCCTCGGCCTCCATCTCCTCGTAGCGAGCCAGACGGGCCTTGTTCTTGGCCTGGCGAGCCTTGGGCGAGCTGCGTACCCACTCGAGCTCGGCCTCCATGCGCTTGGCGAGCTTGGCATCGCGGTTGCCCTGCGCCTCGATACGCGCGGCCTTGGTCTCCAGATACGTGGAGTAGTTGCCCTTGTAGGGATAAAGGTGGCCGCGGTCGACCTCGCAGATCCACTCGGCAACGTTATCCAGGAAGTAGCGATCGTGCGTGACGGCAAGCACCGCGCCCTGGTAGTTGTGCAGGAAGTGCTCGAGCCACAGGATCGACTCAGCGTCCAGGTGGTTCGTGGGCTCGTCGAGCAGCAGCAGGTCGGGAGCCTCAAGCAGCAGCTTGCACAGGGCCACACGGCGGCGCTCGCCGCCGGAAAGCACGTTGACCGGCATGTCGGAATCGGGCAGCTGCAGAGCGTCCATGGCCTGGCCGAGTTTGGAATCGATATCCCAGCCGTCGGCGGCGTCAATCTCGTCCTGGAGCTTGCCCATCTCTGCCATGAGGGCGTCCATGTCGCAATCCGGGTCGCACATCTCCTCGCCGATCTTATTGAAGCGATCGACCTTGGCGATCATGTCGCCAAACGCCATGCGCACGTTCTCGATGACGGTCTTGTCGTCGTCGAGCGGCGGCTCCTGCTGCAGGATACCCACGGTGTAGCCGGGGGTGAGCCTGGCATCGCCGTTGGAGACCTCCTCAATGCCGGCCATGATCTTGAGCAGGGTCGACTTGCCCATGCCGTTGGGGCCCACGACACCGATCTTGGCACCGGGGTAGAAGCTCAGGGTCACGTCGTCAAGGATTACCTTGTCGCCATGGGCCTTGCGAGCCTGATACATCTGGTAGATAAACTCCGCCATATGCCTGTTTTATCCTTTCTACCTGCTGTTTCCCTATTCTTGATTCGCTTTAGTGGAAACGAAATGAGGAAACCAGCTCTGAAACTTAACGAAAAAGGGGCATGGTTGCCCACACCCCCTAATACTACCTGGGAAAAGTCCCCCAGAACATACTATGAACTGCGTACGCTAGTTTTCCGCAACCTTAGCGAACGGCTCGCTGCGATTTACGCCACAGCAGATACGAATAGACGTAGGCAGCTCCGGCTGAACCAAACGCCAGAACCGCAATCACCGCGGCAACGACTTCACTCGAAAGCACCGCACCTGCCACGCCCATCACAATCAGGCCAATACCCAGCACCATAAAGCAGGCGCCGCCAAAACGCTGCGTACGGCGCCAGTTCTCGGGATCGGCAAGCGCCCAAGGCGTCTTGATACCGAGCGTATAGTTCTGCTTCACACGCGGCAAGTAGTTGCCTACGCCGATGAACAGCAAACCGATAGCACCGGAAATCAGCACGTTGACCGAACCGACCGCCGGCACCACGCCCCAGACCGTAAGCTCTCCCAGCCAGCTTATGGCGCACATGAACAAGGTGAAGGCGATTACGAAGCCCTGATAGAACTTGCCCGAGGTTCGATATGCCTCACCTTTGGGATCGATGCGCGGCACCACGCAGAACATTGCGAGAAGCGCCAGAGGCAGCACGCCGAGCGCGGAGGCCATCCAGCTAGGACCCCAACCATCGACGGCGCCGTTCGCGCCCCAGTGCGTGGGAATCTGTGCAGGCAAGCTCGGCATCACCATGAGGTGCGCTACGACATTGGCGACGCACAGAACGACCAGCGCAATCCACACGCGCGACGATACCCCCGTGGGGTGAATGCCCTTGTTTTCGTTATTCATCCTTATCACCTTCCGTGTTTGTAAAGCCCATAAACCAGCCAATCAAGTCCTGCATGACGGTGGTGTTTAAGCTGTAAACGATGTTTTGGCCATGGCGCTCGTCGGTCACCAGCCCGGCGTTTTTGAGCGTCGCCAAATGATGGCTCAATGACGGCTTGCTGATGTCAAAATGCTCGGCAAGCTCCCCGGCCGTACAATTGCCCTCGCGCAGCAACTCCAAAATGCGCCGTCGCGTTGGATCGGCAAGCGCCTTAAAACCCTCTCCCGGCATAGGACCTCCTCTCAGCACCCCTCATGACGCGCACACCATACTCGATATTTAGATGTTTGTCTAACTATCTAATCTTGTACTCAAAAAAATAGCCGCCTCCGCGTAATGCGAAGACGGCCACTTCTCACGCCATAAACGTGTTTCGGAGTTGGCTAACCCGCGGCAACGGGTGCCATCTGCTTCATCTTATGCGAATCACCGCCTCATTTCAACAAGCCCCTAGGGCTCAAATGGAATCGCGATAATACCTATAATGGTGATAGCTAAAACACGATTCGCTTCCCCATCGGAGGATGTCTATGACCGAAACCGCCGCTCTCGTCGAGACACGCGACACCAAACTCGAGATCATCATGGGCCGTGAGGCACTCGATAGACTCGCCAACGCCACGGTGCTGGTGCTCGGCTGCGGAGGCGTGGGCTCCAACTGCTGCGAGGCACTTGTCCGCGGCGGCATCGGTCATTTTGTGATTCTGGACAAGGATATCGTCGCGCCCAGCAACATCAATCGACAGGCCATCGCCTTTCACAGCACCGTCGGCAAGCGCAAGGTTGACGTGATGGAAGCCATGATCCACGACATCAATCCCGCCGCCAGCGTTATCAAGCGCACCGAATACCTGCTGAGCGACAACATCGACGAGTTCTTCGCGGGCGTTTTGGAGCAGACGGGTGGCAAGCTCGACTACGTCGTCGACGCCATCGACACCATCTCGGCCAAGCTCACCATTGCCAAATATGCTCAGGACCATGACATCCGTTTGGTTAGCTCCATGGGCGGGGCCAACAAACTCCATCCCGAGTGCCTCCGCTTTGCCGACATCTTCGATACGGTACGTGACCCCATGAGCCGCATTATGCGCAAAGAATGTAAGAAGCGCGGAATCAAGAGCCTACACGTACTGTTTAGCTGCGAGGAATCGGTTAAGACACAGCCCCGCGATCCTTCCAACATCCACGAGCGCACCGAGCTGGGAACCGCCAGCTTTATGCCGCCCATCATGGGCCAGATGATCGCCGGCGAGGTTATCCGTCAGATCAGTGGCCGCGGCACCGAGCGCGTGCGCGCCGATGGCCAGCGCCTAGACTAGCGGAGCGCGCCGAGATGGAGCCCCGGTTATTTGATGCACACTGCCATCTTGATCTAATGGCTCACCCGGACGCCGTTGCCGATGAGGCAACGGCGCTGGGCCTGATTCTATTTGACTGCGGCGTCGATCCGCACGACTTTGCACGCGCCAAGAAGCGCGCCTGCGGCCGTTCAAATATCTTTGCCGGCATCGGCCTCCATCCCTGGTGGCTCGCCGACGGACGATGTGGCAACGCTGAAATCAATCTGCTTTGCGAAGTCGCTGCACAAGAACGCTTGATCGGCGAGGTCGGGCTCGACTTTTCCGCTCGTTTTGCCGGAAGCGAGTCGCTACAAGTACAGGCATTTGACCGGCTCTGCGATGCACTCGTGCAGCACCCTCTTGCCGGGCGCGTGATATCAATTCACGCTGTTCGTTCGGCAGGAACCGTACTGGACGCCCTTGAGTCATATGGATTGCTCACCCCAAGCCCCAACTCCCCCGCCGTCATCTTTCACTGGTTTAGCGGTACCTCGAACGAGTTCGTCCGTGCGCGAAACGCAGGCTGCTATTTTTCCGTGAACGAGCGTATGCTCGCCACCAAGCGCGGTCGCGAATATGCCCGACAGATTCCACTCGACCGTCTACTGCTCGAGACCGATGCGCCGGCCGAACCAAACACAGAAACAAGTGTGCAATCGCTCATCAGATCGCTCGCAAGGACCTCGATGCACATTGCCTCACTCAAAAACTGTGACGCAAAGCGCATCGAGTCGGTAGTTTTAGCAAATGCGCACTCTGTTTTTGACCTTCGCTAACCCCTGTGGGCAAAAATGCCAAGGGACATGCGAATCGCACAACGCAGTCCCTATTGGCAGGCAGTACAATTCGGCAGCATTACACCAATTCGTGCATGAGATCACGGTTACGTGCATACAATTCGTCAAAGATATGACGACGCGACGCATATAGCTCGTGGGCATCCATATCGGGCACGATTGTTTGTGCAACGCCAAGGACTTGGGCGAGTTCATCCCATGATGCATAGGCGCCACCTGCGAGAGCTGCCATGATGGCATCACCGAAGCATGCGCCCACCGTAACCTTGGCAACCGAGACCTCGCGCCCGCATACGTCGGCGATAGCCTGCATCCAAACTGGATTCTTGGTTCCACCTCCGACAAGCATAATGCGCCCAATTGGCAGTCCATGCTCTCGCTCGATAATGTCGACATGGGATGCAACGGTATACGCGACGCCTTCCAAGGCGGCGCGAACCATATGGGCTCGCGTATGCCTTCCGGTCAGGCCAAAGAAGACGCCACGTGCCTCGGGATCGTTGAGCGGAGTACGCTCCCCCGCAAAGTACGGCAGGCACAGGAGCCCATCGGCACCCGGCGCCACATCGGCGGCATCATGCGCCATGACCGAATATGCATCGGGGCCACCGTGGCCCTCGGCCTCCACGGCGTCGCGATACAGCTCTTGGCGCAGCCACGATGTGAGTGCACCCGCCGTATTGGTCCCCGCGCAGATCCCGTAAGTTCCGGGAATGATAAACGTCCCTGGCCACAGGCGGGCATCATCGACCATATGATCAGCTAGGTAGATGAAATACGCCGTGCTCCCCAACTGAACCATCATATCGCCGGGACGAAATACACCCGTCGAAATGGCCTCGGCACCAGAGTCGCCCGTTCCCACTAAGACAGGTGTCCCTGCCGCGAGCCCTGTCGCCTCAGCCGCGCGCTGCGTAATCGCCCCGGCAATATCGGTAGCCGACATTACCTCCGCCATCTGGTCAGGCCGGCAGAAACGAGCACATTCCCGAGCATCAACCCTCCAAGTGTAGCGGTCGTATAGGGGAAGAAAATCCTCCGCCAAGTAACGGTCCACCGTAAAACGCCCCGTCAACTTTGCGCATAGAAACGATGAGGCCGTCAGGAACTTCGCGGCACGTTCGTGCACCTCGGGCATATTCTCCTTAAACCATAAGATCTTAGGAGCAATATCTGATGAGCAGGGATCGTGCCCGAAAAGTTCGCGTGCGCGACCTGACCCATATTCGGAAAGGAGCTCGTCAATCTGCGGCTTCGAACGTGCATCGACTCCATACAAAATCGCGGGCGCCAGCGCGTTGCACTCGGTATCGACCGGCACACAGTCGCAACCCAATGCGGAAAGGCCCACGCATCCGATCTGCGCCGCGTTAACCCCCGATAGCATCACCAGCTCGCGCGACAAGCGGCAAAAATCGCCCCACCAAACTGCCTCAGCATCATGCTGGTACCATCCATCACACGGGTTGTCCGTCTCATGTCCACAAGAGGCTTGGCAAACGATGTTGCATCGATCATCGATTAAAACGCCTTTAGAGGCGCTTGTCCCAATATCAATACCCAGATAGAGCGCCATAGGTGCCTACTCCCCTCGCGCCGTACGAGCGGCAGCCATAAAACGAACCACCCGCTCAACATCAATCGGGGCATCCAGCTTTCCGTCGCGCTTTAAGCACGTGCCGACAAACGCGCCATCGTAGTGAGCAAATACGTCAGCCACGGTATTTTCGCGACAACCGGTGCCACATACCACGGGCACTTCGCCAACACGCTCGCGGACCTCGTCGGCAAGCTCGCCCGAAGCGCCACGACCGGCAGCCGAACCGCCGATGACCATCGCATCCGGTAGGCAATTAAAGAGAAGTGAATCGGCAATGTCCGCGGTCGTGCGGTCGTTGAGATAAACCTCGCCCTCGCTCGTGATGAAGTGAAAAAGCTTGAGGTCGTCCAAGCGCAGCGCCGCCTTGCGACGCATGGTGTGAGCGAAATCTCGGTTAATCAGCCCGAGATCACCGGCCCAGGCACCGCAAAAATTGCAGCGCGTGAACTGCGCGTCGACGGCAGCGCACAGCTCGATTGTGGCATCACCATCGTAAATTGCCTCAGCTCCCCAAGGAGTCGACAGATCATGGGACAGAGCCCCGATTACATAGCCCATCGATGCAAGGGTTGAGGGAGAAACATGCTGCTCATAGGGCATCGAGAGCTCATTGGTAATCAAAATGCCATCGACACCGCCCTGCTGCAACGCCTCGAGATCGCGCTTGGCGGCTTCCACGACCTGCGATACGCTTCCGCCCGGGTAATACAGCGGATCGCCCGGCAGAGGACGCAGGTGCAGCATTCCGATAACCGGCTTTTCGTTCTTGAACATCGAAGTTAGAAACGACATAACGTGCTCCTTCATAGGGTTATTGCAGGGACGTTACTCCCCCAGCACCTCGACGTACACTTTTCGCTTCTGCGGACCGTCAAACTCCGCAAGATAGATGTTCTGGGCACTTCCGCACACGATGTGGCCATCTTGGACGGGAAAGAAGCAACTGTTTCCACAAATCATGCTCTTGATATGCCCACAGGAGTTGTTACCGGTGGCTCCGTAGCTCGGCAGGAAGTGTGCATGCGCATAGGGGGCATCGAGTGGGGCGATGCGATCAAGCGTCTCCATAAGATCCGTCTCCACGCAGGGCAGCCCCTCGTTTACCACGATTCCGCAGGTCGTATGCGACAAAATAATCGCCGCCAAGCCATTGGTCACCGAGCTGCGTTCGATGGCAGCGTGCACGTCCTCGGTAATATCGATGAACTGGTCCGGAGCAGTCGATAGATAGCTCAATGTCTCGAGCGTCACCATGTTCACTCATCCCCTTCAAGAAAACGCAGGGCATTACCCCAGTAGAGCCTTTCTCGCGCATCATCGCGCATGGGCACGGTATCGAGCGCCCGCTTGAGTTTGAATGCACGGAAGCGCGGCGTATTGCTGGCGAACATCACTTGGTGCGATAGCGCGCGCTCATACCACAGCGGCCCCATATCGACCGTGAAAAGACGCTGCATCATCTCCTCGGGCGAATCGATGTAAGTGATAGAGGTGTCCACGTAGCAGTTGGGATACTTGAGCAGCATCGCCACGGTCTCGCGCACCCAGGGCCAGCCAAAATGGGTCAAACTAAAACGCACATTTGGATGCGTTGCGATTGTGTGCTCAAATGCAAGCGGGTTACTGCGCGAGAGCTCTGCGCCCGGCTCCCAAGACATACCGGCATGGAAAACCACCGGCTTGTTATAGCGCTCGCACAGTTCGTAAAGCGGCTCGGCCACAGCATCATCGGGGGCAAAACCCTGCTTTGCAGGATGCAGGCAAAGCCCCTTTGCCCCCAACTCGGTAAAGGCGCGCTCCAATTCGTCTGCGGCACCGCTCACCTGCGGGTCTACGCTCGCAAATCCCCACAGACGATCGGGATGTGCGGCAACCAGCATGGCAATCTGGTCATTGGTGCCAAAGTGCCCTCCGCATGCCGTGGTTACATCGAGCGGCATGAGCACGCTCTTCTGCACATCGCAGACGTCCATCTCGACTTGAAGCTCATCCCAATCCATGGGGCCCATATGCCCCATACCAAATTCTCGTGACCAAAAACCGAATCCATCAGGCTCATCACCCGGCGTACAGATCTCGCCGTAGAGCATAGGATGGACCAACATGTCGATAACCATTTCGTACTCCTTTCCAGGCATTTGACCCTAGTACGGCTCAAACGAACCAATCACTCGGGACGACAGCTCAGCGCCCGCCTTCATACACGCCGGAATATCAAGGCCATCGATCACGCCCTTGGTAAACCCGGCGATATACGAGTCGCCGGCACCCACGGTATTAACGACCTTCTCCGCCGGCACGATCCCGCACTCATAGAAGCGCTCACCGTCATAGGCAATGCTTCCCTTCTCGCCAAGCGTGGCAACCGCAACGCGCGGCCCCAATTCCTGCGCGTGACGTACCCAGTCCCGCAGCTCCGGAGTGTCATCTTCAAACGACATAAATGCGTAGTCAACGTAGGGAAAATGATTCTCGCAGGCATATTCGGGATCTTGGCTGAACACCGAGAAGTCCATAACCACCGTCTTGCCCGCATTATGCCACTCGGGCAGGAGGTCCAAACAATTGCCAAACAGGTCGGTATGAATGATGTCATGCTCTAGGATAAACGCCCGGTCATCTTCATTCGGACGATATGTCTCCATTACGCCATCGATTGCCTCGAGATGCACGCGATCGACGCCGTCTTTCAATGCCATGAGCATCACCGAGGTGTCGCCATCCTCCACCCGCAGATGAGAGATATCAAACCCCTCGGCGGCCAGCGCCTCTCTCATCTTGTCTCCGTACTCGTCCTTGCCGACAACCGACACGGCGGATACCGAAACGCCCAATCGTGCAAGATGGATACCCCAGTCAATGCCATTACCAGTCGGATAGAACACGCCGATGTTTTGATAGACGTCCGCACAGCAAAAACCAGCCGCACACGCTTTAATACCCATGGTCTTCTCCAATGTTCAAAAGGGGACCCACCACATGGCGAGCCCCCTTTTCGCGTTTCGCTTATTGTTTTGCATCGGCTGTCCAAGGCCTCATAGCCAGACCGCCGTACGCTTTCTTAAGCTATTCGACGATTGGTGCTCCGTGGCCCCAAGAACCTTCCATGCCGCACACGGTCGAGGCAAACCCGGCAGCAAAGTCGAGCGCGCGCTCGATGGCCTCGGCGCCGCCCTCACCACGCTTGGCGGAATCGAGATAGCACATCAAAAACGAGGTGAGGAACGAGTCGCCCGCCCCCATGGTGTCCTTCATGTCCGTTACCGGTTTAGCCAGCTGGCGGTAATAACGCTCGCCGTCGTAAGCGATGCAGCCCTCGGCGCCCGCCGTAGCCGACACAAAACGCGGACCCAGACCCTTCACCCATGCCAGACGCTCGCGAATCTCGTCCTCACTCGCGGCATCCGCCGCACTAAAGAAAGCAAAATCGACATAGGGCGCAATCTGCTCGTAGTACTCGTCGGTGGAGTCGTCCGAAAAGTCAAAAGAGACCGTGACGCCCGCAGCCTTCAACTTGGGCAGCTCGCGCTCGGTGAAGCAATAGTTGCCCGAATGAACCACATCGAACTGCTTCATGTACGAAAGGTCAAAGCGATCGAGAACATAGCGCGCATCGCCACGGATACCGCCCTCGTTGGAGCCGAGGAAGACACGGTCACCGTCAACGACGGTCACGCGAGCCGCTCCGTTCTCGCCAATCATCTGCTCGCACTTGTCAAGCTCGATACCCTCATCCTCGAGGCTTGCAATGACATGCTCGGCAGCGGCGTCATTGCCAAAAATGCCCATGTATGCAGAGCGTGCGGCACCGCATTTCTTGGCATAAACGGCGAAGTTCACCGCATTGCCGCCGGGATACATGGTGTGGATATGCTCGTAGCGATCGACGACGTTGTCGCCAAATCCGAGCGCGTTAACGTTAAATGCCATGGCCTTTGCCCCTTCTAGTACTCGACAACACCCATATAGCGACGGAAATCGGGATCGTGATCAAACACCTTGCCGCGTGCAGCACGCAGCTCGCAGTTCATGACGTAGAACAGCACCGGGTCCAGATAGGCACGGACACTCGCCGGCACGGCTTCCATACCGTACTCCTTGGCATCGAGCACCATCAGCGTATCGGTATGCGTCTTAAGGAACGCAAGGGCGCGCTCGTCCATAGCACGGCACTCGCTGGAGCCCATCTGCAGGAAGTAAAAAACGCCATCCTGAGTAGCCTCGAAGGGGCCGTGGAAGTACTCGGCAGAGTGGATGTAGCTGCAGTGCTGCCACTGCATCTCCATAAGAGAGCAGATAGCGAAACCGTAGGTCTGGCTAAAGTTGGGACCGCTGCCCAGAATGTAGAAGAACTCGTGCTCCTGGCAAAGCTTGGCAAAACGATCACCTAGCTCGGCATTTACCTTCTCACGTGCCGGGGGAAGAATCTTATCCATCTCGGCGATACCGGCATACATATCGGCAAGATCGGCGTAACCCTCCTGCTGATCGAGCAGCTCGGCCGCAAGCGACAGCGAAATGCCAGCGGGGACCTCGGCCTGCGGCACGCCCTCGCCCCAGGGGTAGACCCACGTGGTCCACTTGCCGGAGTCAATCTTGGATCCAGCGTTGTCGGTCTGGGCGATCACCGTAGCGCCGGCAGCAAGGGCAATCTCGCAGCCCTCGACGACCTCGGGGGTGTTGCCACTGTGGCTGCAAGCAATGACTAGGGATTTCTCACCCAAGCGGCGCGGGCGCATGATATCAAACTCGCGAGCCGTATAGATATACGAAGTGAAGGTGGTTGCCTCGCGCTGCAGAAGCTCATGAGCCGGGATCAAATCGATCATGGAGCCACCGCAAGCAATCCAGTAGACGCTGTCGAACTTGCCCTTCTCGGCAATTGCCTCTTTGATCAGATCGTGTGCGTTCATATCCAGTTCCTTTCTTGTTTGGTCCGCAATCAATGACGTTGGCTGCGTGGCCGATAGTTGTTTTAGTCAATCAGATATTTCTCGAATGCGGCCATGTTCTTGGCATCTGCCGCCGCCGGGTCATCGTAGTAACGCCCGTCCGTGATTTCCTGGCCCAGCATGCCATCGAAACCATGGGCATTAAGCGTGGCGACGAAGGCGTCCATATCGTGCTTGCCATCGCCCCACACCAGATGGCCATACGGGTCACCGTCGATAAAGTGCATCTCGTGAATTGCCCCATCACCAAAGGCGGCAAACCAGTCCTCGAGCGTCTCGCCCGCAACGCCCATCGCGGTTGTATCAACCATGGGCTGTAAGTACGGGCTCGCGACCTCGTCAATCATGCGCTTCGCATCGGAAACCGTCGTTACAAGGTTGCTCTCCTCGGGACGCAGGCTTTCCATCGTAAGCACCAGACCGTGCTCACCGGCATACTCCGCCAGAATGGACAAGTGCTCGCGGCTGCGCTTCCAGGCTTCCTCGCGGTCCTCGTCCCAGTCGCCCCAGCCCGAGTTGACGGACATACGGTCGCACCCAAGTACCTCGGCAAGCTCAATGCCGTGCTTAAAGTACGCCAGGCTGCGCTGTTCATGCAGCGGTTTGCGTGCGCAGTACTGCCAAGGATAGACAACATTCTCGGGGCACAGAGTACGATACCTAAGCCCACGGTCTGCAGCCTTTTTCGCCAGGACCTCAGCCTCAAAGTAGCCCGTGTGGTCGAGCGTCACATGCGGCTCCGCACACCACAGCTCAATGGACTCAAAGCCCAAACGCTGCTGCACATCAAGGAAGTAATCGAGCGACCACATGATGTAGTGGATATTCATGCCCGCAATCTGTTCGCGGCGCAGCGTCGGTTTGGATTCAGACATCTTATGCCTCCTTATTTCGATCGAACACGATTTGTCCGTCCGACATCGTCATATCAACCGCAAGATCGCGTGCGTCGCGATAATCGAGGTCGAACACATCCCGATTGAGCACGCAGATATCGGCAAGCTTGCCAACCTCAAGCGTACCCAGCTCGTCTTCGCGCATCAGATCGTACGCGCCCCCGGCAGTCCAAGCGCGCAAGAGCTCGACAAGCGTCAGCGTGTTGACCTCATTCACGGGCAGTCCGTCGGCGAAGAATCCGCCGCACGCGCTGTAGATTGACTCGCCCAGGCTCGGAATCAGCAGTGGCAAATCCGTTCCACAGCACACTGTGCATCCGGAATCTTCCATGCCGCGGCGATTCCAGCTGTGCAAAAGTCGCGTCTCGCCAATTTGTCGACGCATCATCGACAGGCAATCCTCGCGCCGGTCCAGCGTCAGAATCTGCGGATAGACCTCGCAAATTCCGCCTAACTTGCCAAACTCGACAAGATCGGTCGGGTCAGAGTTCTCGAGATCGGTAATCGCATGGCGGCGAAGCATCCGTCCATGCTCGTCTCGAGGCAGCGAGGCATAGAGCGCCACGGTGCGGCGAACGGCGCCATCGCCCTGGCAATGCAAGGAATATCGGAAGCCGTCAGCATCAATTGCACGCAGCTCGTTCTCAATCAGATCCCACTCGGGCTCTTCGACAACCGTCTTGCCGGCAGCTCCCGCATCGGCCGTGTCCTCATAGGGGTCAATCATCTCGGCAAGCCCCGCCCATACGCCGCGATCGGTCATACGGTTGAAGCCAGAAAAACGAACGAACGGTCCCCGGAAGCGCTCTCGCGCCTCGCGGGCATATGCCAAATTTGCACCGGCACCCACCGGCTGCGACATCATAGAGACGCGAACCGTCAGCTCACCAGATTCCTCACGGCGAGCCATTTCGTCGGCAAAGCCGTAGTAGTCATCAAACGCCATCTCCTTGATGGCGGTAACGCCGCGCTCGTTAAGCATGCTCATGTAGTCCGAATACCCGGCGCGCACCTCGGGTAGCGCGAGGAAATCGCTCATCATGCGCCAGATCTTCTCGGCATAGCACGCCTGGGGTGTAAAGCCGTATCGCGCACTGGCGGCAGCATTGAGAACGCAGGTCTCCGCACCCGGTGTAAAGCAGACGACAGGGATATCGCCAAAACAATCGTCAAACACAGCTGCCGTATTTGCGTTCTCGGCATCCGATGCCAACGTTTCGGGCATGTTGTGGCCAAAAGCCGCCGCACAATCCGGATGATCATCTTTCCATGCACGCAAGAGCGACACGGCCTCTTTGGCATCGGCGACGCCGGATAGATCAGACCCCAACGTCCGCAGCGCCCAGCCCGTATAGAAGGTATGCACATCGATCAGGCCAGGCATGACGGTGCGGTCGCCCAGGTCAACTACCTCGTCCGCTTGGGTCAAATACGAAGCTACCTCACACTTGGTGCCAACCGCCTCAATTCGATTGCCACGGACCGCTACGAAACCTTCAAACGGCAGGTCCCCCGTACCGGTAAAGACGCTCTTAGACGTCAGGACCGTCAAACGATCAGACATCACAACCACCTACATCGGAAGCATGCCAGAGATTGCCGTTACGATCAGGCCAAAGACGACCATGAAAATGAAGAACTTCCAAATGGTCTTCCACCATTGGCCAAACGAAATCTTAGCCACGGCAAGGCCGGCGACCGTCATGCCCGCCACGGGACTGATGGTGTTGATGGTCTGATTAGCAAACTGGAGCGCGGTAACGGCTGCCTCGGGATTGAGGCCCATAAGCTCGGTCAGGGGGCCCATAACAGGCATGGTGAGCGCCGCCAGGCCAGAACTCGAGGGAACCAGCAAAGAGAGCAGGCCAAGGACGATATACATAAACGTGGTGTAGACGGCGGCGGGTGCACCGGCGAGCGCAGTAGCGAGCGCCTGGAGGATGGTGTCGATGATCATGCCGCCCTCGGCGATGACCAGAATACCGCGAGCGATACCAATAACGATGGCAGCGTACGCAAAGTCGGCGAGACCCTTAACGAACTCCTCAGCGATCGTCTGCTGGTCAAGACCGCCCAGGATACCGGCAAGCAAGCCCATGCCAAGGAACACGGCGGAAATCTCATTCATGTACCAGCCCTGGGTAACAAGACCCCAGACGATAATGCCCATACCGCAAGCAAAATCGATAAGCACGAGCTTCTGACGGATAGTGAACTCTTCCTCAATGGAGGCATCGGTCACGGAAAACTCGATACGCTTGAGCTTATCGTCCTCATACGTAATGGACGACTCGGGGTTTTTCTTGACGCGCATGGCGTAGCGCATGGCCCATGCGATACCGACGGCAGTGAAGATGACCCAAGAAACGGCGCGCAGCCACAGTTGCGGATTGCCCTCGATGCCAATGATGCCTTGGGCGATCAAAACATTAAACGGGTCGATGGTCGAGGCACAATATCCCAGGTTAGGGCCAAGGAAGCAGATGATGAATGCCGTCATCGAGTCATAACCGATACCCATCATGATGGGAATGAAGATGGCATAGAACGGCAGGGCTTCCTCAGACATACCAAACGTAGTGCCGCAAATGGACAGCAACGTCATCGTGATGGGAATGATGAGGATGTCCTTGTTCTTAAGCTTTTTAATCACACGGCTCATGCCGGCATTCAAAGCGTTGGTCTTGGTGATGATTGCGAACGATCCGCCAATCAATAAGACGAACGCAACGACGTCGGCAGCCTCTTGGATACCTTTGGTGGGCGCTTGCAGGACCGCGAAGATATCCTGGCCCAAATTGATGGTCTCACCGGTCTCGGAATCGGTGTAGTTCTTATCGACCTGTTCATAGGTTCCAGCAACGGCGACTTCACGCTCGCCCGCCGCTGTCGAAATCGTCTTGCGCTGATACTGACCAGAGGGAACGATCCAAGTCAGGACCGCAAAGACAACGATCAGCAAGAACATTATCGTATAGACATGCGGTAATTTGAACTTAAAACGTCTGTTTGTCTTCTTCGCCTTCGTATCTGACATAGATACCTCCAAAGAACTCGAGACTGCATCGCATCTCGCTTCAACGTTTGCACAATGCAAACGTTCTATGACGTTCTATAGATTACCAGCAGCTTTTTCCTTCATCAAGATAATTTCAAACTGATTGCCGCAACGCGGTTGAACGGTTGCGTTTGCGCCGTGAACGGTATGGAAACGCCCGGTGAGATGATCCACCGGGCGCTTCCATTCGCAATGTCCTAGACGTCAAAAACGTAGCGAGACCCAACGATTCGCTGACGACCGATGATAAACGGCCGCCGCTGCTCATCGAAAAAGAAGGCTTCCATATAAAACAAGGGTTCGCCAACGGGAACTGCCAACAGTCGAGCGACCTCGGGCGACGCGCAGGCGATCTCGAGCGTGCACGGGTCGGTAAACGCGGGCGTGCGGCCCGTCCGGTTGCGCACGAACTCAAAAATGGATTGGTTAGATAGAGGTGCCGTTGATAGATAGGCGTTGTCCTCGTAAACATATATGTTGTTCTCAAGCATGACAGGGACGCCATCGGCAGTGCGCACGCGCTCAACGCAAATCAAGTCAGTTCCAACGGGAACACCAAAGAACTGTGCTTCGGTGGAATCCGCCGGCAGTATCTTTCTCGAAATGACACACGCCCCCGGTTCCATTCCGTTAACGCGGCATGCGTCCGAAAAACTCTGAACGTCATCCTTCTGGCGAATCTTGCGCTTGAGCTTGGGGGCATTGACAAACGTGCCTTTCCCCTGTCGCTTCGTTAGATAGCCCTGCTGGACGAGCTCCTCAATAGCGCGTCGCACGGTAACGCGGCCAACTTTATAGCTCTCAGCCAATTCGAATTCGTTGGGTATCCGCGCGCCTGCCTTGTAGGCGCCGGAGTTGATTTCGTTTTTAATGATATCAATGACCTGTTGGTACAGCGGTATCGCTGCTTTACCGTCAGTCGGCCCTTCAGTCGGTGGCATATACCCTCTCCCAGCACAATTAATTCTAAAACGGGCTTAAAGGCATTCAACAAGCCCTTAAGCCCGCATTAGCTTAAAGTATGCTAGGTGTCGCACCAAAATGTTGGCTATTTACTCATCAGACCCGAAAAACGCGCAACTACCGCGCTCCTAAGAAAGCGTGAGCAGCTCCGGCAGCTGGTCGATAATCTTGTCCGCGGCATCTTGGCTAAAGCCAAAGCGCTCCTCGCGCTTGGCAATAACTGTCAGACCGGCGCGCTTGCCGGCAGTGATGCCAGGCACCGAATCCTCAACGCAGCAGCAGCGATTCGCGGGCAGCCCCAGTAGGTCAAGCGCATGCAGGTAGATGTCGGGCTCGGGCTTGCTCTCCTTAAACTGCTCGCCACTCACCACATACTCAAAGGCATCCGACAGCCCGCACGCATTGAGTACTTCCTCGATGCTATCCATGGGCGACGAGCTAGCAAGCGCCACGCGAACGCCGCGGCGCGGCAGCTCTCGAATCGTATCCACGGCGCCTGGGTTAATCAAAGTCTGATAGTCGCGCGGACGTTTATGCGCCCACTCATCCCAACGGGCCAACGCTTCCTCGCCAGTAAAATGCCCCTTACCGGCACGCTCAAACCAATCGACCAGCATGCGGAGAAAGAACTGATGCGAGGTACCGACCTGCCCGTTCAGCTCCTCTTGGGTTAGGTTAAGCCCAAGCTCCTTGGCAAACGCGGCAGTCTCGCCCAGGTAGTAATACTCGGTATCGACAATGACGCCGTCCATGTCAAAGATAACGGCATCGAACGGAAATGCGGACACGGCACCCTCCCTAACAAAAGGGCGCCTGTAAGCAGGCGCCCGAACTATGCATTATCGGCGATTCTAGCCCAGCAGCTTATCCAGCGCCACCGCGATACCGTCTTCGTTGTTATTGGCGGTCACCATCTGGGCAACTGCCTTAACCTCATCGACGGCGTTGCCCATGGCAACACCGGTGCCGGCCCACTCAATCATGGACTTGTCATTCTGGCCGTCGCCAAACGAAACGACCTCGCTGGCATCGATGCCGAGCTTGGGCAGGGCACCCTCGAGCGCACGGGCCTTGTCGATACCGGGCGCCGTGTACTCAAAGTACCAGTCGGCCGTAAACATACCCGAAAGCGTCTGCTTAAAGGGCGCATACATCTCCTCGTAATGCGCCTGCAGGTAGGCTGGATCGCCCGCCGTCAGCAGCTTGTCCACGGGATAAGCGTCCACGACCTCATGCAAGCTCTCGACCTCACGGATCTTAAGGTCGCACGCATCGCGCTCATACTTGACAATATTCTTCTGCGAACCGTCCGGCAGTGTGATCATGCAGCGATACGAGTCCACGACGTGCAGGTCCCGACCGAGCGAGATCATGGGAATCACGTCGAAATTGCGCAGGTGATCAATCAGGCGATGCAATTCGTCGGCAGGCATAGCCTGATCGAACAGCACCTCATCGGTCTGAGCGTCGACCACATGCGCGCCATTAAAGGCAACTAGCAGACCATCATGGTTCTGAAGGTCGAGCTCCTGCGCCAAGGCGTGCAGCCCCCATGCGGGGCGACCCGAAGCCAAGATGAGCTTAATGCCCGACTCCTGAGCCGCGAGCAGTTTCTCGCGCGTACGCGGGCTGATGACCTTTTGGTCGTTGGTGAGCGTACCGTCGATATCCATTGCGATGGCTTTGATTGCCATATGTGCCTCCCTGTCATTGAGCAACCTTGTCTGAGCCATCATACAGAACACCCACGGCGGCGCTGTTTGCAACGGGAAAAATGTCATATTGTCCCAAACATGAACGACGCGCCTTCGACGATTGCGATGCCCGTCGAGGCGCCTCCCGATACATTCCATCCTATCCAAATAGCAAAGGGCCCGC
>CABUDQ010000009.1 GCA_902490365.1 uncultured Collinsella sp. | reverse complement strand
GCGCCGAATGCTCGCCATCGAAATTTATCGATGGCCTATTTCAGACTGTAATGGGGCGATTCCCGCGACAAGTGCCGCGGAAAGGGCGATGCTCATAGTTGCTCGTCTTGCTCTTCTTGCGAGAATGTCGTTCATCTCGGCACCTCATTTCAAGGGTTGGCGACTCGGCTGGTAGCACTACTGTAAGTATACCAAGCGGTCGACCCGACACTGGCTGGGCGTGCGCGTGCCTTTCCGCTTCTTTGGAAACCGAATCCCATTAGAAATGACGAGTTGTTTACGCTTCTTTTGGGGTGGCGGTACTATCATGATTCGAATTGAGTGTGAATGATGATAGGGAGCGCCTTTTTATGATTGAGCTGCTCAGGCGTTTTGGTGGCAAGTTTCGCCGGTATATGGTGATTGGCCCGGCGTGCAAGTTGATTGAAGTGATCTTTGACTTGCTGACGCCGCTGGTGATTGCCCAGATGATTGATAAGGGTATCGGCGCACACGACGTGAACGCCGTCGTCCACTACGGTATGGTACTTGGCGCCATGGCTGTGATCGGCATCTCGTTTACGCTCGTCTGCCAAAAGATGGCGGCGCTGACCTCGCAGGGCATGGGCACCGACATTCGCGGCGCGCTCTACGAGCACATCAACAAGCTGAGCTACGCCGAGCTTGATCGCTTTGGCACGCCGTCGCTTATCACCCGCATCACCAACGACGTTAACCAGGTGCAGCTCGCTGTGGCGCTGGGCGTACGCATGCTCATCCGCTGGCCCTTCTTGGCCGTGGGCTCCATGGTCGCGGCCCTTGCCATCGACCTTAAGCTCGGCATGATCTTTTTGATTTGCACGCCCGCCATCGGCCTGGTGTTCTGGTTTGTCATGGCACGCTGCATTCCGTACTACAAGCAGCTGCAGGCAAAGCTCGACCGCATTGCACTCATTTGCCGCGAAGGCCTTTCGGGCGCTCGCGTGGTCCGTGCGTTTGTGCGTGAAGATCACGAGCGCGAGCGCTTTGCTCAAGCCGCCGATGACCAGGCCAATACTGCCATCGCGGTGGGCAAGCTCTCGTCGATTCTCAACCCCGTCACGTTTCTTGTGATGAACCTGGGCGTGTGTGCCATCCTGTGGGTGGGCGGCATCCAGGTCAACGTGGGCGAGCTCACGCAGGGCCAGGTCATGGCGTTCGTCAACTACATGACGCAGACCCTGACCTCCATCGTGTACGTCGCCAACCTGGTTGTGGTCTTTACCAAGGCGAGCGCCAGCGCGTCGCGTATCAACGAGGTGCTCAATTGTGAGCCGAGCATCACCGACGGGGGCAACCAGCCGGTTGCGCTGCCCGAGCCGGGCAATGTCGCTCCAGTTCCTGCGCTGAGCTTAAGCCATGCGAGCTTCTCCTTTGGCGCCGGCGCTGCCAACGCCGTCAACGATGTGACGCTGGAACTCCCGCTGGGCATGACGCTTGGCATTATCGGCGGTACGGGCAGCGGTAAGTCCACACTCGTCTCGCTTATCCAGCGCCTGTACGATGCGGGCACCGGCAGTGTGAGCGTGATGGGCGCCGACGTGCGCGCTTGGCCGCTCGACCAGCTGCGCCACGTGGTCGCGACCGTTCCGCAGCGAGCGTCGCTGGTGAGCGGCACCATCCGCAGCAACCTGACCTGGCGTGACGAGTCGGCGACCGACGAGGAGCTCTGGGCAGCGCTCGATATGGCGCAGGCGAGCGAGTTCGTGCGCAACAAGTCGCAGGGGCTCGATGCCCCGGTCGAGGCGGGCGGCAAGAACTTTAGCGGTGGCCAGCGCCAGCGCCTGACCATCGCGCGTGCCCTGGTGGGCTCGCCACAGGTCCTGATCATGGACGATTCTGCCTCGGCGCTCGACTTTAAGACCGACGCGGCGCTTCGCCATGCCGTCCGCGAGCGTAGCGTGCGCGGTGCCGCCGAGGGCGGGCTGCCGCTCACGACGGTCATCGTGAGCCAGCGCGTCTCGACCGTGCGCGATGCCGACATGATCTGCGTGCTCGACCACGGATCGGTTGCGGGCCTGGGTACGCATGACGAGCTCTACGCAAGCTGCCAACTCTATCGCGAGATTTGCCAGTCGCAGCTGCGCCGCGAGGAGCTCGAGGGCCGGCAGGGGAGCACGACGCCCACGTCCGCCCCAACCGTCCCCGCATCCGTCTGCGCAAAGGAGGGCTGCTAGATGAATCCGTATACTTCTTCCGGTTCGGTCGCCACGATGACGGCCAATGTGTCCGGCAACGACAAGCTCAACGACCTGGGTGACGGCCCACGCCAGCCCGGCGACCCTGAGCGCTATCCCGTGGGCGCGGTGACCCGCCGCCTGATGGGTTATGTTCGCCCGCACCGCGTCTCGTTTGCGGCGTCGTTTGTGAGTGCCGCCATCTCCGTTATCTTGCAGCTCTACACACCTATTCTCATTGGCGAGGGCATCGACCTCATTGTTGCCGCCGGGCAGGTGGACTTTGACGCACTGCTGCCGCTCGTCACCAAACTCGCGCTCGTCGTGGTGGGAGCCGCGGCCTTCCAGTGGTTGCAGGGCTATTGCGTCAACCGCCTGTCCTACGAGGCGGTGCGCGACATGCGGGTGGAGGCGAGTGATAAGCTCAGCCGCATGCCGCTCGGCTTTATCGACAGCCATGCCCACGGCGACCTTATGAGCCGCGTGGTCAACGACGTCGACCAGGTCGGCGACGGTCTGCTGCAGGGCTTTACCCAGCTCTTTACCGGCGTCATTACTATCGTTGGCACGCTCGCGTTTATGCTCTCCATTAACCTGACCATGACGCTCGTGGTGGTGCTCGTCACGCCGCTTTCCATTTTTGCCGCCGGCGCCATCGCCAAGCTCTCCAATAAGAGCTTCACTGCTCAACAGCGCATTCAGGGTCAGCTTGGCGGCCATATCGAGGAATACGTGGGCGAGCAAAAGCTGGTTGATGCGTTTGCCTACGGCCTGAATGCTCAAGCGCGCTTTGACGCGCTCAACGCCGAACTCTATACGGCAGGTGAACGCGCGCAGTTTATGGGCTCGCTCTCTAACCCCGGTACGCGCTTTATCAACAACATCATCTATGCCGTGGTCGCTGTGATCGGCTGCGTGGGCGTGATCACGGGCGTGCCGGCGGCGCTTACGGTGGGCGGCGTGCAGATTTTCCTGTCCTATGCTAACCAGTACACCAAGCCGTTCAACGAGGTCACCAACGTTATTACGCAAATCCAGACGGCGTATGCCTCGGCGCGCCGCATGTTTGCGCTGCTCGATGCGCGCGAGCAGGAGCCCGATGCGGCGGATGCCGTGGAACTTGCTGCCCCGCAGGGTGAGGTGACCTTTGAACACGTGGACTTTAGCTATGTGCCCGACCGCAAGCTGCTGCAGGACATCTGCATCGAGGCTAAGCCTGGCATGCGCTTTGCCCTGGTCGGTCCCACGGGCTGCGGCAAGACGACGCTCATCAATTTGCTGCTGCGCTTTTACGATATCGATGCCGGACGCATCATGGTCGATGGACGGTCTTCGCGTGACTACACGCGCGCGAGCCTGCGCCGCGCCTTTGGCATGGTGCTGCAGGATACGTGGCTGTTCGAGGGCACGGTGGCGGAAAATATCGCCTACGGCTGTCCCGACGCCACGCGCGAGCAGGTTATCGAGGCCGCCAAGCGCGCTCATGCGCATAAGTTTATCGTGCAGCTGCCAGGCGGCTACGATACGGTGATCGGCGAGGACGGCGGCACGTTTAGCCAGGGCCAAAAACAGCTGCTGTGCATCGCGCGCGTCATGCTCACCGATCCGGCGATCTTGCTGCTGGACGAGGCAACGTCGAGCATCGATACGCGTACCGAGCTGCAGGTGCAGGCGGCATTCGACGAGCTCATGGCAGGTCGCACAAGCTTTGTCGTGGCGCACCGCCTGAGCACCATCCGCAACGCCGACTGCATTCTGGTCATGCGCGACGGCCAGATTATCGAGCGGGGCACACACGACGAGCTGCTGGCATCGGGCGGTTTCTATGCCGAGCTCTACCGCAGCCAGTTTGCCCAGTAGAGCCCAGTAGGGGCTGCCGATTAGCGGCAGATGGTTTACATCTGCGTCGATAGTACTAAGATATGCTTTTAACAAATTGCATTAATGGCTCGAGTTTCGGGGGAAACGAGGCAACGTGACTATGACATGCTCTATGGTGGTTAACAGCAAGAGCGGTAATACCAGGATGGTTTCGGGGGCGATCAAGCGCGCACTGCAGGCTGCGGGCGTCGAGTTTATCCACGCTGCCGCGCTGAGCGATGATGCAGATCCGGAGCAGGTCGCGCACGAGGCAGAGGGTGCCTGCGCTGCCGATACGGTGCTCGTTGGTTTTTGGTGCGACAAGGGCGCCTGCACGCCCTCGGTGGCGGCGCTGCTTTCCGCCCTGCACGGCAAGCGCGTCTTCTTGTTTGGCACCTGCGGCTTTGGTGCCGACCAGAGCTATTTTCAGCAGATTATCGACCGCGTGTCGTCCAATTTGGCCGAGGATGCCGAGCTTGCGGGCTGGGCGATGTGCCAGGGCAAGATGGGCCCCGCGGTCAAGCAGCGCTACGAGGCCATGCTTGAGCAAGATCCCGAAAACGCCCGCTTTAAGATGCTGCTCGACAACTGGGTTGCCGCGAAGGACCATCCCACCAAGGAAGATCTGGACAACATGGCCGCAGCCGCCAAGAAGGCTGTGCTGGGCGAGTAGATAATCGCCGTCGCGCGCTCGAAATAATACAAACGTGAAAGCCTCGAAATTCTCGAGTCTTTTTTCTTAACACGGGGGTGCGCCGTGGCAAGCGTCTGGGGCGACATTTTCCATCATCCGGACGATGAGTCGGTTTTGGAAGATACGGTCTCCTGTATCAGCTGGATGTATAGGCAGATGGAGTACGGCTACAAAACGTGCCCGGGCTTCTTTACGCACCATTCGATGGGATTCATGTAGTAAGACGCCGCCGGGCGGGCGCCACGTTGCAGAACCTAGGCCTAGCAGGTGGCTGATAATTCCATACCCAAATGTATCCAGAGTGGGATGGGCTTTCCGGATGGGCGGGGTTGCGGAAGCTGTGTCCCGGAATTTGCCTTTGGAATGGGATGCAGTTTCCGGTTGAGAGGCTCTGTGGAAATTGCATCCCAGTATTCGGTCGAGAAACGGGATGCGGCTTCCCAACGGGGCCGCAAGCGGAAACCGCATCCCATTTCGCAAGCGAATGCTGGGACACGGTTTTCAGAGGGTTATGGGCTGCGAACTAGATGGGGCTGTCATAAAGCTGCAAAAAGAGGGTTAAAAATAAATGGTACTTTCAGAAGTTAATTTTAATGTGGGGGGGGGGTACCATTATTTTAGTTTCGCAAAAAATTAATCCCTCTATGGGGAAGTTGCGTAGGGGGTTAGTCACAGATATTGGATAAAACAGACCAATTTGGGGATAAATGACCACTTACGCCAAAATTAGTAGCATTTAGCGACAAAACATTGAAAAATGTGTAGCACATCGCTATGTTCTTATTACGAAAAGATTCCAAATTGGCTTATTTCGGACTCACTTTTCAAGCGCCTTGCGGTTCCTGTTGAAACTTGCTGACCTTTGGATGGGTCGAATAGGTCCTCAAGGGGGATGAATTATCACTTTGACGGCGCGTAGACTCAAACGATTTATTGCACTTTTGAGTAGCTTGGCGTTCGCGCTTGTCATAGCCCTTGCCGTTGTTTCTTTTGTTCCTCGTGCATTTGGTTACATGCCCTTTGCCGTGCTCTCGGGCTCTATGGAACCCGAGCTTCCCGTCGGCTCCATGGTGTTTGTTCACCAGGTTGACCCAACGAATATTGCCGTGGGCGACAATGCAACTTTTTACCGATCGGACGGCGCCGTGGTGACTCACCAGGTGTACGAGGTCGACCCTGTGGCGCAAACGATTGGCACGCAGGGAATTGCGAACAAAAATGCAGACGGAAGCATCATGCACGATGCCGAGCAGACGCCTTTTTCGAGTGTTATCGGCACTGTTTCTTTTTGTGTCCCTTACCTGGGCTTCGTTAACGCATATTGCACGACGATGCCCGGCATGCTTGTTGTGGTGGCCGTTCTTGCGCTGCTGGTCGCGGCGTCGATTGTGCTCGATCGGATGGTTTCCGACGAGCCTGCGGACAAGCATGCCCGCGCGCATGCGAGGGGGCGGCGTCCATAGCGGCAGGGGAGAGGTGTCGGCAACGGCAAGGGCCGTTGCCGGGGAAGACGATTCTCGAAAGGAAGAGAACGATGGAGAACAAGAGGAAAAAGCGCTACGGCATCATTGCCGCCTTGCTGCTGCTGGTACTGGCTGCCGGCGTGGGTACCTACGCCTGGCTGACGGCGCAGTCGAGCCTGACCAACAACTTCACCACTGCGGGCATCAACAAGCCCACTACCGATCCCGACCATCCGAATCAGCCGCTTCCGGATGATAACAATAAGGTCAACGGCAACCTGACCGAGACCAAATGGGTTAAGGACTCTAAGCTCGCCCCTGGCGTGTCTGTACCCAAGAATCCTAATGTCGGTATCGGCAAGGGATCCGAGGATGCATATGTGTACGTCTTCGTGAACAACAAGACGGCGTCTGCCGGGGCCGATCATTCCAAGACGACTTACTTCACCATTAACTCTGGCTGGAAGGCCGTTGATGCGACCGCCGTTGAGGGCGAGCCGACTCATTATCTCGGTGGCCTTTTCGTTTATGTTGGCGAAGGAACCGAGGCTACCCCGCTTATTGCCAGCAAGACTGAGGATAAGTGGACTGGCGAGCTGTTCAGCCAGGTGACTACGCCCAAGGACACCGAGCAAAAGGATTTCGCCAATTCTGCCACGATGGATGTCAACTGCTTCATTTACGCGGCAGACAATACCGCTGAGGGTTCGTCTGCGTCTGCTTTGGCTGCTGCCAAGAATTGGGCTAAGGACCTGTAGTAATCCCACCCCCTCTACCGAGATCCCGGCCCGCTCCCCATCCCCATTTTCGGGCCGGGATCTCGGCTCCCCTTTAATCGACGATTGGCGAACGTAATGCTCAATAATCTTTCCGACAATCAGAAACGCACCTTGGCGCTTGCCGCGATGGCGCTGTTGGCCCTGGCGTGCCTGTGCGGCACGCTGGCTTTTACCGTTGATATGGTTCCGGCGAACAACGTTCTATCGTTTGGCAGCGTGAAGGTACGAGTCTGCGAATACACCCTCAACGAGCAGGGCGAGGAGATTCCGTTTGAGCCCAACGAGCACGGGGACTATCCCGACACCAAGGCCGGGGGTTCTGACATCAGCCGCATTGTACGCGTGGAGAACGTCGGCACGCAGCCTGAGTACGTTCGCGCGCGTCTGCACATGACGTCGGTGGCGCCCGACGGTTCGAGCGCGGATGCTTCGGGCAGCGTTGCGTTTCATGTGAACGCGGGCGAGGGGTCCCCGTGGATCGATGGCGGCGATGGGTGGTACTACTACCGCGGATTGGCCGGGCGTGGCGGCACGCTCGACCCCGGCGCCATGACGGAAAGCCTCATGGACTCGCTGCGCTTTGTGGGCGACTACCACGATGCCGCGCGCGGCGGCTCATTCAAGCTCGATATCGATGTTGAGGCCGTGCAGGCCAAAAACCAGCAGACAAGCGATACCGTCCTCGACGTGCTTGACGTCGCGGGCTGGCCGGAGGCGAACTAGCCTATGAAGATCAAGAACATGAACCGGGGTATGCTTAGCAGGTTGGTTGCCGTCGCGGCGATTGCCCTTTGCTGCGTTATGGCGCTGCCAACGGTGGTGCATGCCGAGGACGTGCCCGAGAACAAAAACGAATTCCACATCAAAAACGAGGCTGACCTTTTGTCGTGTGTGGCGCTGTCGCGCGAGCGCGATACGTCCGGCTGGCACGTTTATCTCGATAACGACATTGAGCTCGACAGCGACGACATGAAAGCCATCGTTGCAAACACCGTTAAGCATCTGTCGTTTGGCAACAAGGAGCATCCGTTTAAGGGCGTGTTCGATGGTCAAAACCACACCGTTGAGGGCCTGAACTACGATAAAGACGCTTTTGACCCCGAGCGCGATACGGGATTTTTTGCCGAGACCAACGGTGCCACCATCAAAAACTTCCTGGTCAAGGACGCCAACGTGTGGGCGGACTTCCGCGGTGGCATTATCGTGGGCAAGGCCGTCAATACGCGCTTCGAAAACGTTATGGTCATGGAGAGCACGCTGCACGTGACCTGCGCCAACAATGCTCTCAACCTCATTACCAACGCAGGCTTTGAGGGCGGTCTCATCGCCGGCGAGCTCGACGGCTGCACCCTCTACAACTGCGAGGTACGTGGTGGCCGCGCCGTTAACAACACGACTTCGGGCGTACAGGCAATTGGCGGCGAGGGTCTGTATATGGCGGCGTTTGCCGGCTACGTTAAGAACTCGACTATCGAGTACTGCCGCGTGACGCCGACGCGTAAGGACGACGGCTCGATTGCCGAGAAGGGCATGACCGACGTCACCAATAAGTACGACGTGGCCATTGGCGCCCTGGGCGGCAACAACGTGTATGCCTCGGGTTTTGTAGGCTGCATGGCGGGTAACGCCAAGATTATCGACTGCTTCTCGACGGCGCAGTGCTACAGCTATGCCGCGTCATATGTGGGCGTCGTCGCCGTGACGCGTGCGTGGACGGGTGGCTTGGCGGGTCGTATTCTAACCGAAAAGGGCAACGAGCTCGTTCGAAGCCATTTTGCGGGTGACTTGAGCTCGCGTCAGTACAATCCCATCGCCGTGATTCCCATCATTCAAAACGATGTGAACCTGGGCGGTATTGCCGCGCGTGCCAACAAGGATGATGCCACGGTCACCGAGTGCTACTTTAAGCCGAGCGTGAGCCTTTCTGGCAACAGCCAGGGCAACCCTGCTAAAAAGAAAATCCCCTCGTTTGGCGGCGATGGCACCACCAAGGGTGATGGCTATGGTCCATGGGATGACGAGCGCTACACCACGCGCGAGCTGTGGGAAGAGCACGACTACGACTTCTGTGCCGGCACCATGCGCTCGACCGATAACGATGAGGCCCTGGGTGGCCCGCATGCCAACGAGTGGGCGATGGACTACAGGCTGAATATCCCCGTGCATGGCCAGAGCGTTAAGGCGACGATTGATTTTCCCGGTGCGGGTACGGCAACAATCGAGAAGACCAAACTTGGCAAAGACCAGGCGACCACGGATCCGTACACCTTTGCGGTGAGTGCCGTGCTGGCGGGAACTGCTCAGGGCTTGGCCCAGGGCGATACCTCGGTAACGTTTAAGCAGGAGACCTCTGCAAAGCCTGCCGACCTGAGCGAGGCGAACGGCGGCTACCGCTTTATGGGCTGGTTCCGCGAGCCCGATGTGCGTGTGAACCGAATTGGACAAGACAACAGCTGGTTTGACGGCAAGACCGATGCCGATGCTGTGGCTGCTGGCAAGCAGGTCCAGAAGAACGAGGCAAACGACAAAACGTCGACCTATACTGCCGATAACGCGAAGGGGGCCGAGGCCTTTAAGGGCAACGACCTCTTTATTGCTTCGTACGAGGCGCAGGTGCTGTTCTATAACGTCAAGGGTGAGATGCTCTCGTGGCAGAGCGGCGAGGCGCACGACAAGTCGACGGATTGGTACCGCTATGGTGTCGGTTTAACGCCGGTTGCCCCTGCGGACCGCGGCACTCTATCTGCCAGCGCCACCTTTATTGGTTGGACGACGCAGCCGAGCGGCGAGGCCGGGATGCATGGCGGTTACGCGGCCATCACCTCGCCTAAGCTTGCCGAGCTAAAAAACGCCGGTGCGTTCTATCCTGCCGGCGCTGAGATCACTGTGCTTGGCCCTACCGATTTTTATCCGGTGTACACCGACTATGTGTCGAACATCATGACGGTGTTTGAGGGCAATGAGCAGGATGCAATCGACGATCAGACTCGGCGCGATGGTGTGGGCAAAACTGACGTTAAGGTTGAGACTGCCGAGGATGGCACCGGTGTGTACACGGTGCGGGTGTGCGACGTGGACAACAAGCCTTTATCAGAGGACGGTGCGCTGCCCGACGGCTACCGTTTCCTGGGTTGGTATGAAAACAAGGGAACCGAGGATGCCCCGCTTGAGGTGCGCGTAAGCCGCGATCCCAGCTATACGCTCCCCACCGATGTCGATTTAACCGCGCCGCATACCTACATCGCCCGCTTTGAGTACCGAGTGGATTATTACGTTCGGGCTTATACCAACCATGAGTTTACGGACAGCAAGCTACTTTGTTCCGTTTGGAATCGCTATCAAACGCCCTTTGAGGAAAACGTCGGTAGTACCTTCGTGCGTGAAAACGTCGTCCACTGGGGCCCGGAGCATGTTGACCACGGTATAAAGGATAGTTATGAAACGTGTGGCACGCGCTTCACGAAGGAAACCCTTGTCGTGAGTCCCCTTAACGCGTACTCGCACAACGTTAAAAACGATACGGGAGCCGATACTCTAAAAAACCTCTATGCCGATACCGATTTTCCAGGCGCTGCAACGCTAAGCGATACTTGGACTTCGGCTTCGCTGAACGTAACGGTCAAACCGGTGAATGATCGCTATCGCCTGAATTTCTGGACGCTTGAGCGCGATGGTGAATATTGGACATATGTGAAAAATCCCATCGAGAGCATGGTGCGTACAGATAAGAAGTACTACGTTCGCGCGATGATTACCACGGACGTTAATTTCTACAACAAGGGCGATAATGTCGTGAGGACTGCCACGCGGCGCTATGAGAGTAACTTGCTGCAGACCAAGGTGAACGGGGCGGATCCGACGTTCACGTATTACTACCCGCATGTTAATAAGTCGGTTAAAGTGGCCGAAAAGCCAGAAGATGGTGAGAAGGGATCGTATGAGAGCCCCCTGACCCTCGAAGCTTCCCCGACCGATGCCGACATGGCCGTGCCGGGCTATAAGTTCCTGGGCTGGATTTCGACCGCCGAGGTCAAGAAGGATTCTGCCGTCTGGGACTATATCTACGATGTCAAGGGTGATTCCTTCACCACTTCTGACCCGGATAAGGCCGAACCGTATCTGGTGAAACCAGATTTCAAGGTCACCCAGTACCAGGATGCCTATCCGGTGTACGCGAAGTACGACGTTAACTACACCACCAACCTGCACCGCGCCGGTTTTGAGGGTACTTCCGAGGTGAATGTTCCTAGGTATGACATCACCCCTAATCTCAATGTGGACACCGATCCCGCCACGGCAACGGTGACTCCTGATATCGAAACGACGGTATACAAGTCCGGCGGCGAGTTATATAAGCTAAATAAGGTCGAGGTCGAACTTCCGAATGGTGAGGTCAAGGAGCTCGATTCTGCCGACGGTAACTCATATTCCTATCAGGTGGAGCCCGGCGGGACCTATACATTTGTGGCGTACTATTCGCCGTTGGCGGTTGTGTACCATCTCAATGCCAGGGATGTGGACGGTAAGGTAGCCCAGCAGGGCGATTCTCTCGGCAGCCTTAAGGACGGCATGCCGCTGCCAACGTATAACATTGGAGACATCGATGCTGCAACGGGCGCATACAACGCCTTCGTAGGTTGGACGGATAATAAGCCAGAGCCTAGCAGCGGTTATGTCGTTTGGTCGGACGGCGTTTCCATGGTGACTAAAAACACGGTGGTCAACGCCCCCATGGAGCTGTACCCGGTCTACCGTGCCAGCGCGGTAAGTGTCCAATCGAATATCGATGCTAATCTGGATGATCCCTATGCCGTACGCTCCCTTGCGCGTACCGACTCTGGTGATCAGATTTCGCTGGAGGTAAAAGCTGCAACTGAGGTTGTCGGCAAGGACGGCACCAAGTACGACTTTGTCGGCTGGTCGCGTGACTATACATCCGATGGCAACTACACCCTGATGACCGATGAGGAGAAGTATCCCCTCGAGGGTAATGAGCCCTTTAAGAACGTGACCTACACTGCGGTGTACAAGATTGCGCCGTATAAGGTGCGCTATCACGATATCGACGGGTCGGTCATCTTTACGGCGACCGTCGACTCGGGCGATGAGCGCGCACAAGACGGCAAGTCCGGTTTTATCCACACGGTCGATGTCCCTAAAATGGACGAGAGCGGCAACCCCGTCTATGACAAGGACGGCAACCCCGTGATGGAGCAAAAATCCGTGGCATATGACCCGGATGCCCACTCCAAGATCGTTGCGCTGCTCGATGAGCAGGCGGCCGCCAATGGCGATAAGCGTGAACTCTTCTTGGAATGGCGATATGTGGGTGCCGAAGGTGCTGCGGAGGCTTGGGATACGTTTAAGGACGAGCCGGTCAAGGGCGATATGGACCTGTATCCCGTGACGTATCGCGTGGTTGCCAACGATACGTCTGATGGAAAGCCCGAAAACATGACCGCGCAGCTTAAGTGGCTGCTCGATCCTTCCGCCGCCAACACCGTCGACGACGCCGCCGATAAGGCGCCGTTTAAGGTCTGCTTTGCCAAGCCGTTTATGGGAACGCAGTTGACCGTCACGGTAACGCGGGCAAGCTACGGCCCTGGTGCAGAGGAAGCTCCCGTGGACGGCAAGTTTGTCTCGCTCTACAGTCTGGGTTCGGGTAATGGTTCGTTTGACCTGGCCAACCGTCTGGAGTCCAAGAAGACAGGCGAAGGCGAGCAAGGTCCCGGTAATGCCGTGTTCAAATTTACCCAGAATCATGCGCTGACGATCGTTAAAAAGACTACCGACGCCAGCGCAATGGGGCAAACGTTCCGCTTCAAGGTAACGCGAAAGGCGTCGGAGGGTTCTCCTGCCGAGACGCGCATGGTCGAGGTGAAAGTTAGCGAGCAGCGCGACGAAAACGGTGAGGTCTGGTATGTCGGCAGCGTGCAATTTGCTGCTCCGGCGGGCACCTATACCGTCGAGGAAGACACGGCTTGGGCATGGCGCTACGAGGGTGAACTGAGTACGCCGGGCAAGGCGCCCGGCAAATCTGCCGAGCTCATCATCTCGTCTGCCTCGAGTGCGGGCGACACCGTGGTGACGTGCGTCAACACGCGCGCGAATGACAAATGGGTCGATGGTGGCTCGCGTGCCAAGAATGTTTGGAAAAACGGCACGCTGAAGAAGGAGGACTAGGATGACTAAGCGCAAGCAAATCGTCGCCCTCCTTGTTGGCGTTCTCCTGTTGGCTGGCGCTGCCGGTACCTTTGCGTGGCTTTCGGTTACGGGCGTGCTGGTCAACGAGTTTGGTTTTGGTTCGGTGGCGCCCTCGGTAGATGAGAAGCTCGATGGCAATGTGAAGAGCAACGTCATGATTACAAACAACGGCTCGGCCCCGGCATACCTGCGTGTTGCGGTGGATATCTACTGGCAGGACCAGAATGGCGCGCGCCTGTGGGATGAACCAGTTGCCGGCACCGACTACGTCATTGCGTGGGGCAGTGTGTCCAAGGCATCTGCTTCTAACACCGCCTCGTCTTGGGTTGTCGCGTCCGACGGGTACTACTACTGGACGTCTCCCGTTGCTCCGATGGGCAAAACCGATGTGCTCATCAAGAGCGTGACTGAGCATAAAGCAGGTGGGAAGAACCTGGTCGTTGACATTTCGACCCAGGCAATTCAATCCACGCCCGACGATGCAGTTGCAGAGGCATGGGGCTGTGCAGTCGAGGATGGCGTGCTGGTGCCGCCGCATGGGGGTGCGTAAGTATGGCTTTCCCAATTCGCAAAGACGTTGCGACTTCCTTGCGCTGCGTGGTCGCGGCCATTTTCTGCATTGTCGCGCTCGCCGCGCCTGCTCGTGCGTTTGCCGACGCTCCCGCGATTGCCTATGACGGAAATGCGCGACAGTTGACGGTCTCGGGAGCGACGGGCTCTTCGGGGGAGCCCGATCTGTTTTTGGCCTTTAAAGATCTGATGCCCGGCGATGTGCGCGAGCAGCAGATCGAGGTTCGTGCCACGGGCGTAAAGTCCCAGGTACGCGTGTTTGTGCGGGCCGTTGTCGATCACGAGACGGCACACCTGCTGTCGCCCATTACCTTGACAGCGTCGGCGGGCGATGCGTCTGCCGGTTGGCTCCAGACGGGAACGCCGGGCAGCGTGTTTGCCTATCCCACGCAGGTCGCAACGTTTGCGAGCGATGGCAGCACGGTGCTCAATTTGCAACTAAGTGTCCCGACGTCGGTAGGCAACGAGCTTGCCGACGCAAACAAGACCATTCGCTGGGAGATTACCGCCGAGGACGACGGCGAGAAGATCCCCGTGCAGTCTGCTGGCAGCAAGAAGCCCGGCTTGCTCGGTCTCGTGGCAACGGGCGACAGCACACTCACGTTGCTTTTGGTGTTGCTGACGCTTGCAATCATCGCATTTATAGCCGCGCTTCTTTTGTCCCGGAGGAACAAGCGCTAGGTCCATCTTCTAAACGCAACGCCCTCCCGGGCGGCGGGCACGAAGTTCCCTGCTCTACAGTCCTGCACAAGAAGAAGGCCACATTAAGTGGCCTTCTTTGCGTGCGGAACTCGCGATGAACTTCGAGCCCGCCGCTCGGGAGGGCGCCCCTTTATTGATGGAAGGCCTAATAAGCGGATATTCCATGTCCGGATGTATTCAGAGCGGGACGCACTTTCCGAATGCGCGGCGTTTCGGAAAGTGTGTCCCAGAATCGACGCTCAGAGTGGTCCCCACTTTCCGGTTGATGTCTTGTCCGGAAACTATGTCCCGGAATTAAGGCTTGGAATGGGATGCACTTTCCGGTTGAATCCTTTGGCGGAAAATGTGACCCGGAATTTGTGATCGGAGTGGGATGCGCTTTCCCGACGGGGTCGCAAGAGGAAACTGCATCCCACTCCGGACATGAATTCTGGGACACAGTTTCCGGATGCAAAAAGGCCACATGACGTGGCCTTCAACTTATATATGTTGCGGGTACCCCCATGACAAGCCGTACTCCAACAACAGGGCGTCTGTCCGGGCGGAGGCATATAAGGTTCATCGCGAGTTCCGCACGCAAAGGAGGCCACTTAATGTGGCCTCCGTCTTGCGCAGGACTGTCCGAGCAGGGAACCTTATATGCCTCCGCCCGGACAGACGTTTCAGTTATGAGCGACCCGCTACTTGATCTTCGTCGTGCCCGGTGCCAGGTTGGGGTCGGTCTCGTTGGCCTCGGTCTGGAAGTGCTCCGTATAGACGTTCTTGCCGTCGCGGAACATCTCGTAATATTGCATCTTGGCGTAATCCTCGCGCGCCTTGGTGGCGGCTGCTGCGGCGGCGTCGTCACCGGTGACGTTGGAGGAGAGCGCCCAGCGCAGGCTGGCGTCCTCGTAGCCCACGGAGTTGATAGCGGGCAGCGACTCGCGCAGCGTCATGTGCGCCTTCTGGTAGTCGGTCAGCGGTGCGCCGATCAGCTGCATCAGCTGGGTGGACAGATAGTTGGTGGACAGGTCGTCGACCTCACTCGTCTGGTTGCAACCGGCAACGTCGTAGTTAGCCCAGATGATGTAGTCGGTCTGCCACAAGCGCTCCTGGTGCGTGGCGTCGTCCTCGCCGGTAAACCACTTGTCGTTGAACTTGGACGGGAAGAACGGCTGATGGTCGCCCCAGAACACCACGACAACCTTACGGTCGAGCTTGCTCAGGGCGTTGAGGAAGTAGCGAAGCGCCTGGTCGGACTGCTCGATGCACGAGACATACTCGTCGACATCGGAGAGCGTACCGTCCTCGACGGTCTTGGCGTCCAGGTCCGTCGTGTCGATGTTCAGGTGCATCTGCTTGTCGACCGGCAGCAGGCCCGTGTCGTAGCCCGAGTGGTTCTGCATGGTCACGTCGAAGATAAACTGCGGATCGGCGTTCTGATCGAGCAGCTCAAGGATCTTGTCGTAGGTTGCCTGGTCGGTCACCATGCCGCGCAGGGTGTCGGCTCCCTGGAAGTCGTTGATGGACAGGAACTGGTCAAAGCCAAAGTCCTTATAGACGTTCTCGCGGTTCCAGTTGGTCGCGTGGTTGGGGTGCATGGCCGTGGTGGAATATCCGAGCGACTTGAACTGCTCTGCCAGGTTCCCAGTCGTTTCCATGTTGTAGATGGTGTAGGGGTACACGCCTGAGCCCAAGTTGGCCATGGAGTTGCCGGTCATAAACTCAAACTCGGTATTGGCGGTACCGCCGCCGTAGGCGCTCACATAGAGCTTGCCGCGGCTGAGGCAGTTGGACAGGCTTTTAAAGTACTGCGGACCCTCGTAGCCGGCGCGCATGTTCTGGTAGATCGACAGGTCGGAGAAGGTCTCGTTCATGATGGCGATGACCGTGGGCTTCTCGCTGTCGAACTGCTCCTTTGCGGCGGCGCGCTCGTCGCTCTTGGCGGCGTCGGACTTGTCGTAGGCCTTGGCGTACTTTTTGAGCGTGGCCTTGGCATCGTCGACGGAGTAGTCGGCGGGTTTGGGCGGCTTGATGGACTGCGCCGCACTAATAAAGGCAGGCAGGTAGCCCTCGCGCCAGTAGCTCTCGAGCGGACGCCAGGTGTAGACGGTGATGCCGAGGGTGTTGTAGTAGTCGATAAGCGTGACATGCGCGGTCACGCCGCCCAGGCACAGCACCGCCACGAGCAGGTTGATGAGCAGCATGCGCTTGGCGTTGGCGGCACCCTTCTGACGGTGCGGTGCCACCAGGCCGGCGTACTCGCATAGCAGCATGGCGATGGCGGTAAAGCCCATGGACAGCACGCAGAACAGCGAGATGGAGAAGGTGTAGCCGGTGCCGGCGACTGCGGCGGCGGTGGAGATGGCCGAAAGGTCGCCCGGCTGAATGGGCATGGATTTAAACGTGATGACGAAGAACTCGGCAATGCCCAGGACAAAGAGGGCAAAGGCCAGGACCGCGGGAGCTGCGCCGTGGCGCTGGAACAGGAAAAACAGGCCGACCATGAGCGTGGTGATGATAGCCCACTCGAGCAGGATGCATAGGGGATAGACCCAGGTAAAGTCGTGGTTGGACGAGACCTCCATGCCCAGCAGCGCAAAGACGCCGGCGAGCAGCAGGCACAGGACGGCGGCGACGAGCGGTTTGCCCACAAAGGCGCCGCGCAGGCGGGCGAGCTTGCCGGTGGGGGCGGGGGCGTCGGGCCCGGCGAACGCAAAGACGCGCGGGGCGATGCGGTCGCGGGCGATGCTGGCCCAGGCGCAGCCGGTAAGGATGGCGTTGGTCAGAATGAGCATCACAAAGGCGAGCGGCTCGTTTTGGGCGACGAGGCCAATGGCGCCCCAAATGGTCAAAAAGAGCTGGAACAGGCCGAAGACGACGCTCCACCCAAGAGCGCTTTTGGCAACGGTGCCCGACTGAGCGCGAATGGCCTTGGCCTCGCGCAAGACAAGGTAGATGGTCGCCGCAAGACCGACGAGCGAGATGGCGGCTGCGAACATGCTGAGACTCCTCACAAACTTAAAACCTACGAAAGCGGGGGTTTACCCGATTGTTAGCAAGATATGCGCAGCAATTGGTGGCTGCGCACAACCAGCCATATTAACGCGCACGTGTGGCGGTGTGGCGCAATGTAGTGGCGACCTGCGCGATAATGGACGGGAATTACACGGAAACGTAAAGGCTTCTTAAAGAAATGGCGAGGGTAGGGCGATGAGCGAGCAGGTTTGTATGACAGGCGCCGAGTACTGCGGCGGAGCTGCGGGCGTGGATACGTGCGGCTATCCGGTCGAGACTACGGGCAACACAGTGCTGGACATCTTGGAGCATCGCTCGTCTACGCGTGCCTTCGCGCGTGATGACGACGACCGTCCCGTGGCGGTGACTGACGAGCAGCGGGCGGCGATTTTGCATGCGGCGAGTCGCGCGCCGTCGGCGGGCGCCATGATGATGTATTCCATCGTGAGCATTCGCGAGCAGGCCACATTGGACCGCCTCGCCGACCTGTGCGATCACCAGCCCATGATCGCCAAGGCGCCCTGGGCACTAATATTTGTGGTCGATTATGCCAAGTGGATCGATCTGTTTGAGCACGTGGGCTGCTTTAAGCCCGAGTTTGTCGAGCGCACGGGCAAGGCGCCCCGTCGTGCACCGGGTCTGGGTGACTTTGCCATCGCGGCGCAGGACGCCGTGATCGCCGCGCAAAATGCCGTGGTCGCCGCCGAGGCCCTGGGGCTGGGGAGCTGCTACATCGGTGATATCGTCGAGAATGCCGAGGAAGTCGCCTCGCTGCTGGACTTGCCTCCCTATACCATGCCGCTGTCGATGCTCATCATCGGCACGCCCCGCAAGGAGCGTCCGGCAATCGCGCATCCCGTGGTGAACCTGGTGCACGAGGAGCGCTACCGCCGCGCCGATACCGCGACCATGGACGCGCAGGTGGCCGAGATGGACGCGATGTTCCGTCCGCATGCCCGTGAGGCAGGCGAGCGCGTGGTGGATATCTACACCCGCAAGCACACGAGCCCCTTTATGGCCGAGATGAGCCGTTCCATGGAGTGGTGGTTCAAAAACTGGCTCGGCAAGTAACGAATGCGGCGATGTGACAAAGGGACTGTCCCTTTGTCACATTCCATATCGCCGCGGTGGCCTAAAGGCCGCATAAATGTTTATTTAGCTGGGAAAACAGTACCATTCAAACATGGGCTGATTACCTATAATCCCGTCGAACGTTAAAATTGGGAGGAAACTGGCTTATGGAACAAAAGGCAAAGGAAGTAGCCTCGCACGCTGCGATTCCTGTGAGCATCTCGGCGATGCTCGTCACGCTGGGCGTGGTGTACGGCGATATCGGCACCAGCCCCATGTATGTAACCAAGGCGCTCGTTGCCGGCAACGGCGGCATCGGAAGCGTCACGCAGGAGTTCGTGCTCGGCGCGCTCTCCCTTGTCGTGTGGACGGTCACGCTGCTGACGACCGTCAAGTACGTGCTGATCTCGCTGCGCGCCGACAACCACGGCGAGGGCGGCATCTTTGCCCTGTACAGCCTGGTCAAGCGCTGCGGCAAGTGGCTCATCATCCCCGCCATGCTGGGCGGCGCGGCGCTCCTCGCCGACGGCATCCTGACGCCTGCCGTTACCGTCACCACGGCCATCGAGGGCCTGCGCACCATCCCGGCGGTCCATGCCGTGCTCGGTGACGACCAGGGTCGTGTCGTCGCCATCACGCTTGCCATCATCATCGCGCTCTTCTTGGTGCAGCGCATCGGCACGGCCAAGATCGGTCACGCCTTCGGCCCCATCATGACGCTGTGGTTTTTGTTCCTGGGCGGCACGGGCCTGTTCTTTGTCTGCCAGTATCCCGCGGTGCTGCTGTGCCTCAACCCGTTGCGTGGCATCGCTTTTCTGCTGAGCCCCAACAACCATGCGGGCATCATGATTTTGGGCAGCTGCTTCCTCGCTACCACCGGTGCCGAGGCGCTCTATTCCGACATGGGCCATGTGGGCCGCGGCAACATCTATGCCACCTGGCCGTTCGTTAAGTGCTGCCTGCTGCTGTCCTACATGGGCCAGGGCGCGTGGCTTATCAACAACGCCGGCAACCCGGAGCTCATGGGTATCGCCGACCTCAACCCCTTCTACCAGATGCTCGCCCCGGGTCTGCGCCCCTTTGCCGTCGGCCTTTCCACCGTCGCGGCCATCATTGCCTCGCAGGCGCTCATTACCGGCGCGTTTTCGCTGGTGTCCGAGGCCAGCCGTCTGGACCTCATGCCGCACATGCAGGTCTTCTACCCTGCCGAGACCAAGGGCCAGCTCTACATCCCCATGGTCAACAACGTCATGCTCGTGGGCTGCGTCATCGTGGTGCTGCTGTTCCAGAACTCGGCGCATATGGAAGCCGCCTACGGCCTTGCCATTACGCTGACTATGATGTGCACCACGCTGCTGCTCTTCTTCTACCTGCACGAGGAGCGCAAGCTCAAGGTTGCTCCGTGGATCTTCGCGGCTTTCTTCCTTTTGCTCGAAGGCTTCTTCTTCGTGAGCTCACTCACCAAGTTCTTCCACGGCGGCTACTTCACCATCCTCATGGCCGCGCTCATCATGGGCATCATGGTGTGCTGGTACAACGGTACGGCTGTTGAGCAGCGCCAGTTTACGCTGCTGCCGCTGCGCAGCTACCTGCCGCAGCTCAAGCGCCTGCGCGATGATGATCGCTACGAGCGCCTGAGCGACAACATCGTGTACCTGACCAAGGACACCCATACCGATTACATCGACCGTGATATCGTCTACTCGATCTTGGACAAGCATCCCAAGCGCGCTCGCGCCTGGTGGTTCGTGAATGTCGAGACCATGGACGAACCGCATACCTTTGCCTATTCGGTCGAGACGTTCGGCACCGACTACGTGTTCCGCGTGCACCTGTACCTGGGCTACAAGATTAACCAGCGCGTCAATGCCTACCTGCGTCAGGTCGTTCAGGACCTGGCTGCCACCGGCGAGCTGCCGGCGCAGACGCATGACTACTCGGTCTACAAGGATCCGGGCAACATCGGTACGTTCAAGTTCGTCCTGATCCGTAAGCTTCTGGCGCCCGAAAGCGATGTGGAGCCGAGCGAGCGTACGGCCATCACGCTCAAGTACATCATTCGTCGCGCCGCCGGCACGCCTGCACGCTGGTACGGCTTGGAGAACTCCAACGTGAGCTTTGAGTACGTGCCGCTGTTCACCAAGTTCAAGGCCGTGAACAAGATGCAACGCCTGGCTCCCGACGAGCGCCCGTAGTCGACGTCTGCTGTTTGTCTAACGACCGCAGGCTGCAAAGGCTATACACTTGGAACCACCACAAGGGAAACCACCACAAAGGTGCCTGTCCCTTTGTGGTGGTTTTTGTTTTTGAGAGAGGGGCGGGGTGCTGATGGACGTCCGTGCGGACGGCGATATTGCCGAGAACTTTTGGTGGCGGCGCACGACGCTGACGCGCCGCAGCCCTCTGTATGACGTCTGCGTGTCGGCGGGGCTGCTGGTCGCGGCGACGATTGTGGGCGCGTTGCTCGACCATCCGGGTCTCGCGCCGAGCATCATGATCGTCTATGTGTTCGCCGTGCAGCTGTGCGCGTTCTTTACCTGGAGCCGCCTGTATTGCTTGCTGAGTTCGGCTGCCGCCGTGGCGCTCTACAACTTCCTGTTTGTCGACCCGCGCTACTCGCTGTCGTTTATCGACCGCGTCTATCCCGGCATGTTCTTTATCATGTTTGCGGTCTCGCTCGTGTCGAGCTCGATTGCGTTGGCCCTGCGCCGCGCCTTGGCGCAGGCCGCCGCCAGCGACCGCCGCACGCAGATGGTGCTCGAGACCAACCGCATGCTGCAGCGCTGCGCCGATAAGCAGCAGATCGTTCACGCCATGGCCACGCAGCTGGCGCGTCTTTCGGGCTGTCCTGTCGTGTGGTACAGCGCCGACGCCGAGGGCGATGACCTGCTGCCGCGTGCGACATACACGGCCGTGGGCGATGTCGCGCCGGTGCATGAACTGGCGCCGCAGATGCCGCCGCGGCTCTCGGCGTCCGCCTATGTGGGAACGCCGCTCGATGCCACCTACGGCGGCTCGGCGTTCTACGGCATCTACCTGACCGTGCGCTCGGGCGACACCATGGTGCGCGCGGGCGATCCCGCCTCGGTGGTGGGCGTGCTGGCTATCGTTGCCGAGCCCGACGTGCTGACGCACGAGGAGCGGACACTTGCCGATGCCATCGTGAGCGAAGGCGAGCTGGCACTCGATCGCGCCCGCGCCATGGAGGCCCGCGAGGAGGCGGCGGTGCTTGCCAAAAATGAGCAGCTGCGCGCCAATCTGATGCGCTCCATCTCGCACGATCTGCGCACGCCGCTTACCAGTATTTCGGGTAATGCCGACGTGCTGCTCGATCAGGGTTCGACCGGCACCGCGGTGCTCGATGCCCAGACGCGCCGCGGCCTGCTGCTATCCATTCGCTCGGATGCGCTGTGGCTCAACGCCACGGTCGAGAACCTGCTCGCCATCACCAAACTCGAGGGCGGCGGCATGCATCTGTCGACCACGCTCGAGCTTATGGACGATATCGTCGAGGAGGCGCTGCGCCATGTTAATCCGGCCGTGCGCGAGCACGACCTTAAGGTGGTGGCGAGCGATGAGCCGGCGCTCGTCAATGTCGATGCGCGCCTGATGGTGCAGCTGGTGGTAAACCTGGTGAACAATGCCATTACCTACACGCCCGCAGGCTCGCATATCGTGATCTCGATTGACGCCGGCGATGGACGCGTGGCGTGCTCGGTGGCCGATGACGGCCCGGGCATTGCTCCCGAGGACCGCGAGCGTATCTTTGAGTCGTTCTACACCGCCAACCATGGTTTGGCCGATAGCCGACGCAGTGTGGGCCTAGGGCTTTCGCTTTGCCGCTCCATTGCGCTGGCGCATGGCGGTAGCATAGAGGTTGCCGCGGCGGACCCGCACGGCTCGGTCTTTACGATCGAGCTTCCCGCCGCCGACGTTTCGTTTGATAAGGAGTAGCGCTGTGCCGAACTCTGCCGTGAAACCGCTCATCTTGGTCGTTGAGGACGATCCCACCGTCCGCAACCTTATCGTCGCCGCGCTCGAGGCGCACGGCTTGCGCCATATGGCCGTGGAGACCGCACATGCTGCCATCGCCGCCGCCTCGTCGCAGGCGCCGAGCATTGTGCTGCTCGATCTGGGCCTGCCCGATATGGACGGCGTCAAGGTGGTGGAGTCGGTGCGCACGTGGTCGGGCATGCCGATCATCGTGGTCTCGGCGCGCAGCGAGGACGCGGACAAGATCCGCGCCCTCGATGCTGGTGCCGACGACTACCTGACCAAGCCGTTTTCGGTCGAGGAACTGCTCGCGCGCATTCGCACGACGCTCAGGCGCCTTTCGTATGCGCAAACGGGCGGCGTTGCCTCCGAGGGCTCGTTCGATACCGGTGAGCTGCATATCGATTTTGATGCTGGCATCGCCATGATGGATGGCGAGGAACTGCACCTGACGCCGATCGAGTACAAGCTCCTGTGTCTGCTGGCGCACAACGCCGACAAGGTGTTGACGCACCAGTTTATCCTGCACGAGATTTGGGGCACGGCGACCAAGAGCGACCTGGCGAGCCTGCGCGTCTTTATGGGCACGCTGCGCAAGAAAATCGAGTCCGACCCCGCGCATCCGCGCTATATCCAGACGCACGTGGGTATTGGTTACCGATTGGTCATCCAGGGATAGGTCGGCATCCGCCATCCCAATATGAGTTGCGGTGAAATACGGTCTAAATTTACCTAATTCCAGGCAAAACAGTCCGTATTCCACCGCAACTTTGTTATCTGCCCTTGGGCTTGCTGGCGTAGAACTTCTTCTTTTTGGACTTGCCGGCAGGGGAGGGTTTGCCGGCAAAGTTGGACTTGCCGTTGCCGGTCTGCGCGTGCTCGGGTACTGCCGCACGGGGCTTGCAGGCTTTGGGGTTGCGCAGCTCCTCGGTTCGCTCTGCGATCTCTTCGGCGCTAAAGCCGACCTCTGCCATGGCGTCCTCGATGGGCAGGCGGCGCACGATATAGCAATGATGCACCTTCTGGTTGCGCGCGAAATCCTCGGGGATGGTCTGCGCCGTAATGTCCTCTAGCACGACGCCCGCGCGTGCGAGCTTGCGCGTCTCGGGGCGGAAGCCGCGCAGGTTGCAGCTAAAGATGGCATGGCCGCCCTGTGCGAGCAGGCGCGATACGCCGGCCAACAGCTCAACATGGTCGCGCTGGACATCCCAGGTACGGCGGCCCATCTTGGACGAGTTCGAGAACGTGGGCGGGTCGACAAAGATCAGGTCCCAGCGGTTGCGCGTCTGGCGCTGGTCGCGAATCCAGGCGAGCACGTCGTCGCGCACAAAATGATGCTGAGGCCCCACAAAGCCGTTCTGGCGCATGTTGCGCTCGGCCCAGTCCAGGTAGGTGTTGGAGAGGTCGACCGTCACGGTCTCCTCGACGCCGCCGTCGGCTGCGTAGCAAGTGGCGGTGCCGGTGTAGGCAAACAGGTTGAGGAAGCGGCGTGCCTGTTTGGCGTGCTCGCGCACCAGGTTGCGGGTGACGCGATGATCCAGGAAGATGCCCACATCCAGATAGTCGTCAAAGTTGACGGCAAAGGTAAGCCCGCCCTCTTCGATGAGCGGCAGGCGACGGCGCGCGATGTTGGCGCGCTCGCCCGATGCGCCCTTGCCGGCGCCCTGCTTGCCGTACTGCGAGCCGCCGCGCGAACGCATGCGGGCCTTGGCGTGCACATGCTCGGCCGGAACATCCAGGATGCGCGGCGCGATGGCCAAGATGTCGAGCATGCGGGCCTGGGCCAGTGCGGGGTCGATGGTCTTGGGCGCGGCGTATTCGGCGATGACGAGCCAGCGGCCCGGTGTCTGCGGGCAGCCCTCGTACAGGTCGATGGCGGCGGAGTAATCGGGCAGGTCGGCGTCGTAGACGCGGTAGCAGGTAACGCCCTCGCGCTTTGCCCACTTGCGGCGCAGGCGGGCGTTCTTGCGCAGGCGGTTGGCGAATTGTTCGGACTCCGGGATGAGCACGGGCAGCGGCTTGCCGTCGCCCAAGTCGAGTGTGGCGGTAGGTTCGGGCATGAGGGTGTCGGCGGCTTCGTCGTTGGCTTCGTTGGCATCCGCAACCTCGGCCTCGGCATCCGCACTGGTCGCAGCCTCAAACGCTGCGGCGGCGTGGTCGAGCGAAGGCCAAACCTCAATAGTTGCCTCCTCGTTATTGGGCATGACGGCGATGGAGCGCGCGGGCTCGGCATGGAGCGCACGGGCCATAAGGCCATCGCGGGTGAGTGCGGCGACCGGTGCCGAAGCGAGCTCGGGCGCGCGGCGCAGCTCGCCGACCAACGTCATGGCGTCGTGCATGAGCGAAAGCGGGGTCTCGGTGGTGTCTGCGACCACGGCGGCACCGGCGACGGCGCCCGCGTGGTCCAGTACGGTGGCAGATTTGGCAGCACAAAAGTCGACAAAACGCTTGTAGCCGGCGCACTTGACCATGCGCTCGGCAGTCTTGCGGGCGGCGGGGTCGATGTCTACAGCCACGATGCGCGCCTGGCGCTCGCGCGCTGCCGCTTCGCGCTCGCGCGCCTCGGCAAGCAGCTGCTCCCACAGGGCGGCGTCGTGCGGCTGCCAGCCCTCAAAGCCCCAGCGCTCGCGTGTGGCGCCCGGGGCGCGGTCGGTCAGAATGTTCACGGCTTCCAGCAACAGGCCGCCGCCGGCGCACGAGGCATCGATTAGCGTGGGAAGGGCTTCATCCTCGTAATCGTCGGCTGTCAACTCGCGCTCGCACAGTGCGGTCCAGCCGACCTGCGCCAGCACCAGGGCGGCGTAGTCGGGGCGCAACACGTGCGCGCCCTCGCCGGCACGGGTCACAGCGGGCGGCAGGCGTTTGAACAGCGGGTCGCCCGAAAGGTCCAGGCTGATGCTCGCACGGCGCTGACGCAGCGAAAGCAGCAGGTGAACGTCGGGGTCGGCGGCGTCGACATCGGCGCGACGGCCCGTGGTCTCGGCCAGACGGTCGCACAACGCGTCCTTGGCGCGCAGAGCCGAGAAGCGCGTGTTGCGCAGCTGCTCGGTCACGCCGCGGGCGGTGATGGCGATGGTGGCGCCGGGGCGGATGATAGTCTCCCAGGCGATGTCGTAAACGCTGTCGTACAGCTCGTCGGCATCCTGCGCCTCAAAGCGCCCAAGCACCACAAACACGCGGCTGGCCAGGCGCGACCACAGACAGGCGCGGTAGCCTTCTTCGAGCTCGCCCTCAAACGTAGCGCGGCCCTTCAGGCGGCGGACATGCGAAAGCCCGAGGTGTTTAAGCTCATCGGCGAGTGCGGACTCAAAGCCCTCGGGGCAGCTTGCGTAAAATTCCATGGGTGACCTCTCTGATTGCGTCGCTCCATTATATGATGGATGCTTCGTTTGCCCTTATCCTCGAAAGGAACCCATATGATTGATGCGTGCCCCGAATCCGCTGTGCTCTTTTTTGACGTGGACGGCACGCTGACGTCGTTCGATCCCGACGATATGACCGATAAGGACTTTACGGCGGTGCGTCCCTCGCGGGCGGTTATCGAGGCGTTTCACCGTTTGCGCGATGCGGGGCACAAGGCATTTATCTGCACGGGCCGCCCCCTGTGGCTGGTTGCCGATGGTCTGCGTGCCCTGAATCCGGCGGGCATCGTTGCCATGGCGGGCGCCACGCTCGAGGTCGAGGGCCGCGTGGTGCATGAGGACTGCTTTGACGAGGACATTGTTGAGGAGCTCGCGCGTCGCATTACTGTGGCGGGCGGCGAGGCGTTGTTCGAGACGAACGGTGCCACCTATTCACTTGAGCCAGTCGGTGTCGAACAGTCGTTTCTGCTAGGCGCCGGCGTGGTGCATGACGTTGATCAGATGCGCGTCGACGGCCGTCTGCGCGTAGGCAAGGTGTGCATTAACGCGTGCGACCTGGCTTGTGTGGCCAACGACGATGGCTTTATCGATCGCAACTTTGAGCTGTGCAACACCGGTGGTCAGAATCGCGAGCTGAGCCCCAAGGGTATCGACAAGGGCGTGGGCGTGGCGCGAGCGCTGGAGTATCTGGGCCGCACTGGCAATGCGCGCACCTTTGGCTTTGGCGATTCGGGCAACGATCTGGGCATGCTCACTGCCGTTGAGACGGCCGTGGCCATGGGCAACGCCATGCCCGAGGTCAAGGCAGTCGCCGACTACGTGACCGACGATGTCGCACACGACGGCACCGTCACAGCGATGCAGCATTTTGGGTTGATTTAATAAATGGCCGGGTCGCCCGCAGTGGGGGCGACCCGGCCATTTGAGCTATTTTGCAATATAGAGCTTGGGATGACTGCGACTGCTCTCGATCGCCGCCGTCATGATGCCCTCGTCGTCTCCATCAACGATGATGCCGTCGAGGTCATCGATCTGCGCGGACTGATAAAAACTGGTCTTGTTGAACTTTCCCTGGTCAACCATCATGTAGCCCTGGTTTGAGTTGGTAAGGTACATATGCTTGATCATGGCCGAGAAGTCGTGCTCGACGGTAAAACCGTGGTCGGGGTGGAATCCGTCAGCACTGACAAACGCCTTGTCGGCATGTAGTTTGCTCATGCAGTCGAGCGTTAGTGCGCCCGCGAGATAGAGGTGGCCCTTGCGCACGGAGCCGCCCAGCAGCACTACCGAAGCATTGGGGAGATTGAAGCTGGCGTAGTTCGCGATTGCAAGATCGCCGGTGATAATGGTGATCTCACGCTTGTCCATGAGGGCCTTAGCGAAGTAAAAGCCTGTGGTGCCGATATCAATTACCAGAACATCGCCATCATCAACAAGAGTTGCTGCGGTTGCGGCGATGGCTTCCTTGGCCTCGACTTGGACATTGATGCGCTCCTCGGGATACGAGATTGCGTTGGAGCGAGAAAGCGATACCGCTCCGCCGCGTACGCGACGCAGCTTGCCTTCGGATTCCAGCGAGATGAGGTCGTGTCGTGCGGTGACTTCCGAAACCGAAAAACGGCGAACGATGTCGGATACCGAGATATTTGGCTTTTCGGCCAGCCAATTCATGATAAATCGCTGACGCTCGGCCGGTGAAAGGTCTGAAGTAGATGCCATATGCCGCTCCTTTTGAACAAAAGGTAAAAGATGCGCCTTTCGTAATCGAAATATAACGTATCGATATGAAAAGAACAAGGCAAATTCGAATGAATCAAAAGAACGGAATGGCATGTCACAAATGCATGCGTAGCAGATAGTTCGCACGTAAACGGGCTATAAAGAGTCTCATTCTGAAGGTGCCGCCCAAAAGAAGTACGTTCACGCCCGATATTCGACCGTTCACGGAAAGTTGACAATTGAGCTTTCGATAGCTTTTGAAATGGTTTATAAAAGAAAACCGAAAAGCTTTTGAAACAAAGAAGAAGGCTTTCGATAGCAATAGTGTTAGATGAGAAAGGACCGAACATGGCGATCAAGGTGTTTGCCGACGGCGCTAACCTCGAGGGCATGCTTGACATGCATGACAATGGCAACGTTCAGGGCTTCACGACTAATCCTTCCCTTATGAAGGCCGGCGGCGTGACCGACTACCGCGCTTTTGCCAAGACGGTTCTTGAGCACATTACTGATGTGTCGGTCTCTTTTGAGGTATTCGCCGACGACGAGGCGGGTATGGAAGCCGAGGCTCGCGAGATCGCAACCTGGGCAGACAACGTCTACGTTAAGATCCCGGCGCTCAACACCAAGGGTGAGTCCACTGCCGCGCTGGTCAAGCGCCTTTCTGCCGACGGCATCAAGGTGAATGTCACCACTATCTTCACGCCCGAGCAGGTCGACGAGTTTGTCGATGCCGTTTCTGCTGAGACCCCCTCTATTCTGTCCATCTTTGCCGGTCGCATTGCCGATACCGGCGTCGATCCGCTGCCCCTCATGGCGGAGTCCGTAAAGAAGGCTGCCGTTAAGCCTGCTGCCGAGGTTCTCTGGGCGTCTACGCGCGAGGTCCTCAATATCTTCCAGGCGGAGTCCGTTGGCTGTCAGATCATTACGGTCCCCAATGCCCTTCTTGCCAAGCGCAAGAATTTCGGGAAAGATTTGCTTGAGTACTCGCTTGATACGGTCAAGGGCTTTGCCCGCGACATTCAGGCGCTTGGTTTTCATATCCTGCCCGAGGAGTAGGGGACGAGCATGCTGACCGATCTTCTTAAGCCCGAGCTTGTTGCCTGCCACGTCGAGGCCTCCGACTGGGAGGAAGCGATCAAGGCATGCGGTAAGTTGCTCGTAGACGCTGGCAAATGCGACCAGAGCTATGTTGACGCCATGATTTCATCGGTTCACAAATTCGGCCCCTATATGGTCTTGGAAGAGGGCATCGCCATGCCCCACGCTCAGGCAGATGGCAATGTGAGTGAAGCGGGGATCTGTATCGTCACGCTTGACCCTGCCATTGCGTTTGGACACGAGGATTTCGATCCGGTTCACGTGCTCGTGGGTATTTGCGCACCCGACCCCAAGGCTCATCTTGGCTGCTTGGCGGAGCTTTCGCAGATGTTCGAGGACGAGGACTGCGTTGCCAAGCTCAGCGCATGCGATACGTCCGAGCAGGTTTTGGAGACCATGCGTTCATTCTTTTAGGCCTTAATGGCACGGCGATGCGTCGCCGCTTTTGGATAGACGGAAAACCGTCACGTGTAGGAGAGGAAGGTTGCCATGCATATCATCACCGTATGCGGAAACGGCATCGGGTCCAGCCTGATGCTCGCTGGCAAAGTCGAGGAGCTTTGCGAGGAGGAGGGCATCAAGGCCGACGTTGAGTCTATGGACCTGAACGGTGCTTCTTCCGCAAATCCGGATCTGTTCATCACCGTTAAAGAACTCGCCCCCGAGCTCCACGGCAACGTTGTGATCGTTCGCAGCTATGTGAACAAGAAGAAGATCCGCGAAGACGCCCTCGAGGCAATCAAGGCGGCCGCCGCTAACGCCTAAAGCGGCACAAAAAAGGGCGGTTCCCTGTGGAAGAGGGAAACGCGCCCACGTTAGAGAGAAAGGAAGCGCAGATGCAAGCCATCCTTCCCATACTTGAGTTTATCCAATCGATTCTGACCAAGCCAGCGTGGATTATGGGCCTATTTGCCTTTGTGGGCCTTGTCGCGCTTAAGCGTCCTGCCCACAAGGTGATGACGGGCACCCTGAAGCCCATTCTTGGTTACATCATGCTGTCCGCCGGCGCCGCTGTTGTTCAGGAGAACCTTGCTCCGCTGGGTACCTTCATCGAGACCGGTTTCCACATCACCGGCGTCGTGCCCAACAACGAGGTCGTTGTTTCGATGGCTCAGAGCGTTCTCGGCGTTCAGACCATGATGATCCTGATTCTCGGCTATGTCGTGAACATTATCATTGCCCGCTTTACCAAGTTTAAGTACATCTTCCTGACGGGCCATCACAGCATGTTTATGGCCTGCCTGCTGTCTGCCGTTCTGCAGGCATCTGGCTTCCAGGATGTCCAGCTTGTCATCGTGGGCGGCATGTTCCTGGGCCTCGTGAGCGCTATGCTTCCCGCCGTTGGTCAGCGTTTCACCGAGAAGGTTACCGATGGCGATGAAATCGCCATGGGCCACTTCGGTTCACTCGCCTATTACATCTCCGCTGCAGTCGGTACGCTTTTTGCTAAGGACGCCGAGGAGAACAGCACCGAGAAGATCGAGGTTCCCGAGAAGTTCGCCTTCCTGCGCGACACTACCATCTCCACGGCTCTTACCATGGCCTTCTTCTACCTGGTTACCGCTTTCGCCGCTTACATCGCAGATCCTGCGGTCGTTACCAAGACCGCTGGCGGCGACAACGTGATTGTCTATGCCCTGACCTGTGCCCTGTCCTTCGCCGTTGGTGTCACCATCGTCTATAACGGCGTTCGTATGATCCTTGCCGACCTGGTCCCGGCTTTCCAGGGCATCTCCAACAAGCTGATCCCCGGTGCCATCCCCGCCGTCGACTGCGCCGTCTTCTTCCCCTATGCTCCCACCGCCGTCATCCTCGGCTTTGTCGCTTCCTTCATCGGTGGCGTGGTCGGTATGTTCATCGTGGGCGCTACCCTGGGCATCTTCATCATCCCGGGCATGGTTCCTCACTTCTTCTGCGGTGCTACCGCAGGCATCTACGGCAATGCTACCGGCGGTCGCAAGGGCGCAGCTCTTGGCGCTTTCGTCAACGGCCTGCTCATCACCTTTGCCCCGGCCCTGCTCCTGCCCGTTCTTGACGTCTTTGGCTTCAAGAACACTACGTTCGGCGACTTCGATTTCTCCGTCATTGGTATTACGCTTGGCCGCGCTGCCGAGGCCTTCGGTACCACCGGTGTCTACGCGATTCTTGCTGTCCTTCTGATCGTCGCCTTCGTCCCCAACTTCATCCACACCAAGGGTGCTGTGATTAACCACGTTGAGGAAGAGTAATCCAGGCATACGTTAAGCCCTAATCGGGCGGAGCTCCGATAACCGGCTCCTACACGGAAGCGGTGGCGTCTCAAATGAGGCGTCACCGCTTTTGTTTTGGAGTGGTTGTGAAAACGTACCGGTGAAGCGCTGTCTCTGCGCCGCGAACGGAATCAACCGCGATGATCAGCAAAAACGTTTTGCCGCTGGGGTGTCGATATAAAAATGGTAAAACTGCAAAACCGTTCGCCGAGAAGATAAAAACCCGCAGTTCACGCCTTGATAAACGTAGGTAAAGTGTTTAGCAGTTTATCGGCCGTATGCTAACGAAAGGAATCAGGCAGATGGCAATCAAGGTGTTCGCTGACGGTGCAAATCTCGAGGGCATGCTCGACATGTACGAGAACGGCAACGTTCAGGGTTTCACGACCAACCCGTCCCTTATGAAGAAGGGCGGCGTGACGGATTACCGCGCGTTTGCCAAAGAGGTCTTGACCCACATCACCGATGTATCCGTGTCGTTTGAGGTCTTTGCCGACGACGTCGAGACCATGGAGGGCGAGGCGCGCGAGATCGCTACCTGGGCCGAGAACGTCTATGTCAAGATTCCGTGCGTGACTACCAAGGGCGAGTCCACCGCCGAGCTGGTCCGCAAGCTTTCGGCCGACGGCATCAAGGTCAACGTCACCACCATCTTTACGCCTGCGCAGGTCGACGAGATGGTCGAGGCCGTTGACGCCGAGACGCCGTCAATCATCTCGCTCTTTGCCGGCCGCATCGCCGACACCGGCGTCGACCCCATTCCATTTATGACGGAGTCGGTCAAGAAGGCCGCCGCCAAGCCCAACTGCGAGGTCCTGTGGGCGTCCACGCGTGAGCTTATCAATATTTACCAGGCGGAAGGATGCGGTTGCCAGATCATCACGGTGCCCAACAGCATCCTGGCCAAGCGTAAGAACATCGGCCGTGACCCGTACGAGGTCTCGCTCGATACCGTGCGCGGTTTTGCCAAGGATATCGCCTCGCTCGGTTTCCATATCCTGCCGTAACGCGAACGCTGGCTACATCGCGGGTTGTTCGCCCCGGCCTTTCCTTTCCCTATCGCTCACGCGCTTCGCGAGGGTCGCGCTAGGCAAAGGAAAGGCCGGGGCTGCCGACACGAACTTGCCGGTAGGTTGGTGATAGGCTTCCATATCCTGCCGTGGACAAAGGTACCCCCGCCTGCGCCGTGCAAAATTGAGAGTATTCAGCAAGGTAAAGGCTTTTACCAGCTGGGTGAAGCATGGAACAGCCCCCGTTTTGGCTCTGATGACGCTAAAACGGGGGCTGTTTCTTGCTTTTTCGTCTCTGAGGGGCATCCGGAACGGTGGAATTTGCAGAATACTCGCGATTTTGCACGTCGCGAGAGGGGGGACCCTTGCTTGGCGGTTTACTTCCCCTGCACCATGGTGAGGGAGATCTTCTTGCGGTCGCGATCGACCTTTTCAACCCACACCTTGACCGTGTCACCGACGCGCACCACGTCGCTGGGGTGCTTGACGAAGCGGTTGGCCAGCTTGGAGATGTGCACGAGGCCGTCCTGGTGCACGCCCACGTCGACGAAGGCGCCAAAGTCGACGACGTTGCGCACCGTGCCCTTGAGTTCCATGCCGGGCTCCAGGTCGTCGATCGAAAGCGCCGAGCGGCTAAAGACTACCTCGGGCGCGTCGTCGCGCGGGTCGCGACCGGGCTTCTTGAGCTCGTTGACGATGTCGATGAGCGTCAGGGTGCCGCAGTCCAGGTCGCTTGCCAGCGCCGAGATGCTGCCCAGGCGGCGCTCGATATCGGGCACGCCGCCGCGGCTGAGCTCGCTTGCCGCAACGCCGGCGCGCTCCAGGACGGCCGTGGCCACCTCGTAGCTTTCGGGGTGGACGCTTGTCGCGTCGAGCGGGTTCTTGCCGCCGCTGATGCACAGGAAACCTGCGGCGTTGAGGTACGCCTTGGGTCCCAGCTTGGGGACCTTCTTGAGCTGGCGGCGATCGGTAAAGGCGCCGTTTTCCTCGCGGTAGGCCACGATGTTTTTGGCTACGCTCGGCGTAATGCCCGACACGTAGCCCAGCAGGCTTGCGCTCGCGGTGTTGACGTCGACGCCCACACGGTTGACGACGTCTTCCACCACGTGGCCCAAGGTGCGCGAAAGCTCGGCCTGGTCAAGGTCGTGCTGGTACTGGCCAACGCCGATGGACTGGGGCGGAATCTTGACGAGCTCTGCCAGCGGGTCTTGCAGACGGCGGCCCAGGCTCATGGCGCCACGTACGGTGACATCCAGATCGGGATACTCCTGGCTCGCGAGCTCGGAGGCGGAGTACACCGACGCGCCCGCCTCGTTGACGATGGTGTAGCGAAGGCTGGGCGCCTGCTCGGCAATAAACTCCGAGACGACTTCCTCGGTCTCGCGGCTGGCGGTGCCGTTGCCGATGACGATGGTGTTGACGCTGTCCTTCTTGACGAGGCGGGCGAGCTCGCGCTTGGTGCCGGCGACGTCGTGGCGCGGCTTGGTGGGGTAGACCACGCCGTGGTCGAGCAGCTTGCCGGTCTCGTCCATGACGGCGACCTTGCAGCCGGTGCGGTAGCCCGGATCGAGCGCGAGTACGCGGGCGCCGCGCACGGGGCGCGCCGAGAGCAGGCCTTCGAGATTCTTGGCAAAGACGTTGATGGCCTCGGTCTGGGCGCGAACGGTGAGTTTGGCGCGGGCCTCGCGCTCCAGCGAGGGGGCCATGAGGCGCTTGTAACCGTCAGCGATGGCGGCATTAAAGACGGGAGCAAACACGCCCTGGCGACGGGGCCAGCGGCTGCCGAGGCGTGCCGTAGCGGCAGCGCCGTCGACGTTCACGCGCACGCGGAGCTTGCCCTCACGCTCACCGCGGTCGATAGCCAGCACGCGGTGGTTGGGTATACGGCGCAACGGCTCGTCAAAGTTGTAGTAGGGCTCGTAGGGGGTCTTCTCGGCGGGGTCGGTGGCCTCGACGACGATGTCGGCGGTGTTTTGCGTAAAGGCGCGCAGGTCGGCGACGTTCTCGGGATCTTCGGCCACCGTCTCGGCCACGATGTCGGCGGCGCCGGCGAGCGCCTTCTCGGGCGTGTCGAAGCCGGCCTCCTCGTTGACGTAGTCCGCGGCGGCGTCGAGCGCGCTGCCCTTGGCCGAAGCCTGCATGATGATCATGTTGGCGAGTGGCTCCAGGCCGGCCTCGCGGGCCTTCTGCGCGCGGGTCATGCGCTTTTTGCGGTAGGGCTTGTAGAGGTCCTCGACACGCTGGAGCTGCGTGGCCTCGCGAATCTGCTGCTCGAGTTCGGGCGTGAGCTTGCCCTGGGCGTCGATGAGCAGGATGACGTCCTCTTTACGCTGCTCAAGATTGCGCAGGTAGGACAGGCGCTCGTCGAGTGCGCGCAGGGCGACGTCGTCCATGCCGCCCGTGGCTTCCTTGCGGTAGCGCGAGATAAAGGGAATGGTGTTTCCCTCGTCGATGAGCTTGACGGCCGCCTCGACGTTGGCGGCCTTAAGGTTGAGCTCGCGGGCGAGCTGGGCGATAAGATCCATGGGACTCCTTGCGTTTAAGGTGCGTTTGCAGCACAGAGCTACCAAGGATACCACCTGCCACTTCGCCCAAAAAAGACTGTTTTGGCGCGGAACCACGAAAGCGGCCTATCTACTACGTTTGAACCGTGTGGGTCGACCATCCCCCGGTTTTCCGAAAATGCGCAAGCCGTTTACCTGCGGTTTTTATTTCGCGAAATTCTGTATGGTTGAGGGTGATTGGTTAAACGTAGTAGATAGGCACATTTCGTGGCGAACGAATCAAGCTAAGGTGCAAAAAGTCCCCCGTCCCAGAAAAATCATTGGCAACGTAGCAAAATGCCCCGCGGGCAGGAAGCTGCTCGCGGGGCAAAGAAGAGGGGCTTATTTGTGGCGGACCGAGGGGCCCGGCATGGGGTTTCTGCCGCGGCCTGTCCTAAGGTGCTACAGCTCGACGAGCTGGCCGGTCTCGGCGGCCTCCTTGATGGCGTTGAGAAGCGTGAGCGTCTTGACGTTGTCGGCGGGGGTTACGACGGGCTCGACCTCGCGGCGGACGACCTTCACAAAGTGCTTGAGCTGCATCTTGTGCGGCAGCGCCGGGTCGACGGCCGGAATCTCCATCTGCAGCGGCTTGTGCCAGTTGGAGGCGCCGTCGTAGGAGAACTGATGCAGGCGGGGCAGCGAAAGGGCACCCAAGGTTCCGCCGATAAAGTAGGCGTCGGCGTCGAAGGGGCGGTACTGCGGATCCTCGCGAGCGGTTGCCTCCCAGTTCCAGGGGCTGGCGGTGGCGTCGGAGATGGTCATGCTCGCAAGCGCGCCATCGGCAAAACGGACGTTGACCACGGCGGAGTCCTCGGTCTCAAAACCGCGGGCGGCGCTGGACTGCATGCCCTGGACGGCGACGGGCTCGCCCAGCAGGTAGCGGAGCAGGTCCACGTCGTGAACCAGGTTGACCAAGATCGGTCCGGCACCCTTCTTGCGGCGCCACTCGACATCGAAGTACTCGTCATTCTTATAGATCATGTAGTGGAAGCTCGACACGGTGAGCTTGCCCAGCTCGCCGGACTCGATGATCTCCTTGGCCTTGTTGACGAAGGGGTTGTGGCGACGGTGCTGACCCACGAGCACGGGCACGCCGGCGGTCTCGGCCTCGGCGGCGAAAGCCTGGGCATCCTCGAGGTCGTTGGAGATCGGCTTTTCGACCAGCGGCACGATGTTGCGCTTGATGGCCTCGCGGGCAACGCCCAGGTGCAGGTCGTTGGGGGTGGCGATGATGACGGCCTCGGGCTTGACCTCGTCCATCATCTGGGCGGGATCGGTAAAGAACGGCACGCCGGCAGCCTCGGCCGTGGCGCGGGCGCCCTCAAAGGCGTCGGCGATGGCGACAAGCTCGGCCTCGGGCTCCTCGGTGACAAAGCGGATGTGGTTGCGGCCCATGGCGCCGGCGCCGATGACGGCAATGCGGACGGGGTTGAGCTCAGACATTTCGACTCCTTAATGCTGGTGGCTGGTGGAATGTGACAAAGGGACAGTCCCTTTGTCACATCGGTAAAACTAGGCGGACTTCTTCTTGCTGTCGGAGACCATCATGTAGAGGGTGAGCACGACGGCGATGGCGGCGATCACGATGGCGCCGTAGAAGGACTGCTGGTAGGCGGCGCTGCCGGCCTCGGCGTGATACAGCACGGCAGTGATGGGCTGGCTGATCCAGGTAGAGGCGGCGTAGCCCAAAAACATGATGCCGTAGTTGACACCGATGTTGCTGGTGCCAAAGGCGCCACCGGTGAGCGGCGGGTAGATGACGAGCAGGGCGCCAAAGCTAAAGCCGAGCAGAGCGAGCGCCACAAAGAACATGCTCTGCGTAAAGCTCATCGACATGATGACGAGCGCGACGATGGTCACGACAAGGCTGATGAGCAGCGACTTGTAGGCACCGATCTTGTCGATGATCTGGCCAAAGGAAAGGCGACCGACCAGGTTAGCGCAGGTGTTGACGGAGACGACCACGCCGCCGAGGGCGACGGCCGCGGCACTCGTGGGGTCGGCGAAGAGCTGGACGGCGGCGATGGAGGCAACCTTGCCCACAAGCAGGGTGCCCGCGGTGGCGGCAAAGGCGAAGGTGACGATAAGGACCCAGAAGCGCGGGGTCTTGACCATCTCGCCCGGGGTGAGGTCGCCGAAGGTGCCGGCATGTGCGCCGCCCTTGGGGGCCTCAAAACCCTCGGGCAGCCAGCCGCCCTCGGGGGCCTTCAGGAACAGGGCGGAGGCGGCGATCATCACAAAGAAGATGACGCCGAGTGCCTTGAGGGCGCCAAAGATACCGAGGCTCGGGATGAGCAGCGAGGCGAGCACCGGGGACAGCACGGCGGGGCCGGCGGTCGAAGCGGCCAGGGTGATGCCGGAGGCGAGGCCCTTCTTGTCGATGAACCATTTTTGGCCCGTGGTGAGCGCGGGGTTGTAGCCCAGGCCGTTGCCGATAGCGGCGACGAGCGAGAACCACAGGTAGAACTGCCACGGCTCAGTGACGGTGCCGGACATGAACCAGCCCACGCCGTAGCACACGGCGGCGGCAATCACAACGTTGCGGGGGCCGATCTTATCGGAGATGCGGCCGGCGAAGATGCCCGTCACGGCCATGATGGTCTGAAAGACCGGGAAAGCCCAGGTAAGGGCGCTGGACCACTCGGGGTAGACGGCGAGCAGGTTCTTGCTCACGACGGAATACAGAGCGATGGAGCTGATGAAGAACATGGTGACGCACGCGGCGGAAAGCACGACGGCGCGACCCTTGTTGGAGTTGGTGGAAGCCATTGGACTCTTTCTAATCGATGCGGGGGAGGGGCGGACACGTCCGCGGGGCCTCCCTGTCAGGCTGGTTTACTGGTCAGTGGGCTTTGCGACGCCAGACTCGTCGGACCAAAGCTCGACACCCTTGTTCTTGAGGTAGTTGTCGGCAAAGGCTCGACGGCCGCCGGGCTTGGCGGTGAGGTCGCCCATCATATTGGAGAAGCCGCCGTCGACTTTGATGGCGTCGCCGGTGGTGAAGTCCGAGCGCTTGGACGCCAAGAACATGACGGCGTTGGCGATATCACTGACCTCGCCGATGCGGCGCGTGGCGATGAGGCGGCTGCGGCTCTTCTCGACCTCGGGGTCGGCGTAAAAGTTGGTCGACATCGGGGTCTTAACGAAGCAAGGCTCGACGCAGTTGGAGCGGACGCCGTAGGGGCCCCACTCGGCGGCGAGCATCTTGGACATCATGTTGACGCCCGCCTTGGTGGAGCTGTACACGCCCGAGAACGTCTCGGGGGAGTGGCTGGCAACGGTCGAGATGTGCACCAGGCGGCCCTGGCCGGCCTTGATCATCTCGCGACCAAAGCGCTGCGAGGTGATGAAGTAGCCGGTGAGGTTGACGTTGAGCACCTGCTCCCAGTCGCTTAGCGGCAGGTCCTCCATGGCGGCGAAGCGCAGGATGCCGGCGGTGTTGACGAGAACGTCGACGCGGCCGAAGTCGGCGATGGTGGCGTCGACGGCGGCCTGAACCTCGGCCTCGTCGGTGGCGTTCATCTTGTAACCCTCGGCGTGGATGCCAAACTCGGCAGCGAGGTCGGCGGCAGCGGCCTTGACCTTCTCCTCGTCCAGGTCGAGCAGGACGACGTTAGCGCCATTGCGGGCGAACTCGCGGCAAATCTCGACGCCCATGCCGCCGAGCGCTCCAGTCACAGCGCAAACATCGCCCTCGAGCTTAAGCCAATTGCTCATAGGAACTTCCCTTCTTATGCCTCCCGGTGGGTCGCTCCCATTAACCGACCCACGTGGTTTTCGCTGGTTATCGTATGCTTTGCATTTGCGCAGGTGAATTGCATATTTGTTAGAATGGCATTAATCATAGGTTTACACTGTGCGATGCAGTTTATTCTCAATTGAGCGCATGACCTGCGAAACAACCTCCTGTGGCACCATGTGGCCACGGGCGCGAAAACGGGAGATTGACGTGTACGATCGACGACTTGAGGCCATATCGGCCGCTGCGGAGCTGGGAAGCTTCTCGCGTGCGGCGGCACAATTGCGCGTGTCGACTCCGGCGCTCGTCAAGCAGGTGTCGGGCTTCGAGGCCGAGTTCGGCATCACGCTGTTCGAACGCTCGCACTCGGGCGTCAAGGTGACGCCGGCGGGCGCTCTGCTGGTGGACGACGCGCGCTCGATCATGCGGCAGTCCGAGGACGCGCTGCGCCGTGCCCGACGCGCGGCGGGCGATGGCGGTGCCGTGCGCCTGGGCGTGTCGATGATGTGCCCTGGGCGCCAGACGCTGTCGATGTGGACGAGTGTGCACGAACTGGAGCCGTCACTGCGCTTTGAGATTGTGCCGGTGAGTGACCTTTATGATGAGCGCGAGACCGTCATGCGCAGCTTGGGCCGCGAGGTCGATGTGGTGCAATCGAGTTTTTCTACCCCACGCTGGGGTGATGCCTGCCAAAAGCTCCTTATCGTCAACGTACCGTTTTATATTGATGTGCCGCGCACGAGCCCGCTTGCGCGCAAGACGCGCATCACAGTTGCCGACCTGGAGGGCATGCGCCTGCGCGTGCTCCGTCACGGCAACGACGCCATGGACAGCCTGCGCATCGACCTTTTGGCCGACGGCGGCGTGGACGTGATCGACGTGGATAGCTTCGACTTTGCGCTCTTTAACGAGGCGGAGGAAAAGGGCGACGCGGTGCTCACCTGCGGAGCTTGGTCAGGCGTACACCCGGCCTTTGTAGGCGTGCCGTTCCTGTGCGGCCGCGAGGTGCCGGTTTTTTTGCACTATCCGCTCGAGCCAACCCTCCAAGTACAAAAATTCGTCAACGCCATGGCCCAACTCCTCAAGTAGCTTACACAAAACGAGGCCCTGGCCAAACGGCCAGGGCCTCACTAACTTTTATTCCGTTTTAAATGACGGGCTAATCGCGTACAGGAGGGTGCCCCGGGGACGGGCGGGGTATTTCCTCCGCGCGCAGTTTCGCAGCGCAGCGAGAATGTTTGAGCACGGAGGAAATACCCCGCCCGTCCCCGGGGCACCCTCCGTCAGTAATCGGTCCTACTCCAGCTCAAACGCTCCGGTGTAGAGCTGGTAGTAATACCCGCGCTTGGCGATCAGTTCGTCGTGGTTGCCGCGCTCGATGATGCGGCCGTGGTCCAGACAGATGATCGCGTCAGAGTTGCGCACGGTGGACAGGCGGTGTGCGATGACAAACGTCGTGCGGCCTTCCATGAGTTTATCCATGCCCGCCTGCACGATGGCCTCGGTGCGGGTGTCGATGGAGCTCGTTGCCTCGTCCAGAATCATTGCCGGCGGATCGGCGACGGCAGCGCGGGCGATCGAGATCAGCTGGCGCTGGCCCTGCGACAGCTGGGCGCCGTTGCCGGTGAGCATGGTGTCATAGCCGTCGGGCAGGCGGGTGATAAAGTCGTCCGCGCCCGCGAGCTTGGCCGCCGCGATGCACTCCTCGTCGGTCGCATCCAGGTTGCCGTAGCGGATGTTATCCATCACGGTGCCGGTGAACAGGTTCACGTCCTGCAGCACGACGCCCAGGCTTCGGCGCAGGTCGGCCTTGCGGATCTTGTTGACGTTGATGCCGTCGTAGCGGATCTTGCCGTCGGCGATGTCGTAGAAGCGGTTGATGAGGTTGGTGATGGTCGTCTTGCCGGCACCGGTGGCGCCGACAAACGCGACCTTCTGGCCCGGCTTGGCAAACACGGACACGCCGTGCAGCACCTCGTGGTCGGGCGTGTAGCCAAAGTCGACGTTGTCCATGACCAGGTCGCCGCGCAGCGGTACGTACTCGATCTCGCCGGTTGCGCGGTGCGGATGTTTCCACGCCCACATGCCGGTGTGGTGGTCCGCCTCCTCGAACTCCCAAGTCTCGGGGTTCACCTGCGCGTTGACGAGTGTCACGTAGCCTTCGTCGGCCTCGGGCTTCTCGTCGATGAGCTCAAAGATGCGGTCGGCGCCGGCGAGGCCCATGACCACGGCGTTGATCTGCTGTGAGATCTGGCCGATCTGTCCGCAGAACTGCTTGGTCATGTTGAGGAACGGCACCACGACGGCGATGGACAGCGCCATGCCCGAGATGCTCAGGTTGGGCACGCCCAGCGCCAGGAAAATGCCGCCCGCCAGTGCGACCAGCACGTAGAGCAGGTTGCCCAGGTTCATAAGGATGGGCATGAGGATGTTGGCGTACATGTTGGCCTTCTGGGAGACCTCGAAGAGCTTTTCGTTGCGCTCGTCAAAATCGGCCTCGGCGGCAGACTCGTGGCAGAACGCCTTGACGACCTTCTGACCGTTCATGACTTCCTCGATATGGCCCTCGACCACGCCGAGCTCGGTCTGCTGCGCAATGAAGAAGCGCGCGGAGTTGGAGCCGAGCAGCTTGGTCATAAAGGTCATAAAGGCGACGCCGGCGATGATGACCAGGCACATCCACACGCTGTAGTACAGCATGATAAAGAACACCGTGACGATGATGATGATCGTCATGAGCAGGTTGGGCAGCGACTGGCTGATCATCTGACGCAGCGTGTCGATGTCGTTGGTGTAGTGGCTCATGATATCGCCGCGCTGGTGCGTGTCGAAGTAGCGGATCGGCAGGTCCTGCATGCGGTTGAACATCATCTCGCGCAGCTTCTCGAGCGAGCCCTGCGTGACGATAGCCATGGCGCGGTTCCAGAAGAGCGAGGACAGGACGCCGACGCCGTAGATGCAGGCGAGGGTGGTCACGAGCTGCAGAATCTTGGGCTGCGCGGCTTCCCAATCGCCCGACTGCCACGATTCGCTAATAATTTGCAGGGCGCTCTGCAGGAAGGTCGCGCCGATGGAGTTGATGATGGCGCAGAGCACCACGCCGGCGACGACAAGGGGCAAAAGCACGGGATAGAAGCCAAAGAGCGTCTTGATGAGGCGCGACATGGTGCCGCCCTTACGGTTGAGCGCGCGCTCGGCGGTCGTTGCCTTACTCATGTGCCTCGCCTCCTTCCTGGGTCTGAGCTTGCGTTGCGGATGCCTCGGTGTTGGCCTCGACGGCCCCTTCGCCCTCGGCAGACATCTTGTTCTGCGAGGTAAAGGTCTCGCGGTAGATCTCGCTTGTCTTAAGCAGCTCGTCATGGTTGCCGATCTGCGCGATACGGCCGCCCTCCATGACAATGATGCGGTCTGCGTCCTGCACGGAGCTGATGCGCTGAGCGATGATGAGCTTGGTCGTGTTGGGCAGATAGCTTGCCAGCCCTGCGCGAATCTTGGCGTCAGTTTTGGTGTCGACGGCGCTGGTGGAGTCGTCCAGGATCAAGATCTTGGGGCGACGCAGCAGGGCGCGTGCAATGCACAGGCGCTGTTTCTGACCGCCCGAAACATTGGAGCCGCCCTGTTCGATCCAGGTGTCGTAGCCCTTGGGGAAACCGTCGACAAACTCGTCGGCGCAGGCCAGATGCGCTGCCTCGCGGACTTCCTCGTCGGTGGCGTTCGGGTCGCCCCAACGCAGGTTCTCGGCGATGGTGCCGCTAAACAGCACGTTTTTCTGCAGCACCATGGCGACCTGGTGACGCAGCGCGTCCAGGTCGTAGTCGCGCACGTCCACGCCGCCCACGCGCACAGCGCCTTCGGTGGTGTCGTACAGGCGGGCGATGAGGTTAACGAGCGTGGACTTGGCCGAGCCGGTGCCGCCGATGATGCCGATGGTCTCGCCGCTCGTAATGTGCAGGTCGATATCGTCGAGCGCCTGGCGCTTCGCATGCTTGGAATACTTAAAACTCACGTGGTCAAAGTCGATGGAACCGTCGGCAACCTCGAGCACGGGCTCGGCGGGATCGGCGATCGTGGGCTCGGCGGCCAGCACCTCGGCAATGCGGTGTGCCGATTCGTCGGCCATGGTCACCATGACAAAGATCATCGACAGCTGCATCAGGCTCATGAGAATCTGGAAACCATAGGTAAAGGTCGAGGAGAGCTGGCCCACGTCGAACAGCGTGCCCTGGCTTGTGATGATGAGCTTGGAGCCCAGGTAGATGATGACGACAAACGCGCCGTTGACGCAGATGTTCATCATGGGGTTGTTAAAGGCGAGCAGCTTCTCGGCGCGGGTGAAGTCCATCTGGACGTCGCGCGCGGCGGTCGCGAACTTCTCCTTTTCAAAGTCTTCGCGCACATAGCTCTTGACCACGCGCATGCCGGTGACGTTTTCCTCGACGGACTCGTTAAGGGCATCGTACTTGTGGAACACGCGCGAGAAGATGGGGCGCACCTTAAAGATGATAAAGAACAGTCCAAAGCCCAGCAGCGGAATGATGACCAGGTAGACCATGGCGACGCTGCCGCCCATGATAAACGCCATGGTAAAGGCGAAGATCAATACCAGCGGCGCGCGCACGGCGATACGGATGATCATCATAAAGGCCTGCTGCACGTTGTTGATATCGGTGGTCAGGCGCGTGACGAGCGAGGAGCTCGAGAACTCATCGATGTTGGCAAAGCTGAACGTCTGGATCTTGTAGAACAGGTCGTGACGCAGGTTCTTGGCGAACCCGCAGCTCGCATGGCTGCAGGTGACGCCGGCCGCAGCGCCAAAGGCGAGCGACGTGAGCGCGATGAGCACCAAAAAGCCCGCGGTGGGGAGCATCTCGGCCACGGTGGCGCCGTCTTTGATGGCGTCGATCAGGTTGGCGGTGATAAATGGAATCAGCATCTCGCAGAGCACCTCGCCAAGCACGAGCAACGGCGTGGCGACGGTGACTTTCATATAGTCGCGGATGCTGCCCATGAGGGTTTTAATCATCCAGTTCCTCCCAGGTTACACGGATTTTCTCGAGCATTTCGGCAAGCTGTTCGCGCTCGTCGGGCGTAAGTGCGCTAAAGGCCTGCTCCCTAAAGCGAATACGGGCCGCCTGGTCGATGCGGGCGTTTTCCCGGCCGGTTTCGGTCAGGCGAATGGTGAGCTGTCGCCGGTCTTTGGGATTGCGGCTGCGCTCGATGAGGCCGTTGACCTCGAGCTTGGACAGGATCTCGGAAAGCGACCCCGGCTTGAGGTCAAAGTGCATGCCGAGTTCCTGCTGCGACATCTCACCGCCGGGCTGCTTGGCCAGCAGGCAAATGATGGGCGCCTTGCCGGATACGCCTCCGCCATGAAAGTGCATGTAATGGCCGCAAAAGCCCAGGCCATTGAGGATGCGCTTAGCAAGCTTGTCTTCTGAGCTAACCGCTTCGGGTACATCCGCCGGCTGTGACGGGTCGCCGCCGGGCTCGTGCGAACAAAGGTTAAGAGGTTCATCGCACATGAATTAGTGTTGCTCCTTTCTTTAGTTAGGTAGTGGAATTGTTTTGTGCCTAACCAATCTAGGAGCATGAGAAATGAATGTCAAGGTACCAAACTTATAGTTACGGCGTTTTGCCAAACGCCGTAACCGCTCGACGCTGCAAACGCTCCTAAGCGGCAATCTGGCGTTCAATCGTCGGGCATGGCCACAAGGCCTATGCCCTCCTCTTTCACGTCACCTTGCTCGCTTAGGAACGCTTTCGCTGTCCGTCCTCAATCTGCAGCGCTGCCTCGGTTGGCATTTGAGTGATCCGTGGGGGACGGAGGAAAACGAATCATTTTGGGCTGCGGTGACACCCTTTCGAAGTTGCTTTGTCCAAAACTATGCCGGATTACTACGATGAATTCGAAATCTCAGACCTCGGCATTGTTTTTCGGAAAATCACAAGCTGTCTACCTGCGGTTTTGCCGGAGTGCAATTCGTTGTGGTTGGAGACTGACGGTTTATCGTAGTAATCTGGCATAGTTTTGGAATGGTAGTAAATAAATGGCAGCTACTGTGCCGCTACCGCCGCGATTTTGCCTCCCATTTCCGAAACCTTTCCGCAACAATTTGCACTTCGCACCGCTCGCCTCCGCTCGCAACGCCCCCTGCGCTACACTTAGTCGCACTGTGGCGCTGCTGCGCCGCGCCCGAAACAAGGGAGACCCTCATGAAGAATACTCAGCTGCTGCTGATTAACGATATGTGCGGCTACGGCAAGGTCGCGCTTTCCGCCATGCTGCCGGTACTGTCGCACATGGGCTACCGTATCCATAACCTGCCGACGGCGCTCGTTTCCGACACGCTCAACTACCCCAAGTTCTACATCCACGACACCACCGAGTACGTGCGCCAAAGCCTCGCTATCTGGGAGGAGCTCGGCTTTGAGTTCGACGCCATCTCGACCGGCTTTATCGTGACCGAGGAAGAGACGCGTATCATCTCGGACTTTTGCCACCGCCGCGCGCAAAAGGGCACCAAGGTGTTTGTCGATCCCATCATGGGCGACAACGGCAAGCTCTATGCCGGTGTGCCCGAGTCCACGATTGGCCTTATGCGGCACCTGCTCGAGTGCGCAGACTACGCGGTACCCAACTATACCGAGGCGTGCCTGCTTGCCGATAGGCCTATCGCCGAGCAAATTACGCCGGATGAGGCCCGCGCCCTTGTGGACGCCGTGCGCGAGCTGGGTGCCAAGTCGGTGGTCATTACGAGCGCCGTGGTCAATGGCACGAACGCGGTTATCGGTTACGACCATGTGGCGGGGGAGTACTTCACGATTCCCTTTGAGCTCATTCCGGTCTATTTTCCAGGCACGGGCGACACGTTCTCGGCGGTGCTTGTCGGCCGCGTTATGGCAGGTTGGAGTCTGCAGCGCGCCACAGCCGACGCCATGCGCGTGGTGGCCGAGCTTATCGAGCGCAATGCCGACCAAGAGGACAAATCGGCCGGCCTGCCCATCGAGGCCTGCCTGGATGTGATCAACCATGAGTAACGCTGGCGAGAACGGTGCCAGGCCTGCGGGCGGGGGCAAGCCGCTCGGCGCTCCGCGTGGCGAGCGTCCGCGTATCCGCGTGAGCTGCGTGGACCAGCTGGGTGCGTGCCGCTGCCACCATGGTCACAAGCCGGGCGACGTCTTTGACTTTGACCGAGACCGCGGCAAGATGTGCGCCATGGCCTGCCATGTGGGCTTTCCCTATATCGACATCCTACGCTACGGCGGAACCGTGCCTGGCAACGAGCCCGGTACGGCGAAGTTTTGCTGCCCCGAGGTCGATACGCTGAATGTCTGGCTTGCCGAGATCATCGACGAGTAGTTGAGCGATGTGATAAAGGGACAGTCCCTTTGTCACATGCGGCGGTGGACGCCCCTCTTCATGCTCTAAATCTCAAATCTCTGCATTTCATCCGATTTCCGGCTCTAAAAACTCTGCATTTCATCGATAATCAAGCATATAAATCTATACATTTCATCTGATGACACTGAGGGGAGAGCCTATGCTGCGCAGAAAAATAGCTGCTGAACTGGAACGGTGGCTGAAGTCTACCGAGCAAAAGGCCTTATTCATCACGGGTTCTCGCCAGATCGGCAAAAGCTATTCGATTCGTGCGTTTGGCAAAGCCAACCACGCAACCTACATCGAGCTCAACCTTATGGAAAATCGTCAGGCAAAAGACGCTCTTCTCGAGGCACGAGATGCCGATGATTTCATCAGTAGGGTGACGCTTCTCTCGGGAAAGTCGATAACGCCGGGCAAAACGCTCGTGTTTATCGATGAGGTCCAAGAGGCCCCCGACATCATGACAATGGCAAAATTTCTTGTTGAGGACGGGCGGTGCCGCTGGGCGTTTTCTGGGTCAATGCTCGGGACCCAGTTCAAGGGCATCAGATCCTATCCGGTGGGATATGTTCACGAGCTTAGGATGTTTCCGCTCGATTTTGAGGAGTTTTGCTGGGCAATCGGGGTGAGCGAGGGGGCTCGCCAAACGATACTCGATGCGTGTGTCAGCGAGAAGCCCATTCCTGGTTACATTCATGACGCGATGATGGCAAACTTCAGGACCTATATTGTTGTTGGCGGAATGCCGGAGGTCGTGCAGCGCTTCCTTGACACGCAGGGCGACCTTGCCTCTGTTCGTCAGCTTCAGTCGGAGCTCAATGAGCAGTACCGACGGGATATCTCCAAGTATGCAAGCGGACGGGCCCTTCAGGTGCAGAGCATCTACGATCAGCTTCCTATTATGCTCGAGGGCGAAAACAAGCGCTTTGTGCTCAATTCCATTGACCCCAAGGCACATTTTGAGAAATACCAGCGAGATTTTGTCTGGCTTGTCGATGCCGGCGTTGCTCTCAAGGCCGATATTGTATCCGAGCCCAAATCGCCTTTGCTCAAAACGGCGCGACCATCGCAGTTCAAGCTGTACCAATCAGATACGGGCATGCTGATGGCACGCTACCCCGTTGGCGTTGCTCAGGCGGCGTATCTCGATAGCAAGGAGCCCAATCTGGGTGGTATTTACGAAAATGTGGTGGCCCAGCAGCTGACTGCCCATAATCGCCAGCTTTACTACTATCAGACAAAAAAGCGCGGTGAAGTGGACTTTGTGGTCGACGGCCCGGATGGGACAGCTGTTCCGATCGAGGTCAAATCAGGCTCCTATTACCACGCGCACGCCGCGCTCGACCATGTGCTTGAAACGTCCGAGTATGGCGTAAAGCGCGGGATCGTTTTCTCGAGAGGCAACGTTGAGCGCGACGGATCCGTTCTCTATCTGCCTCTGTATGCGACCTGGGCCCTTTCAGATGTTTTGGGCGGCTCCCGTTCCGAGGGGATAAAGCTGGAGGTCAAGCCGGTCTAGGGCGCAATCCCTAATGTGACAAGGGGACAGCTCCTTTGTCACATGGAGGCAACGAGCCCGGTACGGCCAAGTTCTGCTGCCCCGAGGTCGATACGTTGAACGTCTGGCTCGCCGAGATCGTCGACGAGTAGTTGAGCGTGGATTTTCTCCCACTGAGATAATGAGCGTGGATTTTCTCCCGTCTAGAGCGCACTTGAACGCTCAATGTGGGAGAAAGTCCACGCTCGATTTATATGCGGGAGAAAATCCTCGCTCGCTGCATGTCGATGGTGCGGTTCGTGTGCTCGCGAGCCTACAGTTGTTCGAGCATAGCAGTGCAACCGTCGAGCACGTCGCGGTAGGTGGCATCGAAGTTGCCGGTGTACCAGGGATCGGCCACGTCGCCGGGGCGCTCGGTCCAATCGAGCAAGCGCGTAATCTTGTCGTCAGGGTCGTCGCCAAAGATGCGACGCAGGCCGCGCGCGTTCTCAGCATCCATATAGACAATGTGATCCCAGTCGCCATACTCCGCGCGACGCACCTGGCGCGCGCGGTGGGCAACGACGGGAATCCCGACTTCGCGCAGCTTGGCGACCGTGCCATGATGCGGCGGGTTGCCGATCTCCTCGGTTGAGGTCGCTGCGGAATCGATGACAAACTCCGCCTCGCGCCCAGCGCGGCGCACGAGCTCGGTAAGCACCGACTCAGCCATCGTCGAGCGGCAGATGTTGCCGTAGCAGATAAACAGAATACGCTGCATGGATTGGTGGTTTTGCATGACGGTTCCTATTCCGAGCGAAGCCGTTTTTTCAATAGCTTAGCGAATAGTATCATCGGGTTTCAACTTACCCAGCGAACGCGATAGGTTCATGCTGGGAACCTCGACCGCGCGCCAAAACGCGATCGCAACAACCGTGCTTACGAGCAATGAGGCTGCGGCAATCGCAAGCGGCGTGGCAATTCCGAGTTTGGGTAAAAAGGCAGCGAGGCCTCCTATGACAATGGCGTGGGTGAGGTAGAGACTGTACGACACCTTTCCCAAGAAGACCATAGGAGCCGTGGAGAGCGCCCGACGCGTGAAACCGTCGGCAATCGAGACAACGACGACAGTCAGGCAGGCCGCGTTCATGACGGTGGACTTCAGCGCCTCGAGTACCCCGCCGGGATGCCACACGAGCGAAAGCTCGATGACGCCAACGGAGGCCACGAGCAGCGCCAGCTCGGCCGGAACCGGGATTTGGACGGCCCTGATCTTGTCGAATCGCCGGGCCACCATGACGCCAAGCCAGAACATCAGGCAAAAGCGCAGCGGAAAGTAGCCCGTCCAGTGCGAGACAAGCACCGCAATAAAGGTCGCAACAACCGCCAAACCCGTCCGGCGAATCCTTGATATGCACCAGATGGCCAGCGGAAGCGTCAGGCTAAACCAGAGCTCCCAGCTCATGGACCAGACGGGAGAGTCAACGCGGACGAGCTGCGCGCCAAAGAGGTTGTTGACGCCATCGGACACGTTGAACAGCACGTCGAACTGCATGAGGATGTCATGAACCGCAGTGGGAAGGCCCGCGTCGTAGGCGACGGCAAGCGCGGAGCGCGACGTGGACCCCAGGCGCCAGGCCACGTAGCCCGCAGGAAGGGCCAGCGCAATCGCCGCAAACAGCGGCCCGCAAAGGCGGACGACCCTTCTTGGGTAATAGCCAAGCCAGTCGTACCCGCCGTTTCCCATGTGCTTAAAGGGAACAAGAGACAGCACTATGCCAGACAGGATGAAGAACACCATAACCGACGCGGTGCCAGGGAAGAGACTCGGACCCCCCCGCGCCAAACGGCTTGACCATGATGTCGACGTGATACAGGAACACCATCAGAGCCCCGAGCCCTCGCAGGCCGTCAAGCGACAAGACGCGTTCCTCGTGTTTTGGCATTGCTGCCCCTTTCCTTATGCTCGTCAATATAAGCGTCCAGTATACTCCCAGGGTATTCCACACGAGGTAACGACTGTCCGTGCTCCGTAAGCGTAAATCCCGACTTTTCCAGACATTAATCTAAGGATGCGGCAGATGTTCCCATGACAGACAAATAGGATTTTGCGCATTGGCTAAAACCTCTCGAATATCAGAGTTTTCGCAGATAATCGCACTGCTTTTTGATCCCTCGTCAAGGACAGAATATCAAATTGATTCATAAATGAGCGGATTATTCTTCTTTCCAGCGTCGTAAGAATTGTCGTAAAGAACGAGGGTTTACGACTTGTTGTCACAATGTTGACCGTCCTTTGCATCCAATTTTCAGCATATCCTCTCTGGCGTCGTCGAAATCAAGATGGGTGTATGTGTTAAAAGTCACGTTGATGTCGGAGTGGCCCATGATGCATTTTAGCTTCGCAGGGTTCATTCCCCTGCGTGCCATCTTCGAGCAGAAGGTATGTCGGCAGACATGTGGTGTGATTTTGGGAAGCTCATCCTTGTAGATGCGATTATGTTTCTCTATCGCGTGGTGGAAGTACTTCTCCCAGTGCAGGGCAACACGCGGCATCTCGTTTTTATCAAGAAACAGAAAACCGCTAACACCGTCAACGACCGGCTCACTCGAAGGCTTTAGACGTTGCGCAAGGATACTCCTGAAACACTCTGTCACGGCTTGAGTCATGGGAACATAGCGGATCCCGCTCTCCGTCTTGGGACGTTCGATGTAGTATCGCATGTTGCTGGTCCGCTGAAGTTGCTTGTTTACCCGAATGCTTCCGTTTTTGAAATCAAGGTCTTCGACGGTAAGACCGCAGAATTCAGAAATGCGCAGGCCCGTATTTAGAAGGATGTAGATGGCGTCACGATAGCGGTGAAAGTGTTCATCGCCCTCCACGAAAGCAAGAAATCTGCGTTCTTGGTTAGTGGCCAAGGCCTTGTGTGTAACCATGTCGTTTGTCAGTATCGTTGCGAGCTCGAAATAGAAGGGATTTCGGCGAATCAGGCTGTTCTCCTCTGCCAGTTGAAACGCCGGTCTCAGAACACCACGGATGCTATGGATTGTGCTATAGCGCTTGCCGTGGATTTTTTGCAGGTTGATGAGCCATTCCTTGGCATCAAGGGAGGTGACACCGCATATTCGTCGCGAGCCGAATTCATCTGTAGCAAGAAAATTGAGGATTGTCTTGTAGGCGGCTCGAGTGGATTGTTTCACGGCAGTCTTTGTTTCAGTGTAACGAGATGCGAGTTCGTAGACTGTCATATTGTTCGGCGCGACCTTATCAAGCAGATCGCGCTGGATCTCATGCTCCAACGCGCGCAAGCACGGACTGGCTTTCTTCCCCTTCGGAGTTAGATCATGAGTTGTCAAGGTCCACGAGTAGACGCTCCGCGTTTTACCTCTTGCATCCACATACTTGAAGCAGTAACGGCCGTTTTTTCTCTGGCTTTCCCCGCGTCTGAGGATTCGCCCTTTGCTGTCTTTTCTCACAGTCACTAGCAGGCTCCTTCCTGTTCAGAAAAGAGCCCCGATGCGATATTTCAAGATTATCGCACGGGGCCCGATTGGTTAAGCTGTCAAGTGCGAAACGGTGTCGAGAAGCTCTTTATAAAGAGCGTTGGCGCAGGACGAGGGGGCGAGTCCTCGCGCATAACTCGAATATGGGTTTGTACGAGAGGAACCTTCGACCGGCCAGTATCCGTCGAGATCGTGCCTAAACTCAGAGAGACAGATCTCCCTCGTCTGCATCTCCGCAACGACGGAGAGGCGCCTCTCAAGTTGACCAAATCCGTCGACATCGTTTTGCGGATGATAAGTCGCGGATCGGCGCATCTGTTCTCCATAGAATTCCAAAGGGCTGTAGGGCGTCGTGACGATTACGAGATCGGCGGCTATCGCTTTGTCGGAATATCGGGACGGTGCCATCACCTCATGCTCCATCGCATAGGGATCCGTGATGCGAAACAGGTCGGCGTAGGGGATGGATGAGGGACGAAGTTCGTCAAGAATCACCGTGTGCTGGCCCTCATACCCCTGAAAGATGTCTCTCGTAGATCCAGAGACGAAGAACGGTTCGCCCTTCCGCTTCGCATAGAGCTTTGCGAGGGTGGACTTCCCCGTTCCAGCAGGCCCGAAGATCCAAACTGATTCCACCCTTGTTTCGCCCTTGAGCATCAACCCCCGCCATTCCCGGGCCTGAACCTGAAGGCGGCGTGCATAAACGTCTTCGATCTGACGCTATGTCCGGGCATATTCGGATCCGGAGAGCTGAGAGATCAAGGACTCCTTGTCGATACGACCTTCGAGAAGGTCATCGAGAAGGACTTTGATGCTGCTATGGGACCTCGTTCGAGCAACGCGCGACTCAATAGAAGCAAGTAGCGCTGGGTAATCGAAATTGGAGCGCACGATTTTGGGGTCGTACTGATGCTTGGATCGTGCGCCATCCGTTCTGTGGCACAGGTAGGAAAAACCGTTTTCCACACCTGCCTTCCAAGCCTCGATGCGCTCAGGATTATCTCCAAGGAGCTTCGCGATGCTATTGAGCGAGCGCGGATTCTGGAACTCCATCATCACGTGAAGATGCGCGGCTGCCGGACGTCCCGCGTCCGTCGTGTCGCTGTCGTGCACGATGCCCGCATAGCGCTTCGGGGCGAGTGTTTCGATTCTTCGGTACATTTCGTCCACAGGACGGGGCAGGTGATCGAGCTGCTGCTCGTACATCATCGCGCGGGTCTTCATGGGCAGAGAATTGGTCATGGTTCCGAGTCCTTTCTCGTAAATGAGCTATTTCGGGACGATTTTGGAACGCGCCCGAGGGTGCGCCTTGGGATAACAAGCCCCCCAAGGCGCATAAATGAGCAGAATTTCAAGTAATGGAACAATCGACGGGGTCCGCTTTTGCTGCGCGAAGCGGACCCCGCGGTGGTTATTCTCTGAAGTACAGGTCAAGGAGCCGCCCAAGCTCGCGGTACACGGGGAAGTCCATGATCGGAAAATGCACAAAGCCGATGCGGTCGTGCGCCCCGTCAGTACTGCTGAACCAAGCGTCGCCCGGGGAGAAGGTGCGAGGTGCACCGAGGTCGAGCAGGCGTTCCGCGCCCCATATGAGCCGCGCCTCGGGAAGCGTCGACTTGAAGAGGACGCGGGTGCTGCACACCGAGCGCAGCATCGACGGCAAGCCCATTACAGTCTGAAATAGGCCATCGATAAATTTCGATGGCGAGCATTCGGCGC